>NZ_BAAJLT010000013.1:0-192988 GCF_057552975.1 Alteromonas sp. 5NW40-0090
CACGGCGGGTTTTTTGCGTTTGGAAGAAACAAAAATGGGGTCAGAGTCACGACTCTGACCCCATAATTTTTGTGTTGTCAGTATTTCTAGACATTCTTATTCGATAAAAGCCTTAATAGAATCGACTTACTTTTAGCAATGTGCAGGTTTTTTGGTAAACTCTTGCGAATAATATTTTAGTCGAAGTAAATAGGACGAACTAATGGCCGTATTCGGTACAGTATTCATGCCACAAATGGCACTTGCTACCTTTGTCAACGATAAGTGGACTGACACCGAATTTGTCAGTGCAGATAGTATTCAGCTGCACCCTGGTGCACACGTGCTTCATTATTCAAGTACATGCTTTGAAGGCTTGAAAGCATTTAAGCACGAAGATGGCAGCATCAACATTTTCAGAATGGATAAGAATATTGACCGTTTCGCTCAAAGTAGTCGTCTGCTTAACTTACCTGAAATAGATAAAGCGCAAGTAGAAAAGATGATCATCGATATTGTCGCAAAATACGCGTCTGAGGTTCCAGAGCCACCGGGTTCTATGTATATCCGCCCTACGCATATCGGAACGGAAGCGTCTATTGGTAAAGCGGCAGCACCATCAGCAAGTTCAATGCTGTACGTTCTATTATCTCCAGTTGGCGATTACTTTGCAGGCGGCCTAAAGCCACTTCGTTTGTTGCTAGACGAAACAGGCATGCGCTGCGCACCGCACATGGGAATGGTAAAAAGCGGTGGTAATTATGCCAGTGCGTTGCCTCCTATTCTTAAAGCCCGTGCAGAAGTTCAGGCTGATCAAATATTGTTTTGCCCTAATGGCGATGTACAAGAAACGGGGGCTGCTAACTTCCTGCTAATTGATGGTGATGAAATCATTACTAAAGGCTTAGATTCTAGCTTCCTACACGGTGTAACCCGTGCAACTATTCTTCAAATCGCTGAAGACCACGGCATGAAGGTAAGCGAACGCGATATTACTGTAGACGAACTACTAGAGCGTTCAGCTAAACCGAATACTGAAGCAGCACTGTCTGGTACAGCGGCTGTACTTACGCCAGTAGGTACTTTTATTCACAATGATAAAGAGTATCAGGTAGGTAACGGAGAAGCTGGTCCTGTAACGATGAAGCTAAGACAAGCGTTAAATGATATCCAATGGGGTAAAGCTGAAGACACTCACAATTGGTTGGTGAAAGTGCCAAACTAGTTTAATCAGACACCCATTAAAAAAGCCTGCTAACGCAGGCTTTTTTGTATCTAAAACGGCACTCGATTACTTCGCTTTGCCCTGTTTTGCGACTGCATCCATCATTGCTTTGATAGCGTCAGCATCGCCAAGATATTCTTTAGAGATTGGCTTAAGGTTTTCATCTAGTTCGTATACTAGTGGTACACCTGTAGGAATGTTTAGACCCAACACTTCTTCGTCTGACATACCATCAAGGTACTTAACAAGAGCACGAAGGCTGTTGCCGTGTGCAGCAATAATTACGCGTTTGCCTGCTTGGATGTCTGGACGAATAACGTCGTGCCAGTATGGCAGTACACGTTCGATAGTTAGCTTAAGACTTTCACCACGTGGCAAGATATCAGCATCTACATTGTTGTAACGTGGATCGTGACCCGGGAAGTGCTCGCTTTCATCTTCAACTGCCGGAGGTGGAATGTCGAAGCTACGGCGCCAGATTTTAACCTGTTCTTCACCATGCTTAGCAGCAGTCTCTGCTTTGTCTAGACCTGTCAGCGCACCGTAGTGACGCTCGTTCAGACGCCAATGACGCTCAACTGGAAGGTAATGCTGACCCATCTCTTCAAGCGCAATATTAAGCGTTTTGATTGCGCGAAGAAGTACAGACGTATAAGCCTGATCAAATGTAAATCCAGCATCTTTAAGAAGCTGACCTGCGGTCTTTGCTTGTGCTACACCAGTGTCGGTCAAGTCAACGTCGTGCCAGCCTGTGAAACGATTTTCCAAGTTCCACTGACTTTCTCCATGACGAATAAGTACCAATTTATACATAGTTGGGTTACCTGCGGCGTTAGAGTGAAATCGTCTGAGATATTTCCAGAAATTGGACGTTCAGACGTATATTTAAAAATCTGCCATTATCATCCTTGATTGGCGCTTAAAAATCCAGTTTATGCTGGTACAAAATCGCAGGTAAGACGTGTGTTTATCGCTATAGTTTGGGAATTATCATATAAAACGAACAAGGTCTGGATGAGCGACTTTTATCCACTCTTGCATTGATGGCTCTTCGATAAAGCTAAAGTCTTCGAAGTCAAACCCAGGTGCTACTGTGCAACCCACTAAAGAGTAGTCGCCCATAGTTGCAGCGGCTTGATAGTTTCCCGCCTTGACTACTTCAACATAGTCAGTGCTTTGCCCACCAATACGACGTTCCCACAGCTGTTGTTTTTCAAGTTGAAACAACTGTAGTGGAGCTCCTTCATAGTGATTCCACACTTCATCGTGTAACACGCGATGAAAACGACTAACTTGTCCCTTTAGTAGAAGAAAATAAATATGAGTAAGTGCGGGTCGATTAGCATTGTGCACAAAGGATTTAATTTCGTTTTCAGAACGGAAAACCTGACGATAGAAACCTCCCTCGGGGTGAGGCGCAAGGTTGTACTTCTTAACTAGCGGGTGTGTCATGATAACTTCGTTATTATTGTTATTGCTCATTGCAAAGGCTTGTATATCTCACAGCCTTCCTAAGCATGTATTAAGACATTTAATGTTTAACCTTACTGTTAGCATACCGTTTGGTGAATTATAAGAAAACAGAAATGTTGCATATATGTAAATTGACCTGTTCAACCAGTTCTTTGTTAACACACGAAATTTTAAAAAGAAATATCGTCACAATACAGTGCGCTAAGCTTAATTACCTATAAGTAGTGCGGCGCACTTTCGTCTATTTGGCTTGTGTTAGTAACCGAACTTCTGATTCCCTTTAAAAAATCACCCAAAAAACAGATGCCACTACAAATACTAGGTGAACTTTTTTTCATGTTAAGGCCGTACAAATTGACAAATAAGGCGACGGGACAATACCCGTTGCTCGTTTCTTGCGTTGGTAAACTTGAAACGTACACGATATTCACGAACAGGCAAAAAAGGATGGTGAGCGTATGACATATAAGTCTTTTTCGCAGCTTGAAGTAAACGGCAAGAACTTCAAAGCGGTTAATTTTGACAGTATAGGCAGTAAATATGCGCTCGACAGGCTTCCGTTTTGTATCAAAATTCTATTGGAAAACCTGATTCGCCATGAAGACCAAGAGTTTGTTAACAGCAACGATATTGAGCAAGTAGCAAAGTGGGACACAGATAATCACGTTGATCACGAAGTGTCTTTTGTGCCCGCACGCGTCATCCTCCAAGATTTTACGGGTGTGCCTGCTATTGTTGATTTAGCAGCCATGCGCGATGCGGTTAATCGTTTAGGTGGCGACGCTCAGGCGATTAATCCATTAAATCCAGTAGAGCTGGTTATTGACCATTCAGTAATGGTGGATCACTTTGCTGAAGACGATGCGCTTGAAAAGAATACCGACATTGAAATCCAGCGAAATAGAGAGCGTTATCAATTTCTAAAATGGGGCCAGTCTAGCTTTGACAATTTCAAAGTGGTTCCCCCAGGTCGCGGTATCGTGCATCAGGTTAACCTAGAGTATCTTGCTCGTTGCGCATTCACTAAGGAGCAAGATGGGGAAACCCTGGTTTACCCAGATACACTAGTAGGAACAGATTCGCATACCACGATGATTAATGGCCTTGGCGTACTTGGCTGGGGTGTGGGAGGCATTGAAGCAGAAGCGGCGATGCTGGGTCAACCAGTAACAATGTTATTACCGAAAGTGGTTGGCTTTAGGCTTTCAGGTAAATTACCTGCTGGCGTAACTGCCACCGACATGGTGCTAACTATCGCACAACAACTACGTGAACATGGCGTTGTTGGAAAGTTTGTAGAATTCTACGGCCCGGGTCTTAAACATCTGACAACAGCCGATCGTGCTACCATCGCAAACATGGCGCCAGAATATGGCGCTACTTGCGGAATCTTCCCTATTGATGATGTAGCGCTAGATTACCTGCGACTCACCGGCCGAGACGAAGATCAAATTGCCCTTGTGGAGGAATATGCGAAATTCAGCCACCTATGGCACGACGACCATTCAAAAGATGCCCAGTACCATGAGACCCTGGAACTTAACTTAGATGAAGTGGTTCCTTCACTAGCTGGACCTAAGCGTCCTCAAGATAGAATTGCCCTTGATAATGCGTCAGAAGCATTTAAAGAATGGCATCGTTCGCAAATTGACGTGAAAGTGCTTGATGAAGAAACCGATCTCATCGAAGAAGCGGGTTTGGGCACAACAGATGAGGTCGACGAAGAACACGACTCATTCGTGGAGTTCAGAGGAAGCAAGTTCAACCTTGAAGATGGCGCTATTGTAATCGCTGCTATCACCAGTTGTACTAACACGTCAAATCCATCAGTGCTTGTTGGCGCAGGCTTGCTTGCGAAGAAAGCAGCGGAAAAAGGGCTAACTCGTAAGCCGTGGGTCAAGACTTCATTAGCACCCGGCTCTCAGGTTGTTACTCAGTATCTAGAAGATGCAGGTCTTATGGACCCGCTTGAAGCGCTAGGTTTTAACTTGGTTGGCTACGGCTGTACTACGTGTATTGGTAACTCTGGGCCGCTACCTGACGCCATTACCGACGCCATTAGAAAAGCGAAACTTACGGTTACCTCAGTTTTATCTGGTAACCGCAACTTTGAAGGGCGTATCCATCCTGATGTGGCGGCAAACTACCTTGCATCACCACCACTGGTTGTTGCATACGCGTTGGCTGGAAACATGAATGTAGATATCACTAAAGAGCCGTTAGGTAAGGCGAGTGATGGTTCTCCGGTATATCTAAAAGACATTTGGCCTACCGAAGACGAAATTCAGCAATATATAGCGGAAAACGTCACCGGTGATTTGTTTAAAGAAAAGTATGCAGATGTATTTAAAGGAAGCGGTGAATGGAATGAACTGCAGGTAAGTAAAACATCAGTCTACGACTGGCCAGAATCAACCTACATTAAGCATCCACCTTTCTTTGAAGTAATGGGTAAAGAGCCAGAGGCTCTAACTGCAATTGAAAACGCACGATGCTTGGTTAAGGTGGGCGATTCGATTACTACCGACCATATTTCTCCAGCCGGCGCCATCGCAGAAGATAGCCCTGCCGGAGAGTACCTGCAGGCCCAAGGGGTTGAGCCTAAAGACTTTAACTCTTATGGATCGCGTCGTGGTAACCACGAGGTTATGATGAGAGGGACGTTTGCTAACGTGCGTCTTCAAAACCAGTTAGCACCCGGCACAAGAGGCAGCGCAACCACACACTTCCCAAGTGGCGATAGTATGTCTATTTTCCATGCTGCTATGCGCTATAAAGATGACGGCGTACCAGCCATTGTCATTGGTGGAAAAGAGTACGGTACTGGCTCAAGTCGAGATTGGGCAGCTAAAGGCCCTTCTTTGATGGGGGTGAAAGCAGTATTAGCCGAGAGTTACGAGCGCATTCACCGCTCTAACCTGATTGGAATGGGGATTTTGCCACTTCAATTTAAGTCAGGTGACAGTGCGAGTTCTCTGGAGCTCAAAGGTAATGAGTCTTTTTCTATCAACGCTGTTGAACGTGGGCAGACCGAAGTTGAAGTCAAAGCTACTTCCGATGATGGGGAAACCACTTCATTTATGATGGATATCAGAATTGATACATCGAATGAGTTTACTTATTTCGAAAACGGCGGGATCCTTCACTACGTTATTCGAGAGTACCTTAAGAAATAAGCATTTACTTTAAAAACGCGGTAAAGGCTGTGTTTTCACCACAGCCTTTACCCCAGTTTGATTTGAATTTAGTTGACTATTAGTAGTAACGTTTTTCGCAAATAATTTCTTTTATATGCGAACCGATAGCCGAACGCTTTTCACATCTTAAATCTTGTGCTTCTGCACCATATAAAGCGATATACTCTTCAACATAAGGTTCTAGTGCTTTAATGTAATTTTCAGGTAGGGCGTCTTTAATTTGACGATAAGAACGGTTCCATTCGGCCGTTTTTTGTTCCATTGCAACGCTCAACCATAGCCAGCCCTCTTCGTAATTTACTGGTGTGCCCCAGCCCTGGAAGTACATCTGCGCGAGATAGTATTGGCCTTCCTTGTTTCCCATCTTTGCTGATTCAGTGAGCTTCTTTAGCGCTTTATCATATTTTTCTGCTTTGAGCGCATGTAACCCCAAATCCAGTGTAGAAAGATACTCTGACTTCCAAATATGATTTTTAGTCTTTACCTGCGCCATAGCAGGTAAAGAGAGAGTAAAACAAGATATAGTCGTAACAATTGCGATAAATTTCTTCATTGGTGTCCCTTCCTTTTTTGTTTATTTATACAATATTCTTCGTTTTTAAAAAACCGTATTTAAGTACAGGTTATTAGGTAATAACGCAGCATGAGAATCTAAACTAGTGTTTACTCACCACCTATAATCTGAACCTGCGCTAAATCCGTATCGCCTTTAATGACCTTATATATTGCGTCCTGTACCAAGGTGCGCATGCCATCTTTAGCAGCTTGTGATTTCATTTCTGAAACACTTGCTTCCTTATAAACCATTGAGCGTAACTCTGGTGTCATTCCCAGCAATTCGTGCACACCTGTTCTACCTTTGTAACCTGTATTTCCACACTCTTCGCAGCCTTTGGCTCTGTAAAGCTCTAGAGGGGTTTGGAGATTAAGTTCCGAAAGGTGTTCTTGACCGTACTGGCGCTCAATAAACGCCATATCTTTTTCACCCGCTACATATTTTTCTTTACAGTTTCCACATAAGGTTCTGATAAGTCGCTGGGCTAATATACCTACGCAGGCATCTGAGAAATTTACCGGGTCTAGACCCAAATCAAGTAAACGGGTGATGGTTTCTGGCGCTGAGTTAGTATGCAGCGTTGAAAGTACTAGGTGACCAGTTAACGAGGCCTCAATGCCTGCATGAGCAGTTTCTTTATCACGCATCTCTCCAATAAGAATAATGTCAGGGTCGGCACGTAAGAATGCGCGCAAGGCTGCAGCAAAGTTGAAGCCAATTTTAGGGCTCACTTGAACCTGTTGAAGGCCAGGTTGGGTAATTTCCACCGGGTCCTCAGCTGTCCAAATTTTCTTTTCAGGCGTATTCAAATATCCCAATATAGCGTGAAGTGTTGTGGTTTTACCGGAACCCGTCGGGCCTACAACAAGTAATATGCCGTGGGGCTTTTTAATCATTTCTTCCAACCTTGTACGGTTGGTGGGGGCCAAATTCATCTTGTCGATTGGCATCGCACCGCCTGATGCCAAAATACGCATTACTACACCTTCGCCGGCTACAGTAGGAATGGTCGCCACACGTACTTCTACGAGCTTACCGTTCATTCTGAATGCGAGTTTACCGTCTTGAGGGACGCGCTTTTCTGCGATATTAAGATTCGACATGATCTTTATACGCGCAATCACTGCATTATGGTGTGAGTTTGGCACTTGGTTCATATCGCGACACACCCCATCCACGCGCATGCGCACACGAGTAGGGGCATTCTTCTCTGGGTCTATATGAATGTCTGATGCATTTAAACGTTTAGCGTCGTGAAGTATACGACTTACCAAGCGGACAACCGCTGGCGCATCGTCTGACAGTTCATCAACCTGATCTTCATTGTCGTCGGTGGATGAGCCTATTTCATCAAGGATATCGCTCATTTCACCAGGGCCACCACCACCGCTATTCTCCCCCAAGTATTGAAGAATAAGGTTAGGTAAGCTTACCGCGATTTCGTAGCTATCTATGCCCATTGCGCTTTCAATTTCCATTAAGAGCGCAGCATTGTTTGGCTCGGCCATTAGCACAATGGGTTTATCATGTGCATCGGCGATAACTGCAACATAGTTTCGTTTAAGGTAAGAAACGTTCAGGCGACTTTCATTTTCAAACCTATGATACTTTTCGGGTAGATAAGGAATGAATGGAACTTGATAGTGAATAGACAGGGAGTTGCCGATTTCATCCTCTGATATTCGGTGTTCAGAAACTAGGCGCTGTACTAAAGCGCGTATGTCTGGCGTAGAAGATTGGATATCGGCGAGTGTTGCTTCTTCCAGCAAACTCTTATGTACAAGAAGATCAAATGGGTTATTAGTGCCGCCTAACTCGAATCTAAACTTGTCGCCAAGAATAAGCGCTAATGCGTTGCCAAGCTTAAGGTCGTCTTCTGTAAAGCTGCCGCTTGCTTTGTTGATGATTTGAATTACACCCATCAATACACCAGCGTTCATTATTGGTACGCAGAGAATGTTTTGTGTTCTGAAATCGTTATCTTTGTCGAACTTGTCGGCAAAACGAAGGCGTGGGTGAATACTTTGAAGTAGCGTAGGATTATAAGGGTCGTCGATAACTACGGGCTTTTGAGAAAGCGCAACGTATCCCGCAATAGACATGGGGCTAATTGGCACTTTTATCTCTAGGGTCTCCTTGCCTGTTTTAAATCGGGCAACCAAGTCCTGATGCTGACGACGACGCTGAAAAATACTCATGCGAGTAGCGTCAAACAAGCCGAGTATCATGGGTTCTAATAGGCTGTAGGCATCTAGTAACGTAGAGTGGTTATTTAAGATGCGTTTTATTTGTGCAAAAGTTTGCTGGTTATTTACTACTTCCATATTCTCACTACTAAAAATATTGGCGCCTATTCCTTTACGCTTCTGGGCGCTACAAGCATGTTTTACGCTAGGGTATCAAGATATACTGTTACCTCAACTGCAACAATACTACTTATAGACAGTTACATATACTGTTATAGCGTAAAAATGTGTGTATAAAAAGCAAACTGCCTCTTGCATTGCCCTCTGCTTTCTGTATAATTCGCGCCCACTGCCCAATTAGGGCATGTAATTTTTAGCCGCAACCTCACTGCTTTTAGGGTGGTTGCCGAAGTAACGGATTCATCATCACTGATTAGCCTGTTGCTGGCGTGCTAGAAAAAAGAACAGGGTTCCGATTGGGAACCATCGGTTTACGCACATCCTTTCTTTCCGGACAAAATGGAAGAGAAAGGGTGAATTTTTTTGTTCTTTCGATTGGAGCTTAATCGATGCCAAATCAAAGAATTCGCATTCGTTTGAAAGCGTTTGATCACAAGTTGATCGATCAGTCTACGGCTGAAATCGTTGAAACTGCGAAACGCACTGGTGCTCAGGTAAGTGGTCCTATTCCTCTACCTACTCGCAAAGAACGCTATACAGTTCTGATTTCTCCGCACGTTAACAAAGACGCGCGTGATCAATATGAAATCCGTACTCACAAGCGTTTGGTAGACATCATCGAGCCAACTGATAAAACAGTTGACGCGTTGATGCGTTTGGACTTGGCTGCTGGCGTTGATGTTCAAATCAGCCTGGGCTAATAAGAGAGGGTTATAACAATGGCGATTGGTCTAGTCGGTCGTAAAGTGGGTATGACTCGCATCTTCACTGAAGATGGTACGTCTATCCCTGTGACTGTTATTGAAGCGACCCCAAACCGCGTTACTCAGCTTCGTACTGAGGAAACTGACGGTTATCGCGCTCTTCAGGTTACTGCTGGAACTAAGAAAGCTAACCGCATCAACAAAGCTGAAGCAGGTCACTTTGCTAAAGCTGGTGTTGAAGCTGGACGCACTCTAGTAGAATTCCGCCTAGAAGAAAACGAAGGTGCCGATATTGAAGTAGGCAGTGAAATCACTGTTGAAATCTTTAACGACACTAAAAAGATTGATGTAACTGGTACATCAAAAGGTAAAGGTTTCCAAGGTGCTATCAAACGCTGGAACTTTAGTTCACAGCGTATGACACACGGTAACTCTTTGTCACACCGCGCACCTGGTTCAATTGGTCAAAACCAATCACCAGGTAAAGTATTCAAAGGCAAGAAAATGGCTGGTCAGCTTGGTAACAAGCAAGTGACTACTCAGTCTTTGGAAGTTGTACGTGTTGACGTAGAGAACGGCCTTATCCTAGTTAAAGGTGCCGTACCTGGCGCAACTGGCAACGATGTAATCGTAAAGCCGGCTGTTAAAGCGTAACGTCTGGGGAGTGAACTGATGGAATTAACATTGAAAGACGCGCAAAGCGCTCTTGAAGTATCCGAAGCGACCTTTGGACGTGAATTCAACGAAGCCCTGGTACACCAGGTAGTTGTAGCTTACGGTGCAGGCGCTCGTCAGGGTACAAAAGCGCAGAAAACTCGCGCTGAAGTTCGTGGTGGCGGTAAGAAGCCATGGCGTCAAAAAGGTACTGGCCGTGCACGTGCTGGTACAATCCGTAGCCCAATTTGGGTTGGCGGTGGCCGTGCTTTCGCAGCTAAGCCTCGTGACTTTGACCAAAAAGTTAACAAGAAAATGTATCGCGGTGCACTTAAGAGCATCCTGTCTGAACTAATTCGTCAAGACCGTTTGGTTGTTGTAGAGAAGTTCGGTGTTGACGCACCTAAGACTAAAGCTCTTATTTCTGCACTTAACGAATATGAACTAAATGATGTTCTAATCGTTACTCCAGAAGTTGATGAGAACTTGTTCCTAGCGGCACGCAACTTGTACAAAGTTGACGTACGTGACGTAGCAGGCATCGACCCAGTGAGCTTGATTGCATTTGAAAAAGTGCTAATTACTGCTGATGCGGTTAAACAACTTGAGGAGGCGTTAGCATGAAAGAAGAACGTCTACTGAAGGTGCTAGTAGCACCTCACGTTTCAGAAAAGTCTACAATGGCAGCTGAAGCGAACAACACAGTTGTATTTAAAGTAGCTAAAGACGCGAACAAAGCTGAAATCAAAGCTGCAGTTGAAAAACTGTTTGAAGTTGAAGTTGAAGGTGTTCGTACTGTGAACGTTAAGGGTAAAACCAAGCGTCACGGCATGTCTTTCGGTAAGCGCAGCGACTGGAAAAAGGCCTACGTGGTTCTTAAAGAAGGTCAGGACATCGACTTTGTCGGTGGTGCTGAGTAAGAAGGGGATTAGAAATGCCATTATTGAAAGCTAAGCCAACTTCTGCCGGTCGTCGTCACGTTGTTCAGGTCGTAAATCCTGACCTGCACAAAGGTGCACCGTACGCACCTTTGCTTGAAAAGAACAGCAAATCTGGCGGTCGTAACAACAATGGTCGTATTACCACTCGTCACATTGGTGGTGGTCATAAGCAACACTACCGTGTAATCGACTTTAAACGCAACAAAGACGGCATTCCAGCCAAAGTTGAGCGTTTAGAATACGATCCAAACCGTTCTGCAAACATTGCACTAGTATTGTACGCAGACGGTGAACGTCGTTACATTCTGGCTCCTAAGGGTATGCAAGCAGGTGATGCAATCCAGTCTGGTTCGGGCGCTCCGATCAAGTCTGGTAACACGCTACCTATGCGCAACATCCCTGTAGGTACTGTTGTACACGCAATTGAAATGAAGCCTGGTAAGGGTGCGCAAATCGCACGTTCTGCTGGTGCTTACGCTCAGATCCTAGCACGTGACGGAAACTACGTTACCCTACGTCTACGCTCTGGCGAAATGCGTAAAGTTCTATCTGATTGCCGCGCCACTATCGGTGAAGTTGGCAATGCAGAGCACATGCTTCGTTCACTAGGTAAAGCTGGTGCTACACGCTGGCGTGGTGTTCGTCCTACCGTTCGTGGTGTTGCCATGAACCCGGTTGATCACCCACACGGTGGTGGTGAAGGTCGTACATCAGGCGGTCGTCACCCAGTAACTCCTTGGGGTGTTCCTACTAAAGGTAAGAAAACCCGAAGCAACAAGCGTACTGATAAGCTTATCGTACGTCGTCGAAACAAGTAATAGCGAGGATTCACCATGCCACGTTCTCTCAAGAAAGGTCCTTTTATTGACCTTCACTTGCTGAAGAAGGTAGAGGCTGCAGTGGAAAAGAACGAACGTAAACCAATCAAAACTTGGTCTCGTCGTTCTATGATCATCCCAGATATGATTGGGTTGACCATTGCGGTCCATAACGGTCGCCAACATGTACCTGTCATTATTAGTGACGAAATGGTCGGCCACAAGTTGGGCGAATTTGCGCCAACGCGTACTTACCGCGGCCATGTCGCGGATAAGAAAGCTAAACGTTAAGGGGTAGGAAGATGGAAGCATTAGCTAAACACCGTTTTGCCCGCACGTCGGCTCAAAAGGCACGCTTGGTTGCGGATCAAATTCGCGGAATGCACGTTGAGAAAGCTCTTGAGCTTCTTGCGTACAGCCCGAAGAAAAGCGCAGCGCTAGTAAAGAAAGTATTGGAATCTGCGATTGCTAACGCAGAGCACAACGAAGGCGCAGACATCGACGAATTACGCGTGTCTAAAGTTTTCGTTGACGAAGGTCCAACTATGAAACGTATCAAGCCACGTGCTAAAGGCCGTGCTGATCGTATCTTCAAGCGCAGCAGTCACATCACTGTGGTTGTAGCGGATAACTAGGAGTAGATAATGGGACAGAAGGTACATCCTACAGGTATACGCCTGGGTATCAGCAAACCATGGACTTCTACCTGGTACGCTAATACTGCAGACTATGCAGACAACCTGTATAACGATCATCAGGTACGTCAGTATCTGACTAAGCAACTAAAGAACGCTTCACTTTCTAAAATCGTGATCGAGCGTCCTGCTAAGAGCATCCGTGTGACAATTCACACTGCTCGTCCAGGCGTAGTAATCGGTAAGAAAGGTGAAGACGTAGAGAAGTTGCGTAACTACGTATCTAAGCTAGCCGGTGTGCCAGCTCAGATCAACATCGCTGAAGTACGTAAGCCAGAGCTAGATGGCCAGCTAGTAGCTGACAGCATCTCTAGCCAGCTAGAGCGTCGTGTTATGTTCCGTCGTGCTATGAAGCGCGCAGTTCAAAACGCAATGCGTCTAGGCGCGAAAGGTATTAAAGTTGAAGTTAGCGGCCGTTTGGGCGGTGCAGAGATTGCACGTTCTGAATGGTACCGTGAAGGTCGCGTTCCTCTGCACACTTTCCGTGCGGACATCGATTACGCAACCTCTGAAGCGTCAACTACTTACGGTATCATCGGCGTTAAAGTATGGATCTTCAAAGGTGAAGTTCTAGGTGGTCTACCTACAACTCAAGAGCAAGCACCAGCTGCTCAACCTAAGAAGAAAGGCCGCAACGCTAAGCGAGAGGGCTAATCATGTTACAACCAAAACGCATGAAGTTCCGTAAGATGCACAAAGGCCGCAACCGCGGCTTCGCAGCGGGTAGCACTGTTGCCTTTGGTACTTACGGCCTTAAAGCAGTTGGCCGTGGTCGAATGACTGCGCGCCAAATCGAAGCAGCGCGTCGTGCTATGACTCGTCACGTTAAGCGTCAAGGTAAAATTTGGATTCGAGTTTTCCCTGACAAGCCAATTACTGAGAAGCCTCTTGAAGTGCGTCAAGGTAAAGGTAAAGGTAACGTTGAGTACTGGGTATGCCAAATTCAGCCTGGTCGTGTTCTTTACGAGATGGAAGGTGTTCCTGAAAATCTTGCACGCGAAGCGTTTGAATTGGCAGCGGCTAAACTGCCATTTAAAACAACCTTTGTAACTCGGACGGTGATGTAATGAAAGCGACTGAACTGAAAGACAAAAGCGTAGAAGAGCTGAACGCAGAGTTGATTAACCTGCTACGCGAACAGTTCAACCTACGCATGCAGCACACAACAGGTCAGCTTGAAAAAACTGATCAGTTGAGAAAAGTACGTCGTAACATCGCGCGTGTTAAAACCATTCTGACTCAAAAGGCTGATGCGTAATGACTGAGCAAAAAATTCGTACAGTACAAGGTCGTGTGGTTAGCAACAAGATGGATAAATCTATCACTGTTGTAGTTGAACGTTTTGTTAAGCACCCAATCTACGGGAAGTTCATCAAGCGCTCTACTAAGCTTCACGCCCACGACGAAAACAACGTATGCAACAAAGGTGACGTAGTAACAGTACGTGAATGTCGCCCACTATCTAAGAGCAAATCTTGGATGCTAGTTGACGTTGTTGAGAAAGCTGGCGTTTAATCGCTAACTTTTTTCAAAGTCTTAAAAAAGCCGCTTTCGAGCGGCTTTTTTGTTCTTCTCAACTAGTAAAATAAGCATAGAATAAGTCGTGGTTTTTATCATAGTGACTCAGCCATATTAAAAAACGCTTATGCTTGCTTTCACTACTTGGTGGTAAAGTGCAGTATACTCACTTGCCATATTCTCTATGCTGAAGTGTGTCTTTACATGCTGGTGAAGTGCTTTACCTAATGCTATTTTTTCCTCGGGTTCCGCTATCAATAAGCGTATTGCTTGCACAAGCCCACTAATATCTCCAGGGCTCACCATTAAACCCGTTTGCTTATGTTTTATAATTTCCGGTATTCCGCCAACGGGGGTTGATATAACAGCACATTTGCTTATCCCTGCTTGAAGAAGTATAACTCCAAGGCCTTCAGCGTAGGCGGGGTGAACAAGAGCGTCTACATTAGGCAAAATGTTAGCGACTTCGTGAGTAAACCCACAAAGCTTTACACTACTTTGTAGGTCATGCTTTTCTATCAACTGCCTGTAATTTTCTTCTTCAGAGCCCTTACCAAAAAGAAGGCAAGTTAAGTTGTCAAATTGCGCTGTTAGCTCTTGCATAGCGAGTATTAAATCGGCTTGCCCTTTGCGGGGGATATATTGTGCAAAATTAGCGATAACGAAGTGGTGCTGTGGAATATTAAACTTACTTTTCAGCCACTGCTGGTTAGCAGGCTGTCCGTATTCTTCCTCATCAACGGCAGAGTGAATAACTCCTTGGTATTTCACTTTATCGCAATGCTTTGAGACTACATTATGGACACCGTCCGAAATGCTTATTACAGCGTCGTACTCACGATATTTAAAGCGGGCCAATTTACCTTCAGTATTATCTACTCGGCGGGTACATACTGCCGATATTCCGGTCAATTTTGCTGCTAGTGCGCCCCAAACATCGGCGCCGCGTCTACTGTGTACGTGAATCACATCGGGCATAATGCGCTTTACAACGTCAAGTAAACGCTTAAAGCCCATCAGGTCGGTATCGCCTTTGTAGTCAATAGAGAATGTTTTACATCGGTTGAAATTGTAATGACTGATCTCGCTATTCGCGGCACAAATAAGATGTTGATTAAACCTACAGTCTTTATCTAGGGCATCTATAAGATAAGTTACTTGCTTCGCACCACCGTATAAATGCCTTCCCAATTCGATATGCAAAACGTTAACGTCGAAAGAGTGCTTGTTGCTCATACTAGTGGCTTATGTATGCTTTAAGCTGATTAAAGACTTGTTCAGGTGTAACTAGCGTCATGCAGTCAAAGCGTCCATTGCACGTGGGTTTTCGTTTACATGGGGCGCACGGCATGTCTTTAAACAGTACATGGGTATATGCATTGTCGGTTAGGGTGTAAGGTCTTGTTGAACCAAAAATGGCAACAGTAGGTTTTTTATAGCTTGTAGCTAAATGGGTAAGACCCGTATCTACACCAACAAACGCATGGCAAAGTGATAGCACGCTCACAGACTCCTCTAAGCTAATTTTTCCTGCCAGCGAAATTACGCCGTTACATTCAAAGGTAAAGGCTTCGGCTTTTGCAGCATCCCCAGGGCCTCCTAAAATGGCTATAGGTAAATTAGAGTGTTTACGTACCTTATGAATTAGATTTTGCCAGTGTTCAGAAGGCCAATGCTTTTGAGGGCGAGTGGTAAAAGGCGCGATAGCTATAAAGGGTTCTGTTAACCCTAAGTGACTAGTTTTCGTTATCGCTGACTGCATGGCAGCGCTACTTGATTTGATGCACATTTCATAGTCTGAGCTATCATTGTTTTCAGCGCTGCAAAGTGAATGTAGTATTTTAGCAAGATATCGATATTCGCTGCTAATCTGTTGTGATGTCGGCTTATCAACCGCGAGCGTAAGTAATCTTTGGCTATTTTCCTTACTTTTAAAACCTATGCGCTCTGAAGCTCCACTGATGTAAGAGAAAAAGGCGCTTTTCAACAGACCTTGTGCTTCAATTGCCACATTGAAGTTTTTTTCTCTGAGCTGCTTTCTAAATGCTTTTATAGTTTTAAAAAGCGCCCAGTATTTTTTAGCCTTTAATAGAGCGCGCCATTCTTTTTTTGGCCACGCAATAACGTGGTCTACATAGGGGTGACTGCTAACTAATTCGGCATAGGGGGCTTCTACTAACCAGGTTAATTCAACAGGTTTACCGTATTGGGAATAACTTTGCTTAATGCTAGACGGTAGGCCAGAAGCCATTACAATATCGCCAATTGCGCTAAGCCTGATGAAAAGAATTTGTTGTACGTCTTTAGGCATTAGAATAGGCTTTCGAATTTCACGTGAAGCTAACTAGCGAACAATAACATCACAGTTTGACGACATTTTAATGACGCACATTGTATTAACAGTGATGTATGCGTTTATGTTTACCATTAAGGACAATTTATGTTTGCTGCCGAGCGTAACGGCTACAAACCCACACTAATTGAAGATATATGCCGATGGGGATATTCACTGGTATTGGTGTTCATTATTCCCTTCGCCTTTTTGCAGTTGATGTTAAGAGGTACTACCAGAGGCAAAGACTATAACCGGAGAAGGTTTGAACGCTTTGGGTTCGTCGCACATGCACCTAAAAAAGACGGTTACTTATTTCACTGCGTTTCTGTGGGGGAGGTAGTTGCAGCTTCTTGTTTGATTAAGCGTATCATGCAAGAAGAACCCGACTGCCAGATTACGGTGACCACCACTACGCCTACAGGCTCTGCGCGTGTAAGGGCGATCTTCGGTAACAATGTGCATCACTTTTATTTACCTTACGATCTGCATATGGCTATGGCAGGAATGCTAAAAAGAATTCAGCCCAAAGCTGTGCTAATTACCGAGGTAGAGTTATGGCCCAATCTCATCCATGCATGCTGGAAACGAGATATACCTGTAATGGTCGTTAACGCCCGCATGACCGATAGGTCTGCCAGACGTTATAAAAAGATTGGTAAGTTGTTTAACCCTATGCTTGCTAAGCTTTACCATATTTGCGCCCAGGGGCAGCGCGACTTCACAAATTACGCATGGCTTGGGGTGCCCGATAAAAAGCTTACGCTTACTAACAACATCAAGTTCGACCAGGTAGCTTCTGCTACAGCGCCGGACCATCCTTTTTTAGGTTTGAATCAAGCGGGTTACCCCATACTTGTAGCGGGGAGTACCCACGACCTTGAAGAAGAAGCGGTACTTCAAGCGGCCAAAGAGTTGTGGCAAAAAAGCCCTTCCTTAAAAGTAATTATTGTTCCGCGTCACCCCGAGCGTTTCGATGCAGTAGCTAAGCTTATTGAAGCTAAGTCGCTACCCTATGTTCGAAGTTCTCAGGTGCAATCCGTACCAGAAGATACCAATGTGGTGTTACTCGATGAGATGGGGAAGTTAAATGATGCTTATGCAGTGGCTTCTTTCGCCTTCGTTGGTGGCTCCATAGCTGATAGAGGGGGGCACAATGCCCTAGAGCCTGCAAGCTTTTCCATTCCGATAATAATGGGCCCTCACACTTATAATAATCCGGTTATCTGCAGTTACTTAGAAGAGTGTGGCGCGCTGATAAAAGTAGAGAGTGGAGAAGCAATGTCGGCAATTGTGAATAGATGGCTCCTAAACCCTAGTGAGCGAGAAAAGGCAGGCCAATCAGGCCGTAAAGTACTAGAAGAAAATAGTGGTGCTCTTGAGGCTACTGTTCAGTGCATACGGAAATACGTTAACTAATTGTTTTATGGTTAAAAAGTGGGCCCCCAAATAGTGCGTACTGTGCACTTTAATGGGGTTTTCTATAAGGTGCCTGTAAAGCTAGAATGTGTAAATTAATGTAAGTGATTGTAAAAATTGGCTTTTATTGTTTTGGTCTACTCTTTGCTATAAAGCCTACGACAGTGTAGCGGCAGTAAAATCCAAATAAATATGCACCTTTAAAAAAGGGCACTGTGTTACGTGTTTTCCAGGGAGAGACCTCCTGCCGAGAGGCAGGAGGTTTTCTTACTTTGACCCTTCTACATTTTGTTCAGGCTTTGGCTCAATCAAGCTGATAACACGCCAGCCAGCTTTCGGCTGAATGCTGTTTCCGTTAATAAAGGTGTAGCTTTTACCTTCGGCGTTAATGGCAATAAGTGGCGTAGCGCGCTCGCCATACTGTTTAGTATATTGCTCAAAGGTGAACTCTTCCGAAAGCCGAGTTGTTTTAACCGCAGATTCACGGGCAATGGCTGACGCTAAATAGCCATAGGTAACACCCTCATCGAATAACGTAAGCTTTTTAGCATACTGCTCGCTAACTTGGTGACTAGGTCGCGTAGACTGTTCATTATTGGTAAGCGCCCACACTTTGTCTTTACCCATAGTGTATTCAAAGTGATAGGCAATAAGCGGGTTCAATTGTTTGTAAGGCGACATTATCAATACAGTGCCAAAGGTGTTTAAATCGAGATGTCGAGCAGCATGATCGGACATAGGATTTCCAAAATACACCGGAATATCCATCATGCGCGCTTCTCTAATGGCATCCCAGTTGGTATCTGCAATCGTCACGTCTAATTTTTGATTTAGCATTTCACACGCCAAGGCGCGGTTAAATTTGCTGCCACCAAAAATCAGGTAGCCAGTTGGGGCAGGGGCACGTACTTTAAGTAACGACGCAACGGTGCGTGATGTAAGGCTCTGTACCACAACTGTCGCGATAATCACCATGAATACAATAGGTACTATAATGCCCGCTCCTTCGTAGCCGATTTCTTCAAGCTTAAGAGAGAACAGAGCTGAGACTGCTGCAGCAACAATACCACGTGGTGCAATCCAACTTAGCAACGCTAATTCATTAAGTTTAAGCCCAGTACCAATGGATGAAGCTAATACCGACAGGGGGCGGGCTACAAACATAATAGCGGCTAGCACCACAATCGAGCCCCATCCTACATCGATGACAGACTGTAAGTTCAGTCTGGTGGCAAGCAGTATGAACAAGCCTGAAATAAGTAACACGCTTAAGGTTTCTTTAAATTCGAGGATGTCTTCTACATCAACATCTTTCATATTGGCTAACACCATGCCAGAGATGGTCACAGCCAGAAGCCCTGATTCATGCGCTACGTAGTTTGAGGCTGCAAATACACCTAAAATGACGGTTAACACAGCGGTGTTCAGCAAATAATGAGGTATCCAGTCTTTACGTATAGATAAACCCAGTAAATAGCCTGAGGCAAGCCCCAATACCGACCCTATACCAACGGTTTTTCCAAAGGCAATGAGCGTATGTGTAATAGCAGTTTCTTGTGACGCTACGATGAATTCGAATACCAGTACCGCTAACAAGGCGCCAATAGGATCGATAACAATACCTTCCCAACGTAAGATATTGGCAAGGTTAGTTTTAGGTCGAACAGTCCTTAGCATGGGAACAATAACAGTAGGGCCAGTTACAGTAACGATGGCACCGAACAAAAAGGACAACTGCCATGAAATGTCTAGGCTGTAATGTGCGGCTGTCGCCGCAACCACCCAGGTGACTAATACACCGATAGAGCATAGATTTCTCACCATATTGCCATGGCCGGCAATATCGCTAAACTTCAGTGTCAGTGACCCTTCAAAAAGAATAATAGCAACGGAAAGAGAAACAACTGGAAACAGCAGGTCGCCAAATAGGTCGTCTGCATTAAGCACACCGAACACTGGTCCAACTACGATACCAACAATTAACAATGGCAGAATAGCGGGCAACCTAACTTTGTAAGCTAAGTATTGGCAGGTGATGGACAATAGTCCTACTGCAACGAGCGAGAGAAGCGGGTCTGACAAAGTGAATCCTTAAGAAGTTGTTATTGTTCCATCGTATATTAGCTTAATCATTTATCATACTGAGACTTTAGAACAAGTTAAGCTTACAGCGATATACGCTTCGGTAAGAAGTTTAGACCAATAGACTGTCTTTAGCGTTGTAATATGCATGTTTGATACTTCAAGCTTTGTTATTATTCGTACTTATCGTTTATTCGGGAGTTATTTTTTGAGCCGCTTTTTTAAACTTGCGTTTTTACCGCTAGCGCTTTTGCTAATCTCGGCATGCGCGACTCAATATCCCACTCCAACTGCTTCATTGACCGTGAACAGTACTGTTAAATTACCTGAAGAACTGTCAGAAACCTCTGGTTTATTTTGCGACGTTGATAGCATGTTTTCGCTCAACGATTCCGGAAATGCGCCCGTCATTTATCGCATTAACTATCAAGGTGAAATAATTGAGCGCACGCGCTTACCGCTTACTAATAGAGACTGGGAAGCTATAACGGCTGACGACATGTCGTTTTATATAGCCGATGTCGGAAACAACAAAGGCAACAGAGAAAAGGTAGAGATTCACAAAGTAAGTCGCCGTAATGCAAATGAGATAACCACCTTTACGCTAAAATATGCGGGTAATAACGCTAACATTAATATTCCATACGCTCATGATTTTGATTCTGAGGCAATGGTAAAGCATGGTGATGAACTTCTTCTATTCTCGAAAAGCTGGAGAACGGGCATAACTCATGTTTACAAAGTGAACGAAGGGGAGAGCGAACAAACTATTAGCCCGTTTACATCGATTGATGGCCTGCCTGGTGTGGTTACGGGCGTTGACTTCGACCGCCACCAAAATCGGTTTGTAATCACAGGCTATAAATCAGATCCCTTTGGCAATTTTGCTACCTTTATCGCACAAATCTCGCAAGACTATGCGCTTCTAAATATTTGGCCAATAAAACAATATAAGCAAGTTGAAGGTGTGTGTGTGGATACTAACGGCACCTATTGGTTTAGCGAGGAAGCGACGGAAGAGCGCGAAGCATCTCTATCTAGCTCAAAGGTTGTATCAAGGTAAGCGCCCTCTGACGTGTCAGTGCGGCTAGCTTTTCGTGTGCATAAGCCGTCACTGTTTGTGTGACTCATCACCATTCCTTTAAAGTTATCTTTTAGTCCATGTTAGTAAAATGGCTAATACCCAACTGCCTACTTTCCTGTCTATACTGAAATTGTGATCGAATAAGTTGTAGCCAACCACAATTTAAGAGGCAGCGAAAAATGAGACGTTTACACCAGTCCTTTTTAGCAATGTGTGTTTGCCCATGTCTATTAATGGCAGGAGCAGCTAATGCCTCTGTGGTTGAAAAGACTCAGCAATGGCTCAACAAATATTCGGACAGCGATGATACCTTCTCTCTGACCCTCACCAAAAATAAGATTAAATTCAAAGGCTGTAAGCAGAAGCAGTATCAATTAGCGTTCAGCCAAAAACTGACACCTATGTTCAACGTCGAAGCCATTGTCCATTACAACAAAGGCCTGCTTGACTACGGAGTTTTGTCACAGCGTGTCAGAAGTCATGAATTTGAAGTAGTTAGCTGGTGGGATAGAGGTGATTATCGGTTGGGGTTGAGTCATAAAATACGTCCCCGTCATGAGATGAGTATTCCGGTTGCCGACACAATTCGTCTGCCTACTAGCACATCAGCTGGCCTTTACGTAGAAATTCCATTCAATGAAGACAAGCACCTTCTTACTGTTGGTGCTATGAGAGAGTCGTGGGAAAGTGAAGGAGCATCAATGCAATTGCCATGGCGCTCCAGCCGTGACAATCAAGTAAAAGTAGAATACGCCATCACTTTCTAAATAATGGCGCATAAGGTTGCGTTATCTCAACGATTTGTACGTAATAGGGTTAAAGTAAACTTAAAGCTTAAATCTGCTCACTTCAGACGAGAGCTCTTGTGCCAGTTCGTCAAGCTTGTCACTCACGCTAACCAATATCTTAGTTGCATTCAGGGTTTCTTCACTTGATGCACTAATGTCATTAATGTTTCGACTGATATCTTCAACCACCGTAGCTTGCTCTTCCGTAGCCGTCGCTACTTGCGTATTCACATCATTAATGTGAGCAATCTCTTCGGCGATATCTTGAAGCAACTTGTCTATTTCATTGGTTGCGGTTACTACATCAGTTGTGCGCGCGCGGCTTGACTCCATTTGTGAAACGGCAGATTTAGAGTCTTGCTGGAACTTATCGATCTTCACCTGTATTTCATCAGTCGCTTGAGCGGCACGTTGTGCAAGTGTTCGTACCTCATCAGCAACGACTGAGAAGCCTCGGCCGTGATCGCCAGCCCGCGCTGCTTCTATAGCAGCATTTAGCGCAAGTAAATTGGTTTGCTCTGAAATACCTCGAATGGTATCGAGGATACCGCCAATAGCTGCGGTATGTTCATCTAGCGATTGAATAACCCGAGACACATCTTGAATTTGATCCGAAAGACCGTTGATTGCGTGCACTGCACGCTGGGTAATTTCGCGACCGTGAGCGGAGTTTGTGGTTGCCAAATTCGCATTCTGTGCAGCATGGGTAGCTGACTGGGCTACTTCATTTACCGTACTGCCCATCTCTGTTAACGCGGCTGCCGCCTGTAAGGTTTGATCGCGCTGGCTCTTGGTGGAGTTTTCTGTTTGATGAGACTGCTTCGCAACATCTTGTGCTGACGCCTTTAGTGCGTGACTTGTTTTCGCCACTTGCGAAATGGTGCCGTGAAGGTGATCAATAAAGTTATTGAACCCTTCTACTAAGCGGGCAATTTCCTTTTGCTCTGGCATAGGAATACGAGAGCGTAAGTCGCCTTGTCCTCTGCCGAGCTGCTGGAAAACATCGGCCAGTGATTCAAGTGGTTTGGTAAGCGTGCCTGCTAGCCAAATACCAATGAGTGCGAAAGCACCTGCTATTACCAAAGCCCAAATAATAATCTGGCGACTGC
Organism: Alteromonas sp. 5NW40-0090; assembly: GCF_057552975.1. Lineage (NCBI taxonomy): Bacteria > Pseudomonadati > Pseudomonadota > Gammaproteobacteria > Alteromonadales > Alteromonadaceae > Alteromonas > Alteromonas sp. 5NW40-0090. Next base: position 22,941 of record NZ_BAAJLT010000013.1, read on the forward strand.
CTGCATTTAGTGATGCGTAAAGCTCATGCTCGGGTACTTGTGCAACCACGTACCAACCGGCTTTTTCCACATAGGTACTGGCAAACAGTTGCGTGTCGCCTGCCGCATCGCTGGTGGCCATAGCAAAGCCCTGACGATTGAGTAGTTGCCCTGCTGTGCTTGAATCGCTTATTGACGCTAACTTAGCCTTCCCCAGTAATTCGGTATTGGGATGCGCGATTATGGTGCCGTTACCGTCAACTAGAAAGACAAAGCCGGTTTGCGCAATTTTCACTGCATTGATGATATCCAGCAGCTCATCGACCGACTTAGCAACACCTGACATACCTCTGCCGTTTACTTGCTGATAATTCGCAAATAGGCGGTAACCCTGTCCAGGTTCGTTGTATAAACTCAGCGAGATGGGTTCGCCACTATTTTTATAAGCGAAAAACCATCCATCAAATTCATCGTTTTGTAGCACCCGCAAGAAACCATCTTGGTTCCAATACTTGTAGGTGGTTCTGTCTACAAACGAGGCTACCGTTAAATCGTTAAATTCAACAATATTATTTAGATAGCCCAGTAGACGACGTTCGCCTGCCGAATCGGCGCCGGCTGATGACCAAGCGAGAATATCCGGGTTAGAGGCAATGCTGTGTGCTACGGTAAGCATTACGCTAGCCTCTCTGTCTACGCGGTTGCCAACCTGTTTCAGTAAAGAAGGAAGCTGTAGTTCTTCCATGTTCTCTTTAACGAGATCACGGGCAATCCATTGGCTAATTGAACCTACAAGAATAGCTGCGGCAAGTACTGCCACAATAAGAGAAATAATGAGTTTTTGTTTAATACTGAAAGTCATGACTTTCGACCACGTAAGTTAATGCTGAAAATTAATAGATTAAAGGTGACGTGGCATTGCAGGCACAGCAACGTCTGATACTGAGTCCTAGGCGGGTCAGTACTACTCTCTGATTCTTACGCTAGTGCTATTGTTATTTTTAAAGCGCAGACAAGTTATCGACCTTTTCCCTGCAAAGTTTATACTTTTTCGCTAGGGCAAAGAGATTGTGAAGCATAATTGACCAATAGGTCAATAAAAAGATGAGGCTTTACAAAAACGTCAATTATAAAAAAGCCCTCTGCTTTACGAAGAAAACAAGAGGGCCAATGGCATACTGAAGCTAAATATTTAATTAGCCACAGCTAGGGCCTGTTGCTCTTTGATGTATAGCAAACAACAACAGGGCCTAGGAAGGGTAAGGACGTTAACTTACTCTTTGCTTTCCTTAGGAATAGGGAAACCACGGTCACGCATCAATGCGTCTACCTTGGCGTCACGACCACGGAACTTGCGATATGCTTCAGCTGGATCCATTGCGTTACGTACGGCGAATAGATACTTCACTAAGCGATCGCCTACTTCTTTATCGTAGAAACCACCCGGTGCTTCCATAAAGGCTTCTGCTGCGTCAGCAGTAAGAACCTCTGCCCACATGTAGCCGTAATAGGCCGCAGCATAACCTTCACCCGAGAACACGTGACCGAAGTGAGGTGAACGGTGACGCATAACGATTTCTTCTGGCATACCAAGCTTCTTAAGCTCTTCACGCTCAAAAGTATCAGGGTCAATCTTGCTAGGATCGGTAGTATGATACTTCAGATCCATAATGGCAGAAGCCATGTACTCAGTTGTTTTGAAGCCTTCATTGAAGGTTGAGGCCTTCTTAATCTTCTCAACTAGTTCTGCTGGAATTGGCTCGCCTGTTTCATGGTGAACCAGATAGTTGTTGATTACTTCATCGGTGGTCAACCAGCGCTCTAATAACTGAGACTGGAACTCAGTGTAATCGCGTACGCCAGAATGCGAAGACGGGTATTCTACGTCAGACGCTAAGAAGTGAAGAGCATGACCAAATTCATGGAAGTAGGTTTCAGCATCATCCCACGAAATAAGTGTAGCTTCGCCATCAGCACCTTTCACGAAGTTCGAGTTGTTAGAAGACAATACGGTCTTCTTACCATCGAACGTGGTGTAAGAGCGATACGTGGTTGCCCAAGCACCAGAGCGTTTACCTTGGCGTGAGAATGGGTCAAGGTACCAAAGACCGATATGCTCACCGCTGTCTTTGTCAGTTACTTCCCATACTTTCACGTCTTCGTGGAAAACGGGTACTTTGCCTTCTTCAACAGGTGTGAAGTTGAAGTTGAACAAGCGACCTGCAACGTAAAACATCGCTTCGCGAAGCTTATCAAGCTGTAAGTACTGCTTTACTTCGTTTGAATCTAGGTCGTATTTCGCCTGGCGCACTTTTTCTGCATAGAAGCGGTAGTCCCATGGCGCAATAGTAATGTCTGCACCTTCTTCATCGGCAATGGCCTGCATGTCGGCCACTTCTTCTTCAACGCGAGCAATAGCAGCAGGCCATACTTTCATCATCAGATCCATGGCGTTTTCTGGGTTCTTCGCCATACGATCTTCTAAACGCCACTGTGCGTAATTTTCGTAGCCTAACAGCTCAACGCGCTCATCTCGAAGGGTTAGGATGCGCTTGATAATGTCATTGTTATCAAACTCGTCGGCATTGTCACCGCGGTTGTAGTAAGTACGCCATACTTTTTCGCGAAGCTCACGATTGGTTGAGTAGGTCAAGAACGGGTCCATAGACGAACGCGTATTGGTGATCGCATATTTACTTTCTTCGCCGCGAGACTCTGCTGCCGCTTTAGCTGCCTTTACAAACGAAGCAGGTAGGCCGTCAAGCTGGTCTTCAGTAATATAAGTAACGTAGTTTTCTTCGTCTGCTAGCACGTTGTTAGAAAACTTTGTGTGCAGTGTAGCAAGTTCTTGGTTAATTTCAGCGTAGCGCTTTTTCGCTTCGCCATCTAACGTCGCACCGTTGCGCGCGAAGCTGTTGTAAGTCATCCACGTAATACGCTGTTCTTCTGGCGTGAGCGATTCTAGTTCATCTGACTCGTACACCGTTTTAACTTTTTCAAAGAGTTTTTCATTTTGCGTAATTTGAGTGAAGAAAGCTGACAGTTTTGGTGACATCTCGGCCTGAATTTCGCGGAATTCAGGGCTAGACTTGTTTGAGCTCCAAATGCCGTAATACGTGAATACGCGTCCAAGTTCTGCCCCTGCGCGCTCCATTTCAACAATGACGTTTTCAAACGTTGGTGGCGCTTCGTTATTTGCGATGGCTTCGATCTCTTTAAGATTCAGTTCCATGGCTTTTTCTAGCGCAGGCTTCAAATCTTCCAAATTCATTTTATCGAAAGCAGGCACACCGCCGTACGGGCCTTTAAACTCTTGAAGCAGCACGTTATCAAACTGTGCTTGTTGAGATGTCGCTGTATTTTGTACATCTGTGCTGGTGGTCTCAGGTGCTTTTTGTTCTGAACATGCACCGAGTGCAACCACAACGGCCATAGCGGTGAGTGATGATTTAAATTTACCCATGAGTTTTCCTGTCTGTTTTTATCTATACGTTTTATGACAAAAACCATCTTAAGATAATGTAAAAATAAGTTAAATGCTCTTTAACGTAATTCCTTGCAGCGCAGCGGTTTGAAGAGAAATCGCGCTGATATGCAATTCGTCGAAATTGGTCAAATTTTGATTGGCTTTATGCTGGTTGGAAATTACACTGCGCGCGTTCTGAATAGCTGTCTTCCGCAGCTCGTAAACCAATGACTTTTTTACTGTGATCATCATGTTTGAATTACTTCTTCACGCGTTTCCCGTTGCATTCGCTTTGGCCTCCTTTTGGTCGAACACTGAACGTAAATTACTGCTACTGAATTTAGGGTTATGTATTGCTATTGGCTCACTTTTGGTTTTCGAGCAAGCGTGGGGAGGAGCCGTAGTAATTACGGTGGCGGGGCTGAGTACCAGTTATCGTTTAATAAAACAAAAACTTCTGTCTCCTGTGGCAACCTACATTACATTAATCTCTATGATGGTTATTGTGCTGACGGTGAATAACCTAACCGGTAAAACATCGTTAGTTGAAGCTATGCCGGTGTTAACTTTTATGGCATACCGGTTTGGCGAACTTCACTGCAAGGAAGCGGGTTTAAGGGTATGCATGATTATTGGCTCTATCAACTTCACTGCGTACGGAATAATTACGCAAACGTGGGGATTAGCCATTACTGAAGCCCTGTTTGCAGCCTCGAACCTGTGGTATTACATGAAGCTAAGACGTGCCATGCGTACCAGCCCTGTTTGAAGCATAAAGTAGTTCATGTCAGACCGATAACTGCACTAACCTAATGACAAGAAAGTGGACGTATTGAAACCGTTGCTTGTATTGAAACCATAGCCGCTTTGTGATTTATTGCGTCTTTAAAGGGAATCAAAATTTCACAGGGAAAACGATGCAACGCAAACCCATCGACAAGGCACTATTTCTTGGTGTTCCAGCATTTCTACTGGCTCTTTTTATTTTAAATATCACTGCAGAAGGTGAAGTTAAACTAGCGGCTACCCTAGGTAGTGTAGGGCTATGTATTGGCTTTTTCTCTTATTTAAGAAACAGGCGCTTCGGCAATAGATATCCCATTGAAAAATTGATAGAAAAAGATGGTGATTTTGTGGTGTTTCACTTTTTTCAGGGACTTGGTCGCCAGCCCCTCAGGGTGAACGCCAATACTATCTATGCGCTTAATTTTTCTCACCATTACCTTGGAGTCATTTTGGAAAGCGGCAACGGTAAAGGGTTTGACTTTCACTATCCTCATAAGGAAGCCGTAATAAAAGCGAGACTTCAAGAACTGCTTGGTGATGATGGATTTAACAACGTAAAAAAGAATGTCTAGATAAAGCGAGACTCGACCAAATCAAAGCCCGAGAGTAATTTTACTGTCGGGCTTTTTTATTAGGTAATTGTAAAAGCTTACGCAAATACCACGGTTTTGTTTCTGTGGATAATTACGCGGTCTTCTAAATGGTAGCGCACGCCATGAGCTAATGCCGTTACTTCACAGTCTTTACCTTTGCGCACCATGTCAGCTGCGCTGTCGCTATGACTGATACGTTTTACGCTTTGCTCAATAATAGGGCCTTCATCTAAATCTTTTGTAACGTAGTGACAGGTTGCGCCGATTAACTTTACGCCGCGATCATAGGCTTGCTGGTATGGCTTAGCACCTGCAAAGCTCGGCAAGAAGCTGTGGTGAATGTTAATGGCTTTACCTTGCAACTCTTGGCAAAGCCTATCAGGTAAAATCTGCATAAAGCGGGCAAGCACGGTCAAATCAATTTTGTATTCTTGAAGTAAGGTCGTGATTTGCGCAAAAGCGGCCTCTTTTCCTAACGCTTTAAAGTCTACCCAATGGAAAGGAACTTTGTACCAATCTGCAAACTGTTTCATTTGCGGGTGGTTACCAATAATAACTGGAATATCACAGTGTAGTTCGCCTGTGTGCCAGCGGTGAAGCAGGTCAACTAAACAGTGAGACTCAAGGCTGGCAAGCAGAGCGACGCGCTGTTTTTTGCTGGAGTCGCTCAGCTTCCAGTTCATCTGATATTCGTTAGCAAGCGGTGTGAATTCTTTAACAAAGCTTTGATGATCTAACTTTAGCGAGTCGGTGCTAATTTCATGGCGCATGAAAAAGCGGCCGGTTTGTAAGTCAGTGTGATGGCTTGCTTCAACGATGGTAGCGTTATGGTCGGCCAAAAATTGCGACACGCTGGCAACGAGCCCAATTTGGTCTGGGCAGTCTATTACTAATCTAAATGTTTGTTGCATTTGGGCAGTTTGAATAAAAAAACAGGCTTTCTTTTTACCTGTGCCGCCATGCGTTGTAAAGGCGACGCGGTACTTTAAACCAGCTTAAATTGCTATAACTCATAATCACACGAGGTCTTAAGCTGAAAAGGCGCAAGTCAAATGAACATCGGTTTCCCCGAGTTAGCACGGTATTGCGTTTGCCTTTACTCGTCGGTTATCCCTCGGCGCAGCTTTTCTCTTACCGACATATTGTGTTTTAACGGCCAAGACTGACGGATAGGGTAGACCACCCCTTGCGGTGTAGAGACAGACTCAAAAAGGTGAAATGCCGAAACGTGAACGTCTACATTGGGGCTGTAGAGGGGAAGAGGCAAGCTCGGCGTAGCCTTTCTAACAAGCGTAACGTGAGGCTTATACTCTCTGCTTTCTACCTCTATTGCCGCCTTGCGGGCTGCTTTTCGCGACAATTTGGCAAGTTCACCTAGCGCCTTTGGCGCATCTGTCGGCGAAGCGAAGAGTATTTTAGGGCCGTTCCATAATCCCGTTGCATCGAGGGTTAGCGAAAAGGGTTCGCTCACAAGCTGATCGAGTTCATACACCAGTGCGTCGTGCTGCCGGTGATTTATCTCACCTAAAAAACTAAGCGTAATGTGGAAGTTCGCTGCCGGCACTGCGTACGGTTGCGCGGGCCCTTGGTTACTGGTGTGCTCGTAGCGCTTACGGGACGACTTTCGAGAACGATTAGGCTCGCTTTTTACCCATTGACGGGGCATAACTTCAGGCAATGCCTGTTGGCGCCAGCTATCTAGAGCAAGTTTTTCTGTGGCGCTAAGATCTAAACCAATAAAGCTTCGCATAGCTTTCCTCCTTCAAATTTGCCCTTTCGCTTGTACATCCCGTTAATGTCTATACAAACCTAAGTTTATCATGACGCTACCTGCGATTTCCAAAACAACACGCAAGTGTTGAGCTATTTGCCAAATTTAAAAAAATAGCAGTGATGTTCGGGTGCATTGATCAAATCAGGTACACTATACCCATCAACTTATAACACCTTTATGCCCTTTATGTTACAGCCGTTTTCTCACTTACCCGCTTATGAACTCGTTACGTCGCTTGAAGAAGCTGTAGCCGCTAGCAACGTCATCATAGGGGCGCCTCCGGGTGCGGGAAAGTCCACCGTACTTCCTTTGTCACTGCTGAAATCATCGCTTAAAGGAAAAATATTACTTATGCAGCCACGGCGCGTGGTGGTGAGAAACCTTGCGGACTATTTAGCGAGGCAATTAAATGAAAATGTGGGCGAAACGGTTGGCTATCGTATTAAGGGGGAGTCGAAAACATCGCCTGCCACTCGGCTTGAGATCATAACCGAAGGGGTGCTGACTCGCATGATTCAGCAAGACCCTGAGCTTGATGGGGTAGCCGCTATTGTCTTCGATGAATTTCATGAACGCAGTATTCACAGTGACTTTGGTTTGGCACTAGCGCTTGAAGTACAGTCGGGGCTTCGCGATGACTTACGATTAGTCGTAATGTCGGCTACCTTGGATGTAGCACCCCTTCAAACGTTGCTCAATACGCATAGCGTACTGCCAGTAGTGAACTTGAATACGCAAGGGCGCATGTTTCCCGTTGACATCCGCTACACACAAGATGTGCAGGCGCATGAGTTAGTACCCAGAACCTGCAATATTATAAAGCAGGCAGTAGGCGAACACGACGGTGATATTTTGGTTTTCCTTCCGGGGCGAGGAAGCATTAATGCTATAGCCAAAGAAATAAAAGGGTTAGCTGAGAGTGCGGACATGGCCGTTCACATGCTCTATGGGGCGCTTAGCAAATCAGTGCAACAAGCCGCTATTACGCCAGACCCGCAAGGCAGACGAAAAATCATATTATCTACCAATATTGCAGAGACAAGTTTAACCATCGAAGGCGTAACGGTGGTTATCGATAGCCTGTGGGAAAACAGTGCTCAGTATCATCCGTCCAGTGACATAACTGCGCTTACCCAGCAGCGTATTTCGCAAGCATCCGCCATTCAAAGAGCAGGGCGCGCGGGGCGTGTAATGGCCGGAACCTGCTATCGTTTGTGTAGCAAAAGCAGCTTCGAGCGTTTGGCCAAACACAATGCGGCGCAAATTGAAAAAGAAGACTTAAGTAGCTTTTTGCTTGATACCTTAGCCTGGGGCAGTAGCCCAGATACCTTGGCATTGTTGACGAAGCCTACACAAGCGCAGCAGCAGGTCGCACAACAAAAGCTTCAGCGGGTTAAGGCTATCTCAGAATTCAGCATTACTCCCTATGGAAGAGCGCTGGCCCAGTTACCCTGTCAGCCCCATTTAGCCCATTTATTGCTGACCGTTAAACAAGGCATTGAGGGGCTTAGCGCACCTGACAACGATGCGCTTCGCTACGCCGCACCTTTTGTTGTGGCCCTTAGCGAAAGTAATATCAGTGTGGGTGGTGCAACAAATGTCATGGATGCGCTGCTAAACGCCAATAGCAACACGCGCAGTCAGCTTACACAGCAAGCTACCCGTTATGCGCGCTACGTGCAAAATAATGATGGAAAAGCACAATGCTTTAAGCCTGATATTAACGAACTAGATGAGCAAGCGCTTGGGCTTTGTATCGCTATCGCATTTCCTTTGCAGGTGGGCTATAGGCGCAATGCGTCAGATAAATCAGCAGAGAGCTCGAATACAACAAAGGGTAAGCCTAAGACCAGTATAGTCGAATACAAACTGGCAAGTGGCAAAGGTGCAGAGCTCACTGCTGCTGGCAGTGCGTCCGTTTTAAATGAGAGCGAAAATGGCGATGGACCATGGCTAGCAGTGCTTGACGGGCAGCTGATAAAAAGTACGGTGGCAATACGTTTGGCACAGCCTGTACCTGAAAGCTGGTTGCGTTTAGCGTTCCCTGACGCGTTCAAAGAAAAGCGTAGCGTTATTCTAAACAGCGATACTGGGGTAATGGAAGCCAGACTAAGTACGGGCTTTTATGAGATAACGTTAAACAGCACACCGGTTTCTGGACAGGAAAAAAGTCGTGAAAAAGCATTCTGGGATGATGCGTTATGCAACGCATGGTTCGCCTATCTTGATGCAATTCCTCTATCAAGCTGGCCACTTTCTGATGCAGACTGGCAATGGTGGCGAAGAGTGTCCATGGCAGGAATGCTCAATTTACCACAAGAAAAAGCCTTCGATGAGCCCGACCCCTGGCCGTTGTCATTAAGCGCCCTGGTGCACCAGGCCAAAGACAGTTTAGCGCCTGTCTTAAAAAACTGTAAAAGCATAAAAAATCTCAAGCAGTTACCGTGGAAAACAGCCTTGAATAATGGTTTGTCTTGGCCCCAGCAAGATGCGTTAGCCACGCTCTTGCCAACTCACGTGACTATCCCAACGGGCAGAGAGGCTAGCCTGGATTACCGCGATAATGGGGATGTGGTGCTGTCTGTCAAAATGCCAGAATTGTATTCTCAAAGCACGCCATTAACGGTAGCGGGTGGGCGAGTTACGGTTGTGTGCGAACTGTTGTCGCCAGCAGGAAGGCCATTACAAACCACCAGTGATTTAGCGGCATTTTGGCAAGGCAGTTATAAGGAAATACAAAAAGAAATGAAGGGGCGCTATCCAAAGCACTTTTGGCCAGATGACCCCGCAAATGCATTGCCGACCAGCAAGACAAAAAAGCATATGTAGAGAACCGATACGGCTATACGTCCCACCGTTTCCAAGTGATTTTTGTTTAATTTAAAACAAGAGTAGTATCTATACGCCTTTTTCTTATATGCCAGTTTCGTACACAGTATGTTTTTTACGACAGTGGTCGTACGCGGAAACTTGCGCTAAGTTGGAGTATGTAATCTTACTCTTATTTACGGGTTAAACGACGCGATGAAACTACCTTGTATTGCTACCGCTGCTTTTTTGTTTGTTACTTCAATTAACGTACAAGCTCATGATTTTTGGCTAGAACCCACAGCCTATCGCTCTAAAGAGCCGAGTTCGCTGGCATTGCAGTTTAAAGTGGGTCATAAGGAAGATACGTCTCATTGGAACCTTGCATGGGATAGAATAGTCGCGTTGCGCACCTACTCTTTTGACGGTGTGACTGATATGGCTGCCAGTGTTATACCTAAAACCTCAATGCTTCCCGGCATGGCAAAAACAACAAAGCTCTCACCCGGTACCCACGTTATAGGGTTTGAAAGCTATCACGCCACAAGCACATTAAAAGCGAAGAAGTTTAATCAGTATGCAAAAGAAGAGGGCTTAACTGAGGTGTTGGCGCACCGCGAGGCGAGGGGACAAAACGATATCGCCGGTAAAGAGCTGTACTCTAGAAAGGCGAAAACCATTGTACAAGTTGGTGATGCGGTAACGAACAACGTGTTAACACCCATTGGCCACACATTGGAAATAGTGCCCCTTGAACATCCTTACAAGCTTGCAGGAAACACGCTATCTGTTCAGGTATTATTTAAAGGTAAGCCTCTGAGTAACGCGCTTATTGATTTGTATTCCTTGGTTGATCACAGCGCTAAAGAGCAAGCGGTTAAAACTGATAGTGAGGGCAAGGCAACATTCAAATTCGACGTCGAAGGACCTGTAATTCTGAATACAGTTTGGGGAGTCCCACTTACAAATAGTTCGGCAGCAGATTTCGAAACCTACTTTTCAAGCCTAACGTTTGAATACGTTCAGTAACCAATAAGCTGAACGGTTTTTACCTTACCGATTACTGAAAATACCAAATGATTAATGCGCCCCTGAAAGGGCGCTGTTTTAATCAAGATCAAGAGTTAGCTTTGCTTGCCAGGTCTATATTAAGTGCAGCCATCACTTCCAGACCCGGAAACCCATCTGCAATCATATTATTGCTAATTTGGTAGTTGCGAATGCCTTCTCGCGTGGCGGGGCCAATAATGCCGTCTGGCTTACCCACATCAAAGCCTAAATCATTTAGCTTGCTTTGAAGGGCAATAATATCTTTGCGATTGTACGCAGGCAGGTCAGGCAAAGTGGCTTTAATACCGGATGCGCCAGCAATGCGGTCGGCCAATACGCCAACGGCAATGGCATAAAACTCTGAGTTGTTCCAGCGCATAATAACGCGGAAGTTTTTGTAGGCGATAAAGGCGGGGCCGTTGTGACCAGCAGGCACAATAACATAGGCGGTAGTATCGCCTTCGCCCAATTCAGAACCGTCAGCTTTTTTCACGCCTTGGGCGTGCCATTCACTGAGAGATTTTCTATTTTTATAGCCTGACTCTTGATAGTCAAAGTTCTCAGGCAGTTGCACTTCACGACCCCAGCGGAAGCTGCGCTCCCAACCCAAGTTGGCAAGGAAGTTTGCCGCAGAAGACAACGCATCTTCTTCACTTGCCCACAAGTTTATTTGTCCGTCGCCATCGCCATCAATAGCGTAGTGGGTATAGGCCGAAGGCATAAATTGGGTGTGCCCCATTGCACCGGCCCACGAGCCAATCATGTCTTCTTTTTGCAGCTTCTCTCGCTCCATCAATTTCACAGCAACAAGAAATTCTTGGGTGAAGTAGGTACTTCTTCGTTTATCACAAGCCAAAGTGGCAAGTGAATCGAGTACCGGCATTTTGCCTTTGTAAGAGCCAAAGTTTGTTTCTAGCCCCCAAAAAGCAAGCAGATAATGAGGAGGCACGCCGTATTTTTCACTTAGCTTGTGCAAAAGCTTGTCGTGCTTTGCATACATCTCTTTACCTTTTTCGGTACGCCAGTCGGTAACGCGCTTGCTGAAGTACCCTGGAAAGGTTTGTACAAATTCTGGTTGGCTTCGGTCTAGCTCAATCACACGATCTTGGTGAACAAGACGAGGAAACACATCATCGATAGTCTGCTGGCTAACCCCTTCCTGCTTGGCTTTATCAGCAAGCGCTGCGGTGCAGCTAGCGAATTGTTCATTGGCTAGCGCTGAACTCATTGTCGCACCCGCGAGAAGCAGCGCAATAGAGGCGCGAAGTGACGGTCGAAGAAATGAGGCGTAAGTCTTGGCCCCTTTAGGCGAACGAGTAGAGAAAAAAGAAGACTTAAATGAAGCTAAGCGCATAGTACGGTTCCTGTGTTACTTGCCAGCATGCTATCGCATTGTGACCGTGAAACGCGAGTAAAATTCATTTTAGTCCTTCAACATATTATCGCGATGGGACGTTTTAGAAGTATACAAATTCGGAGTGTGCATATTTGGAAACAGTTGTTGAGAGGCGGCCCGAATGATAATGTTAATACTAATGTAACTAACGTTTTAAAGGCGTTCGTTAAATCCATATCGCAATATGTGCGATGTAATCCTCAATGATCTTCATGGCGTTTTCACGTGGCAAAAAGACAGACAAAAGACAATCCATCTTCAAAAAGTAAAGCATCAAGCAATGGCAAAGGCTCGGCCAAGCGCTCGTGGTTTTTCAAACTGTTTTGGCGAGTCACTCTTATTGGCTTGGTTGTGCTTGGGGCGTATGCCTTCTACCTTGACGCCCAAATTAAGCATGCGTTCTCTGGAAATAAATGGGAAGTGCCTGCACAGATCTTCGCTCGTCCGTTGGAAGTCAGCAAGGGTGAAGAGATAACGCCCCAAGAAGTCATTGATGAGCTCAATTTGCTGGGTTACCGCAAGGTGACTTTTGCTGACAGTAGCGGCGAGTACAGTTATCAAAATAAAGTGCTGACAGTTCAGCGCCGGGCGTTTCAGTTTCCTGAAGGTGCAGAGCCATTGCGCCACTTGGTAATAACGTGGGAAGGTGCGCGCATTGGTGAGATTTATGATAAGTCTCAAAGTCGACCTTTCGGTTCGGTTAAGCTTGAACCTTGGTTAGTAACGCGCATGACAAGCGGTTCGCAAGAAGACCGCATGCTGGTAACGTTAGACACCATTCCTGAAATGTTGCCGAAAGCGCTAACCCTGGTGGAAGACCGCAATTTTTATAATCACCACGGTGTTGCGCCGCTTTCAATATTACGGGCTCTAATGGCCAACATTGCAGCCGGGCGAACGGTTCAAGGCGGCAGTACGCTAACGCAGCAGCTGGTTAAAAACATGTTTTTAACCCGAGAGCGTTCCATTGTGCGTAAGGCTAAAGAAGCCATTATGGCGGTGATCATTGATGCCCGTTATAGCAAATCAGAAATTATTGAAGCGTACTTAAACGAAGTGTTCTTAGGGCAAAATGGTGATATGGCCGTACATGGTTTTGGCCTTGCCAGCTACTTCTATTTTGACCGACCAGCTAACGAGTTAAGTACACCAGAGATAGCCACGTTGGTTGCCATAATCAAGGGGCCATCCTATTACAACCCCCGCAAATATGCCGAGCGCACGAAAGAACGTCGTGATTTAGTGTTGCGCATGCTGTTTGATGAAAATGAAATTAGTCGTCAAGACTACGAACGCTTTGTGAATATGCCGTTAGGGCTTGCCAGTGGTGCAAGCTTAGCAAGCGGTAAACATCCGGCTTTCATGGAGCAGGTTCGTCGGGAACTCAATGAAATTCTGGCTGAGCCTAGCTTAAGAGACTCGGGCGTAAAAGTGTTCACAACACTTGATATCGTAGCCCAGCGCCGCGCTGAAAATGCATTGTCAGGCACATTAGACGGTTTGCAAAAAGACAGGAAAGTGCCATTGCAGGGTGCAATGGTAGTCACCGACAGCGCAAGTGGTGAAGTACGTGCTATTGTAGGCGGAAAGAACTTTGCGTTTAAAGGCTTCAATCGAGCGCTAGACGCAAAACGTCCAATAGGCTCGTTGATTAAACCTGCGGTTTACTTAACCGCGCTAGAAGATCCAACACAATTTAACTTGGCAACACCGCTTAAAGACGAACCCATTACCCTTGAAAGTCGAAATGGAAACACGTGGTCGCCGCAAAACTACGATAAAGAATTCAGAGGCCAAGTGCCCTTACTTCAAGGGCTAGTTGAATCTTTGAACGTGCCAACAGTCAATTTGGGCATGCAGATAGGGCTTGATGCGTTGGCCGATACCATTGAGCGTTTGGGGGTTACCACTCCGGTCGACAAAGTACCGTCGTTGACCCTTGGCGCCTTCGAACTAACACCGTTTAGCACCAATCAAATGTATCAAACCTTATCGAACGATGGGCGTTATATCCCTCTTCATACGGTGACTTCTGTAGTAACAGCAGATAACGCGCTGCTTTGGAAAAAGGCGGAGTTTTTTGCACAGCGCACCGATGAAGCGGCGACCTATTTACTCAACTATGCCTTGTATAAAGTAACCACCGAAGGTACTGCGAAGCGTATCGGCTGGAATTTTGGCAATGTGAATATGGCTGGCAAAACGGGCACCACAGACGATTATCGTGATAGCTGGTTTAGCGGCTTTGATAGAAACAATGTGGTCACGGTTTGGGTCGGCAATGACGATAACCAACCGGTTAATTTAACCGGTGCAGGTGGCGCTTTGCCCGTCTTTGTAAACTATATGAAGTCTCAGTCGCCCAAGTCATTATCAAGGCGTTTCCCCAAAGGCTTAGGTATCGCACACTTTGACGCCAAGACAGGTGCGGTTGTGGTCGCAGGGTGTGCAGGCAGTTTAAGCGTACCTGCTATTTTGGATGTGCTTCCTCCACCCCAGCAAGACTGCTCAGGCCGTCCTGTAGATGAAAATAGCGATAAAGATGAAAAAAGCTGGTGGGAACGCATATTCGGATAAAAAAACTCCAGTAAGAAGATAGAAAACACAATCACTTGGCTGGGATACTGTCAGTGCTTTCTATCTCCCTCTGGAGTAAAAGGCCCAGGGAAGGCAAATTTTTTAGCGGTAGTCGGTTAGGTTCCTATTTGTTTTTATTGCGTTTTCAGTGACCTTTCTGAAGGAATAGGCGCGCTGTTGAAAACACCAGCGCACTGACTACAAACGCAATAACCGGACCGAGTACCACCATAAATAGGGTTGCGGCGGTTAACATGTGCATTCTCCTTATGCGTCGTTATCGTCTGAGCTGACAGGCTCAATCGGCGTAATAGTGATGTCAGCAACCAATGCATTTGCTTCTTCTACTTCTGGCTCAAACGTATGACTTGCAGTTAACACGTCATAAGTCACGCCTAGGTCCAAGTTCTGCTTTACGTCGTGCATGGCGCTTTCAACGATAAAATCTGTATGCGAAACAATATTGTTTTGAGTGTCGTCAGCGAACGCTGATGCGCACAATACGCTAGTTGCTAAAGTTAGTGCAGTGAAAGTTTTGCGACCGATAAACATAGTAATCTCCAAAAATTAAGTTAGACACTGCACTTGAACATACTGCGTGGCAGCTATCATGTTGCTAAAGGTTTCGATAATAAGTCGTTATCAATTAACAATTAGTTTATAGCGAGGGATGTGCCAACTCGTTAAAATAAGGTAAGTGTATGAATTTAATGTATTTTAACTTTTATTAAAAAATAAAGGTGGAATTGAAGAATTAAAGAAATACTAAAATTTAGCGAATTTAATGTAGAGGTGGTCAAAATGACTAACGCAACGTTTTTGACATTCGCGCGGCGACACTGGTTACCATGAGAAAGGTCGAAAATAGGGGCGCTAGTCTATAAAAAAGAGCAGCGCCGCCAATGTAAACAAGAGAGATTAGGTCTAGGACGCTTTACTTCTAAATTGTGAAACCATTGTCACTACTAGCGCTATTATCACACCAGCAGCAATACCAACAACACCATCAGCAAGTATAGACATAACCAGCGATGCGTTAGGGATAAGTGCGGTAAACCAGTCGGTAACAACGTGCAAAAAGCCAATGCTGTGTGTGAGGATGCCACCACCGACTAAAAACATAGCAACAGTGCCTACAACCGCAAGGGTTTTCATTAGTGCGGGGGCGGCGACCAATAGCGCTCTGCCAATAAATCTTTGAAGGGTGTTCATTGAACCTGTTAACGACTTGCGAAGCATGTAAAGCCCAACATCGTCCATTTTAACTAGCGCCGCTACCAGCCCGTAAACGCCAAGGGTAATCGCTAAGCTTAGTGCTACTAGTACACCAATTTGCGTAGTAAGTGTTGCATCGGTCACTGTGCCTAATGCAATTACAATAATTTCAGCAGACAGTATAAAGTCCGTGCGTATAGCGCCTTTAATTTTATCTTTCTCAAACGCCACCATATCCACATCTTCGTGGGTAAGCGCTTCTATTCTGGCTTCTCGTGTTTTTTCTTCATCTTCGTGGGGAAGGTATTTGTGCAGCAGTTTTTCCGCACCTTCAAAACATAAATATAACCCGCCTAGTACCAAAAGGACGGTTATAAGTGAGGGAACAAAAGCACTTATGGCTAATGCCGCAGGAACCAATATTGCTTTATTAATAAGTGAGCCCTTTGCTACTGCCCATACAACAGGTAGCTCTCGGTCTGCTTTAACGCCTTGAACCTGGTCGGCGTTTACCGCTAAATCGTCGCCCAAAACGCCCGCTGTTTTTTGCGCAGCGACTTTCGACATGGTTGCGATGTCGTCCATTAACGTTGCTATATCATCAAGTAGGGCAAGTAAGTTAGCTGCGGCCACGTCGAATATCCTTTGTTATGTATTACAGTTAGAGTAATCCCCAGTAAATAGCAGCTTAGCGTACTTAAAACATGGGTGATATACAATCAGGAATAAAGCCGATAAATCACAGTTTTTAATGGCGCCGTCGGTGGAAAAAATGTGGTGACTGTTGGCATTCATTTATTTTCAGTAATTGTTTTATTTCAACCCTTTACTTATCCTTAAAAGTAGTGTTCGACGCCTTTCTAGGCGTATCAAATATTGCATGTATTTGTGACAAAATGAATAAAAGTGCTTAATCTAACGGCAGAGAGTACTGAGTTAACGGCAAGGAAATAGATGCAAATAAACGGTGAGTTAAGCAAAAGATCAGTACTACCTTATATGGACTGTTGGGAGCAATAAAATGACTGACAGCCCAATTCCATCGCTATCCGTACGCTCATATACGAAGCAAACGTGCCGCCATAAACACAACTACTTTCAGTTAGTGCTGCCCATCAACGGACATATCTTGATAGAGATCGATAATTTTAGCGGGCGAGTAGGCGTAGGGGAGGGCGTATGCATAGCGCCGAATGAGGTCCATTATTTTAGCGCTAACGAACTGTCAAAATTTATTGTGGCGGACTTGGAGTATGTGCCAGTTAATTTAAATGACAGGTTGCACCCGATATTTCAGGTAACGTCAGCATTACAGGCGTTTTTATCGTTTGTAGAGATTCAAATTAGCCAGTTTGCTGACCAAGGCCATGAAGAAATATTGGCGCTATTTTTAACCTTGCTAGAAACATCCTTGAAAGGATGTGGTATGGATAAGCGAATGACTCCTGTATTAAGCCATATTCATCGCGACCTTGCCCGAGGCTTTACGCAGGTGGAGTTAGCACGGATAGCCTGCATGGGAACAACGCAATTCAAAACACGCTTTAAAGAAGCCACCGGGCATAGTTTACGAGATTACCTTGTAAAAGTGAGGATGGAAAAGGCCAAAGCACTACTTAGAAATACGGATACACCAATGTTGGGTATAGCTCAGCTAACAGGGTATGAAGATGTTGCAGCATTCAGTCGCCGGTTCAAAGCGTATTTCGGGCGCCCCCCTAAGTTTTTCAAAAGAAAGTGACTGTGATAAGGGCTTACCTCACATGACGGTAAATCGTTGATAGAGACAACTAGTTAATATCTTCGTCTTTAGGAGGTTTATTGACTCTAGCGTCTATAAAACGTTTGTGGTCGTCCATTTTGGTGCATTCTAAGGTTCCACCTGTAAAACCACTTAATATCGCCAAGGTTTTATTGGTGGTGCTGCTGCAATTTACCCGTTTAGAAGGGCGTCGATTTTCTTTGGCTTGTATTTGCTGTGTGCTTGGCCCGCTGAGCACCGGGCTATTTTTACGCTCTTGAAATGCTTTTGCTGCTTGTTCAGCGTCTTCAGCAACTTTGTCACTGTGATACTTTTCAAAGTAAAGAGCCGCGCCATCTTTTGCTGACAGATTCAATGAGCCAGCGCGCCTATTGGCATCTTTTGAAAGGGTAGGCGTTGGTGGCGTATTTGATGGCTTATTTTCATCGAGTACCTGCTGTGTATCTGACTCCGTGTCTTTCTGCTGCTTGGGCGCAGTGCTTTCCACAATTTTATTCTTACTATCAGGTGCTTCAGTGGATTTGGTTGCGTCAGGCTTAAACTCTACTTCTTGCCTTTCAGAGGAACTTTCAAGGGGTTTAGTTTCCTGTGGTTTAGCTTGAATGGGAAGGCGTGGAGTAGGGGGGAAATACAGCCTCGCACTTATCTCTGGCGTTCGCTCCAAAACATTTACTCGTGCTTTATGGTTGTTGATGCCCATTTGAGAAAGTATGACCACTACGATGACCCCAAACACATGTGCACAGCCCGAGATTAATACTGGGCGCCACGCCGTTTTCTTTGCAACGGAATGGTGTTCAATGCTGCGCTCAGGCGCAAAGAAAGATGGGGTGATAGTCGTCATAGTAAACAACAGACCATGGGCCCAATCGAATAGTTCCATCCTAATTTCATCGCACTTTTTAGTCCTCTCACCTTACCGCAACCTCATACCGCTTCAAAATTGGGCAAATTTTTAACAGTGCACCATTAGTGTGCATTATTTTTGTGCGTTCATGAGGCATCTGCTTGTATGTATTTGATTTGTTTAGCTAATAATTTGTGGCATGGCTCTTGGTTTATCTTCCCGTAGTTGGAAACACGACCATAAATCACAGAATAACCAAAATAAACTGGGAGCAACTCATGAAACTAGTTACAGCGATCATCAAGCCGTTCAAGCTAGATGACGTTCGCGAAGCCATTTCAGAAATCGGTATTGACGGATTGACCGTTACCGAAGTGAAAGGTTTTGGACGTCAAAAAGGACACACTGAACTTTACCGCGGAGCGGAATATCAGGTGGATTTTCTACCTAAAGTCAAACTGGAAATTGCTGTTCAGGATGATCAAGTAGAACGCCTGGTAGAAGCCATCGTTGGCGCTGCCAAAACAGGCAAAATTGGAGACGGCAAAGTGTTTGTTTACGACCTCGAACACGCCGTTCGTATTCGAACTGGTGAGTCGGATAGCGACGCGCTGTAAGCCATAACGATATATTTGCGGAGAAAACCATAATGGAAATCACTTTTGAACTTGGGTATGCGCTAGATACCTTTTATTTTCTAATCTGCGGTGCACTAGTTATGTGGATGGCTGCAGGTTTTGCGATGCTTGAAGCTGGTCTTGTTCGAGCGAAAAACACCACAGAAATCCTAACTAAAAACGTGGCACTATTCGCTATTGCTTGCACTATGTACATGATTTGCGGTTACGGCATTATGTACGGTGGCGGCGACTGGGGTCCATTCCTAAGCGGTATCATGGCTGATGGCGCAACAGGAGTCGCTGAAGAGCCAGCAACCTATGCACCTTCTGCTGACTTCTTCTTCCAAGTAGTATTTGTTGCAACAGCAATGTCTATCGTATCTGGTGCGGTAGCTGAGCGTATGAAGCTTTGGGCATTCCTAGCGTTCGCAGTTGTTATGACGGGCTTCATCTACCCAATGGAAGGTGCTTGGACATGGGGCGGCGAAGCAGTATTCGGTATGTATACGCTTGGCGACCTTGGCTTCTCTGACTTTGCAGGTTCAGGTATTGTTCACATGGCTGGTGCAGCTGCTGCTCTTGCTGGTGTTCTTGTGCTTGGTGCTCGTAAGGGTAAATACACAGCTGACGGTAAAGTAAACGCGATTCCAGGTGCAAACTTACCGCTTGCAACGTTAGGTACATTCATCCTTTGGATGGGTTGGTTTGGCTTCAACGGCGGTTCAGTACTGGCTACAGCAACTGTTGAAAGTGCGAACTCAGTAGCTATTGTATTTATGAACACAAATGCTGCAGCTGCTGGTGGTGCAATTGCTGCACTTATCGTAGCACGCATTCTATTCGGTAAAGCTGACCTAACTATGGTTCTTAACGGTGCGCTGGCAGGTCTTGTAGCTATTACAGCAGAGCCTTCAACACCTACACCACTACAAGCTACTCTGTTCGGCGGCCTTGGTGGTATTTTAGTCGTGCTTAGCATTGTTGCTCTAGACAAGCTTAAGATTGACGATCCAGTGGGCGCAATTTCAGTTCACGGTGTGGTAGGTCTTCTAGGTCTTATCCTTGTACCTTTCACTAACGATGGTTCAAGCATCTCTGGTCAGCTAATTGGTGCAGCGACTATCTTTGTATGGGTATTCGTAGTGAGCCTAGTGGTATGGCTAGTGATTAAAGCGGTTATGGGTGTACGTGTGAGCGAAGAAGAAGAATTCGACGGCGTAGACATGAGCGAATGTGGTTTGGAAGCATACCCAGACTTCACAAGCAGCCGTTCGTAAGAGAGTCTCGATTAGGCAACGAAACAACAATAACAATAATGCCTTATTACTTCGTTTAAGCCCCGCTAATGCGGGGCTTTTTTCGTTTCATGCAATGTGTTTTAAGACCATTACTACACTTAGAAAAAGAGCCTAGGCGTAATGTGACAATAACGCTACACTATGTTTTAAAAGGCTTCGGCTAGATTTATCGACGGCAACATTTTTGTAAAAGGATAGTTATGACTGTAAGTGTGCGACTCCTACCTTTGATATTGGCTTTTTTCAGTATTAATTGTTTGGGATATGACAGAATAACGGGGCATCCCTTTGCAAGTCGCTCAGAAGTTATTGCAAAGAACGGCATGGCAGCAACGAGCCAACCATTAGCTACGCAAGTGGCGTTGGATATTTTAAAACAAGGCGGCAGTGCAGTTGATGCAGCTATTGCAGCCAATGCCATGTTAGGTTTAGTTGAGCCTACAGGCAGCGGTATTGGCGGCGACCTATTTGCCATTGTGTGGGATGCAAAAGAAGAGAAGCTAGTCGGCTTAAACGCTTCTGGCCGTTCACCCAGACAGTTAACCAAAGCGGTGTTTGCCGAGCGTGGTTTGCATCAAATTCCAAAATTTGGTCCGCTACCCGTTTCTGTACCTGGCGCTGTAGATGGCTGGTTTGCACTACACGAAAAATTTGGCAAGCTGCCCATGTCTGCGCTGCTTACGCCATCTATCAAATATGCCCGTGAGGGGTTTCCTGTTTCAGAAGTCATTGCCTATTACTGGCAGATGAATCAAGAGCGAATTGGTCACTATGACGGCTTCGCAGAGACTTTTCTTATCGACGGTAAAGTACCGCAAAAAGGCGATGTTTTTAAAAACCCTGGGTTAGCCGTGACCTATGAAAAGATTGCAACAGGCGGGCGAGATGCTTTTTATAAGGGCGATATCGCACGCACTATTGATGCCTACATGAAGTCCCAGGGCGGCTTTTTGTCATACCAGGATTTGTCATCACATACCTCTGAGTGGGTACAGCCCGTTTCCGCTAACTATCGTGGGTATGATGTGTGGGAACTTCCGCCTAACGGACAAGGCATAGCCGCACTACAGATTCTCAATGTGCTTGAGCACTATGATATCGAAGGAATGGGGTTTAACTCAGCAGACTACATCCATACCTTTGTTGAAGCCAAGAAGCTCGCCTTTGAAGATCGCGCTAAGTTCTATGCGGATCCAGACTTCAACGATATTCCAGTCGACTGGTTAACTTCGAAAGAGTACGCCGCTAAGCGTCAGAAACTCATAGATAATGAACGCGCAGCGAATCGCGTTGATGCGGGTATTTATGAAGGAGATACCATTTATCTGACCGTTGCTGACAAAGAGGGCAATATGGTGTCTTTAATTCAAAGTAACTATCGCGGAATGGGCTCAGGCATGACACCTCCAGGGCTAGGTTTTATTCTTCAAAATAGAGGCGAGATGTTTACCCTTGAAGAAGGGCACTTTAATGAATATCGCCCGGGAAAGCGTCCATTTCACACCATTATCCCGGCTTTTGTAACCAGAAACGGTAAGCCAGTGATGAGCTTTGGCGTGATGGGCGGTGGAACTCAGCCTCAAATGCATGCACAAATTATTGTAAACATTCTCGACTTTGGAATGAATTTGCAGGAAGCGGGGGATGCTCCACGTATACTGCACAGTGGGTCGAGTAGCCCAACGGGCGCGTTAATGACTGATGGCGGCTATGTGAGCTTAGAGTCAGGGTTCAGCGAAACCGTTCAGCGAGAGCTCATGGAGCGGGGACATAAGCTTCAACGTGTGGTAGGCGCGTTCGGTGGCTATCAGGCCATTGCTTGGGACGAGCAGAAAGGTGTCTATTTTGGCGCTTCAGAAACGCGAAAAGATGGACAAGCCGCGGGCTATTAAGCACACTAGTGTAAATAATAGGCGGCGGAGCTAATTTGTTCCCCCGTTTGCTGCTTCGCTTTAAAGGGTTTCAAAGTTTGAAGCAGCCGCTACACTTTACGATAAGGTTCGCACAACAAAGCGCGGCGAATGATCGCCAGCAGCGAAACGTCAGAACAGGGCGTTAATAACAACAAGAGCGGCAATGACACAACCACAAAAAGGCCTCTGCGCTGAGCCAAATTTACATGCACAGTATTTATTACTGAACGTCATTGATGACGATAGCCAAGCCGTACGCGCCAAACTATCTCGCGTGCTGGATATATTCGAGCATTTTGAGAATGAGCACTACGAAGCCATGGTAACCGGCGTTGTCGCTATTGGCACCGGTTACTGGGCAGAGGTATACCCCGGTTTGATACCTGTTGAGCTTGCCCCTTTTCCTGATATGCAGTGTGATGATAGAAGTGCCCCCACCATGCCTTGCGATCTCTTCATTCAAATTCGCGCTGATAGGCTGGATATTTGCCATGCGGTTGGCATTGAAGTGATGGATTTGTTGCGTATTCATGTAGAACTGGTGGAGCAGATAAGAGGGTTTAGGTACTTAGATGGCCGAGACCTCAATGGTTTTCTTTATGGCGCAGATAATCCACGTGGCATGAAGCGTAGACAAGTCGGGATTATTGGCGAAGATGACCCTGATTTTAGCGGTGGCAGCTATGTTCACATACAACGCTATCGCCATGATTTAAGGCGCTGGAATAGTCTTTCAAGCCGTCAGCAAGAACAAGTGATGGGCACAACTCAAGAGCATAATTTGGTAAGTAGCGAACAGTCTGAATCTTCGCATTGTGTTAGGGCAAGCACTGTTGCGCCCGATGGCGACGAACCAAGGCTAATTAAGCAAGGCATGCCATACGGTGATATGGCCTCTCAAGGCTTATTCTTTGTAAGCTGTAGTGCCAGTGCGCGGCCATTTAAACAGATGCTCCACAGCCAAATATACGGCAACGGTGAAGGCGATTATGACAGATGGCTGGACTTTACCAGTGCTGAAACAGGTGCTGCGTTTTTTGCTCCTTCGATCAGCTTTATTCGTCGCCAGGCAAAGCTCTCAGAAAACTAAGAGTATTGAATAAGAGCAGACCTTCATCGGAAGAAGAAAATGCTTCAACACCCAGTTGACCGACGAAAAAAGTCGGTTTTATAAACGCTAGAGAACCAAAGCGCCGTCCCAATCAGGCGCAAGGTCTAAATTTCTATAAATTCGGCACACATCAATATGGTGATGTACAAGAGAGTCATTAGGGCTAATCGCTAGCGCTGTTTCAAAGTACGCGATAGACTCTTCCCACTGCTGATTAATTCTACACGCCAGGCCCGCTGCGATCTTCGTTTGCACGGCAAGTTTTTTATCTTGTTCATGCTCGGGGAGATGGCTAAGAATTTCATAAATCTCTATAGGCGCTTTTCGCCCTTTTACCCTCACCCAGTCAAGTAGTCGGGTTTTGATAGGAAAGCCAGGCCCTATTATTTGAAGTACTTGAGCGCTTACGATTATATCGGCCTGATACTTAGGCGTTAGGGCTTCTAACCGAGATGCGATGTTGACACTATCACCTATCACCGTGGTATCCATCCTATCTTCTGAGCCAACGGTTCCCATAATGACTTGGCCGAAGTGAATACCTATACCCATATTTATAGGTTCATAGTCACAATTTTTTCTGTGCCCGTTATAGATGGTTAACGCTTTGCGTAAATCTAATGCCGCTTGAACTGCATCCAATGCTTTTTGCTTAGGGGTTCCGCCCTGGTGGTCGAACAGGGCCATTATGCCGTCGCCCATAAACTTATCAATAAAGCCTCGGTTTTGGTGGATAGGGTCATTCATTCGCGTGAAATATGAATTCAGAAAATTCATCAGTTCTTGCGGGGTAATACTCTCGGAAAAACCAGCAAAGCCACGAATATCACAAAACATGATGGCGACATCGTTTTCGGCTGCGTAGCCAAGCTCTAGTGAATCTACATCAGTCGTAGCCATGTGCTCAACGAATTGGCGGGGTACAAACTTTTGAAAAGTTTGAGTGAGCTTCAAGGCTTCGTCGGCGGCAGCCTGAAACCGAGCCTCATCTGCAGCCTGAAGCGTGGCTTCATACTTACTGGTGTTGCGTGAAAGGGCTTTTCTTAGTCGATATTTGAAGCGCCTGCTGCGCCGGACATAAAGAACGCTGACAACAGCGCTATAAACAGTAAGTGCGCCAAGCGCGCTTGTTTGCCAATCCATTGTTAATCAAACCTTTCAATTTCCCACATAAAAAACAGCACAAAGTTAGTCGAAACTCATGCTACCGAGAAAGTATAAAAGAAGATTCGGCGTTAACACATTACTTTTGATTACATTTACAAAGCGTGTTAGCGCCGAGCTTGGATTAACGGTAAAGGGCAATTAATTTATAGGGTTGAGAACACTTTATCTGCTGCAGCAAGAGTTTTTTCAATGACCTCTGCATTGTGCGCTTTAGAGACAAAGCCCGCTTCATAAGATGCAGGTGCTAAATAAACGCCTTGCTCTAGCATACCGTGATAGAACTTGTTGAATTGCTCTGTATTACAGTTAATCGCCTGCTTATAGTTAGTGACCTTCTCTACGTCTGTAAAGAATATCCCAAACATACTGCCGGCAATATTAGTAGTTAGGCTAATATTGTGTTTGTCAGCAAGCGCTTGGAACCCATCAACGAGCTTTTGTGTATTCTCAAAGATAGAGTCGTAAAGGCCAGGCTGTTTAATTTGGGTTAATGCAGCAAGACCTGCGGCCATGGCAACCGGGTTGCCTGAAAGCGTACCCGCTTGGTAGATAGGTCCTGTTGGCGCGATGTGAGTAATGATGTCGCGGCGACCACCGAAACAGCCCACTGGCATCCCACCGCCAATCACCTTACCTAGACAGGTTAAGTCGGGTTTAACCTTGTAGCGCTCTTGTGCGCCGCCACGGGAGACACGAAACCCTGTCATAACTTCATCAAAAATAAGTACGCTGCCGTACTCGTCGCAGATAGCGCGAAGCCCTTCAAGGAACCCCTCTACAGGAGGAATGCAGTTCATGTTGCCAGCTACTGGTTCAACGATAATGCAGGCGATATCATCGCCGTGGGCTTCAAAGATCTCTCGAACGCTATCTAGATTATTGTATTCAACCGTTAGCGTATGCTCGGCCACATTAGCAGGGACACCTGGTGAGCTTGGTACACCTAGCGTTAACGCTCCAGAGCCCGCTTTTACCAGCAGCGAGTCTGCATGGCCGTGATAGCAACCTTCAAATTTTACAATTTTGTTTCTGCTTGTGTAGCCACGAGCCAAACGAATGGCTGACATGGTGGCTTCTGTGCCGGAGTTGACCATGCGAACCATTTCCATTGAGGGAACTAATTCGCTGACAAGTTCGGCCATAATCACTTCAGCTTCTGTAGGCGCGCCAAACGAGAGGCCGCTATATGATGCCTCAATCACTGCTTCACGAATTTTCGCGTTGTTGTGTCCTAATACCATCGGACCCCAAGACTGGATGTAGTCGATGTATTGTTTGCCATCCGCATCCCACATATAAGCACCGTCAGCTTTGGTAATGAAGCGGGGTGTACCGCCTACTGCTTTAAATGCGCGAACAGGTGAGTTTACGCCACCAGGAATGGTTTTTTGGGCGCGGGTAAATAGGGCTTCAGATTTCTGCATGTAATTACTTACTCTTATTGCTGTACCAAACTACGTCACGCTCATACTTAGTGAGAAGGTTTTCTACACCCAGAGTAAGCGCAAACAAAGCCATTCTAACAAGCACACCATTGTCGGTTTGCCTAAAAATGGCGAGGTTTGGATTAAGGTTTAGATCGTTATCTAATTCGTTGGCTTCCATACGTGAATCACGGGGAAGTGGATGCATGATAACGGTCTTCGACTGAAAATGTTTCGTGTAGATTGACTGGTTTAAACGGAACTTACCTCGGTATTTGTTCGCTTCTTCTTGAGAGGGGAAGCGCTCTTCTTGGATACGTGTTTGATAGCATATATCCGCATCCATATTTCCTTCGAGCGTGTCCGTGATAGTAAGTTGATGTCCTGCGTTTTCTATTGCGTCAATAATTGGTTGAGGCATGGCCAGCTCTTTCGGCGAAATGAGCGTGAAGCGAATGTTTTTAAACAAACATAACAAGCGAGATAATGAGTGTACTGTTCGGCCATATCGCAAATCACCAATCATGGCGATGTGCAACCCGTCGATGCCGTGGCCATTGTATTCGAGTTCACGTTTAATCGTGAACAAGTCCAACAATGCTTGGGTTGGGTGTTCGTTTGCACCATCACCACCGTTGATAACAGGTACACGACTACCTTCGGCAAACTCTGCCACTGAACCCGCCGCAGGGTGTCGCATTGCAATAATGTCGGAATAGCCGCTCAGCACGCGTGCTGTGTCGTACAATGACTCACCTTTAGCCAGCGCAGAGCTAGACATGCCGGTGGTTTCTCTTACTTCGCCACCTAAAAGATTGAATGCGGTACCAAAACTAACCCGAGTACGCGTGCTAGGCTCAAAGAAAAGATTACCGAGAATAGCGCCGTCTAATACAGTCGTGCGCTTTTGTCGCTTGGCATAAGGTTGCATGGAATTGGCGACTGAGAAGACTTTCTCAATGGCGTCGCGATCGAATTGATTAACCGAAAGAATGTGGTTACCGGTAAAGTCAGACATGCGCTTCTCAATCATCAACGAAAACGGCGCTAGTTTATAATACCGCTGATATTAAGTCATTAGGACAAGGTTAATCTTGTATCACGTTTTGCAAAGAATGGGCGACTGAAAAACGTCAGTTATGATTTGCAAGAAGCATCAGTGTTTGCCGCTTTGCTCGGTATAGTGAGTGAAAAGCAAAAGAATCTTTTCAGCTGCGCTATTTACGTGCGCTGTGATCTCTTCGTCTTTCAGTGGAGACTGTATGCCGCATAGCATCATGGTGTGATACTCACCCTTTAATAGTGCACAAAAGTCCACAGCAAGTTGCTGTGCAACCTTAGCATTCAGGCTGCCTTGTCCAAACTTCTCAATGACTGAACTCAGTGTAGCGAGCGATGCTTCAGGGCCGGCTTGATAAAAAAGCGTAGCTACGTGCGGGCTGTTTACTGCTTCGGCGATAATCACGCGGAATATGGCGATGGCTTCAGGGTCTTGTAGTAAACGAACAAACTGGCACCCCACTTTTTGTAAGCACTCAAACAGTGAAAGTGAGCCGGAAGTGGCATCAATGAGTTGTTGAGTATCGAGTTGATAAGATCTGCATTTAGAGGATATGGCAGCTTTAAAAAGTGTATCTTTGCTCTCAAAATGAGAGTAAACGGTCTGTTTTGACACGCCCGACGCTTTAGCCACAGTGTCCATTGACGTATTTGCAAACCCTTCTTTTAAAAACAGGCAAGACGCTGCGTGCAATACAAGGTGGTATTTCTCTTCACTTTTAGGACGGCCTTGCTTTTTGTTGGTTGCCACGTGTGTTCTCGCTTTATTGCAGAATATTTAAATATCAAACTGGACGGTCTAGTATTTATATACTAGCATAGCACAATAAGTATGCAAATATAGCCTAAAGCATTCGCTAAACTGGTTAAAGGAACTGTTATGACTGCTGCAAATTCACTGTCTAAAAGTGGCAAATTTACGTTACTTATTTCGATTGCCGTTTTTACAGCAGCATTGGTGGTATTACTGATGACGGCCGGTTTGGGCAACGCAACGCAAACGCCAGAGGCAAGGCTGCCCGTGGCGGTGTCTACTGGCCAAGTAAAGATTCAGACAGGCTTCGAAACACCTATCAATGTGTTTGGCTTAGTTGAATCACCTAAGGCAACGTCGTTATCGTTTGACGTTGCTGGCCAGGTAACTCGAATGCTTGTTGAAGAAGGCGATGTGATAAAGAAAGGCGACATGCTTGCGCAACAAGACATTGCGCGTCTTACTGCGAGAAAAAGAGAACTCCAAGCTGCAATTGAACGCGCAAATGCTGACCTTGCTCTTGCGAAAGTAAACAGCGATAGAACCAAGTCATTGGTAGAAAGAAAGCTAGAATCCGCACAACGATTAGATGAAGCAAAAGCGAATTTAAATGTTGCGAAAGCCCAATTAAGTGAGGTGCAAGCCGCCCTCGAATCTCTTAATGTGGAGATAAGAAAAACCACACTTTTTTCACCGTTCGATGGTGTCGTCAATCGCCGCTTTTTCGATGAAGGTAGTGTGGTGAGCGCAGGCAGTCCTGTGTTTGGTATAACAAGCAGTGAAAATTATCAGGCGCGCTTTGCGGTGCCCGCTGACGTTGTAGAGCAATTTGACGTAAATGAACCCGTGCTTGTGCGCGTTGGAGATATAGATGTAGCAGGGACGGTATCCCAGCGCCTCCCTACGCGCAACGTGCAAACTCGAACCGTTGATATCCTTGTTACCCTTAATAGCAATGCACGTGTACGCCCCGGCGATATGGCCATTTTGTCTGCGTTCCGCTCTCATTCTGAAACTGGCGCATGGCTTCCAGTTAACGCACTAAGCAATGGGCTTAGGGGTCTATGGCGTGTCTTTGTGTTACCAAAAGAAGGAAACGCCACCTTGCAAGCACGTGTGGTAGAAGTGGTATACACCGATGGCAACAAGGCGTTTGTTCGCGGCGCACTTGAAGACGGTGATATATATGTTGATGAAGGGACGCATAAATTAGCGCCAGGGCAGATGGTAGCTATTCCCAGTCATCAGCAAGCTGGGGCGCGTTAATGAAGTCATTCAATGTCGACACCGATAAACCCTATCCTTGGTACACGCTGTTTTATCGACGCGGCCATTTGCTGATTTTAAGCTTGTTAATTTTGATCACCGCAGGCTTATCAGCATTGGGCTCATTGCCACGTATTGAAGACCCTCGAATAGATACAAGAAATGCGTTGATTATCACTCAATACCCAGGTGCATCAGCCGAGCGGGTTGAAGCCTTAGTCAGCGATGTGTTGGAAGACAGGTTAAGAGAAATATTTGAGATTAAGGAAGTAAAATCTACGTCTCGTGCAGGTATTTCTATTATCTTAATTGAGACTCAGGACTGGATTAATAACACCAGCAACGAGCAGCTATTCAGTGAAATTCGCGATGCAATAGGTGCAGCCGCTGAGTCTTTTCCACAAGGCGCAATGGCGCCAATATTTGACGAAAAACGCGGGGCAACCGCCTTCACCTTGTTGCTTTCTGTACGTGCCGACCATTTTGAAAATACCCCTATTACGCTAACTGCTCGATTGGCCCAAGAACTGACAGACCGCCTTCGCAACGTTAATGGAACTGAACTCGTACGTGTATACGGCGCACCGCAGGAAGAAATCAGTGTCAATATAGACCCTATTAAGCTTGCCGCCACAGGACTTACACTGCAGCAGGTTAGCAACACAATTAGTCGTGCCGATCCCAAGTTGCCAGCTGGCATGCTGAACACCGAGCAAAGCAACGTACGCTTCACAGTGGGGGAAGGGTTAAATGGCGTCAATATGATAGCGTCAATTCCTTTGGTGAACGCGCAAGGCCGCTACTTAAGGGTAGAAGATGTGGCGTCGGTAGAGCGCAGTTACGCCACGCCGAGAGGCGAGGTAGCCTTTTTAAACGGTGAAGAGTCAATTTTTGTAGCAGCCCGAATGCAGCCTTCGCTACGGTCTGATGTATGGACTAAAAATGCGTTAGCGGTAGTCGAGCAATTTAATAAAGATTTCAGCGGAACTCTGACTGCGACAATAGCATTTGAGCAAAACGAATATACGGCGAACCGCTTGGCTGACTTATCGATGAACCTGCTTATGGGGTGTGCTGTTGTCATGATGGTCATTCTATTGTTTATGGGATTTCGAGCAGCGTGGATTGTGGGTTTAGCACTACCATTGTGTGCGGCCTTTGCGCTGTTTTCGTTAAGCTTTTATAACGAGCAGATACATCAAATGTCAATTTTTGGGATGATTATTGCCATCGGCTTGCTTATTGATAACGCCATTGTGATCACCGATGAAATACGCATTAATTTACAAGATCCCAACTTAACTCGGGTGGGCGCAATGGCTAAAAGTGTTTCTCACCTATTCGCGCCGTTACTGGCGTCAACACTCACTACTATTCTCGGTTTTATGCCTATTTTTCTGCTTGATGGAAATATAGGGGACTTCGTAGGGCCCATTGCGATAAGTGTGGTTATGGCGCTTATTGGTTCACTATTTATTTCATTGACGATAATCGCTGCGTTAGCCGCTCGATTTTTACCAAAGCACCACGATGGCTCGCCCACCGAAACCGTATCAAAGTCTTGGTGGAAAGTTGGATTGCAAGCCCCCCAGCTTAGTCTGGCTTTCAAAAAACAGCTAGGTCGCTGGATAAAACAGCCTGTTCTAGTGCTGCCGGTTATAGCCTTACTTTGCTTGTCAGGTTATGTACTATCTTCAACGCTAGCTAACGTGTTTTTTCCAAGCGCAGATAGGGATCAGTTTGAAGTGTATCTGTGGACGAAAGAGGGAAGCAGTATCGATAATACTACTCAATACGTTAAAAAGGTTGATACCGCTATTCGTGACGAGCGAGGGGTGAAGCAAGTCAGTTGGTTGGTGGGCGGATCGGCACCGTCTGTGTATTACAATCAAATGATGACCCGTGACAACATGCCGTACTTTGCTAACGCGGTTGTGTCAACACACACGGTAGAGGATGCCGTAGCGCTGGTAGGTAAGTTGCAACACTCCCTCGATAGTGCTTACCCAGAAGTACAAATTGTAGTACGGGCGTTTGGTCAGGGCCCGCCTATTGCCGCGCCTGTTGAAGTTGAAATCTTCGGTCCCGATCTTAATATACTGAACGACCTGGGCGATAAGGTGCGTATGCTGATGTCACAAGTTGACGGCATATCTCAGTCGATCACCAGTATTTCAATGGGTGAGCCTGAGCTTAAAATAAATGCTGATAGCGATAACCTGTCTTACCTCGGATTAACGCTTTCTGAGCTTGCCAATCAGATGCAAATTAACTTCTCGGGGATTACAGGCGGCTCTGTGCTGGAAAGTACAGAGGAAATTCCCGTTAGAGTACGACTTGATGAGGTGTACAGGCAAAACGTAACGGGTGTGGATGCTATGCCCATACCTGTAGCCGGCGATCATGCTATTTCTTGGTCTCCTTTGGCCGCAGTGAGTAATTTAACGCTACAGCCTGCAACCAGCAGCATTACCCGTGTAGATGGAGAAAGGCTTAATCGCATCCAAGCGTTTTTGCTTCCCGGTGTACCAGCAATTGATGCCAGTAATCAATTAAGAGATTTGCTTGAAAGTCGATTGATATTGCCAGAGGGCTATAGGATCCATTTGGCGGGGGATGCGGATGAACAACAGCAAGCGTTAGGTAAGCTTGCTACCTATGCACCGGTTTTGTTAGTGCTAATGGTTACTACGCTTATTTTGACATTCACTAGCCTGCGTATGGCTGGCGTTATTGCACTTGTTGCTATTCTCTCGGTAGGGCTGGGAATGTTCAGCTTATGGATCTCTGGTTTGCCCGTAGGATTTAATCCTTTACTTGGCTGCGCGGGGCTTATCGGCGTCGCAATCAACGGCTCGATAGTCGTTATCGCAGCTATTAATGCTAATCCTGAAGCAAAGCGAGGGGATACAAAAGCTATCGTTGAAGAAACCATGAGTTGTAGCCGACATATTTTATCGACCACCTTTACCACGGTGGGGGGCTTAATACCGCTGCTGTTGTTCAGTGAAGGGAGCTTTTGGCCGCCGCTGGCTGTTGTTCTTGCAGGTGGTGTAGGTTTCTCTGTTATCCTATCGCTAGTTTTTACTCCGACTATAGTGGCGGCATTTCAGCGGTACCGCTATAGAAATAGAACATTAGCTTAATTTTAGGGTTAAACTATCCCTTTTTAACAGG
Source organism: Alteromonas sp. 5NW40-0090 (assembly GCF_057552975.1). NCBI lineage: Bacteria > Pseudomonadati > Pseudomonadota > Gammaproteobacteria > Alteromonadales > Alteromonadaceae > Alteromonas > Alteromonas sp. 5NW40-0090. The sequence continues at coordinate 54,983 of NZ_BAAJLT010000013.1, forward strand.
CGTATAAGAGAGTGTTGTTAGCGTATGCGAAAATCAAACCCAATATTGCGCTGGTGGCATACTGACTGCGTGAAATGCAAGCGCGTTAGACTCTATATTGTTTGGGCTGTGATCATGTTGATGGTGTATTTATATGTCTGGCACTAGTATTGAACCTATCTATATTCGCGCGACATCGAAAAGTAACGGCATTACCAGCATCTTATTGGGCTGCGTAGGTCTTTGTATTGCGGCGTTATGGCTGGCATTTTTACCTGATTGGTTGTTCCTGGCGGGTATATTTTTGACGAGCGCTGCACTGGTGTGTTTACTGGTCGGCTATTTCAAGGTTCGCGAGCCAGACTACAGCTTAGAGATAGCGAAAGACTATATCACCTATCGCCATCGCCTTGGCACTTGGCGTATCCATTGGGATAACTTACAGCGTGCAGATTGCCCCCGTGTGCGGCATGGGCTTGACCATGTTCCTCTAGAAACAATCGGTTTTAAACTGAAAAGCTATACAGATTTCCTCAATACCATTTCACCAAGGCTTGCTACCCATTTACTCATGGAGCAACGACCTTTGTTAATGCAAAATACCGATGAGGGGTGTGCATCGGGGAGCTGCTATGAGCAATCAATGTTTGATGACAAACAGTATGTCATGGAGGACGGCACCGTTATTAAGGGAATAAAAGCCATGCTAGCACACCGTATGGTAGAGCTAAGAAAAAGGCTGGGTTTTGACATTTTTATCGCAAGCTCAGAGTTAGACAGAGACGCCAGCGAATTTGCTAGGCTGATTACCCAATGTCAGCAAACACGCCAGTCTTCTCTAGACAGTTAATCAGAAACACATGCTTTACTGGAAGCTCAAAAAACGCACCGTTAAAGGCTAGATTTATTCTCTCGTAATATTTTTTCGGCTTCCGCGATAAGTGCAGGTAAATGCTCATCCAAAAGGCTATGTTGGCCTAGTTTAAGCGCACTTTCGGTTTCATGTGCAAGGTGCTGCATAAGTGGAAGACCAGTATAGCAACACGCACCGTGTAGCTTGTGCACTTCGGTTTTAAGTTCGTTGTAATCTTGTCTTTGCCAAAGAGTTGAAAGCGTATAGATACATTCTGGTAGCAGCGCTACGAAGCCATCTAACATCTCCCTTGCTGTAGCTTGATTTTGATTAGCACGCTTTAATGCGAGCTGCCAATCGACAGAGGGCAATTCAATTTTTCCTGGTTCAATATTGTGACACCATGACTTAATAAGATTAATTAGCAATTCTATTTCAATGGGTTTGGGGAGGTAGTCGTCCATACCTGAAGCAAGTAAGCGCTCCTGTTCCTCTTTGAAAGCATGTGCAGTAACGGCAATGATGGGCGTGCCCATATTTATAGGAGACTTACGGATCTCTCTGGTAGCTTGAATGCCGTCCATCCCCGGCATCTGAACGTCCATCAAAATCAGGTCGAATTCTTGCGTTTGACACTGGTTAACGGCGTCTTGTCCGCTAATTGTCGTGATAAGCTCTACAGGTGAATGATCAAGCCATGTATGCAGGAGCTTTAAATTCATTTCCATGTCATCAACGGCTAATATTTTTACACTGGGGAGGCTGCCAATCTTCTCCTGCATCGCATTTTTTGCCGGTGTCGCGTGCTGATTCACCAAACTATCCAATTTAGTCAAGGTAATGGGCATGCGCACTTGGGAATGGAAATGTTGCGAAAGGCTGGGATATTGAGCAAACGGTTCGGGTCCAGAGTACCAGAGAATTCGTTTTTGAGCCGGGAATTGTACAAACCGGCTAAGAAAAGTATCACGTAGCGACATTTTACTTACCGGTACTGTTGCCATGAAAAAGTCATATTGACCATCTAGTGTAGCTAGGTAGTCCAATGACTCCACTGAAATGATATTCGCGCCCAAAATAGATAACATGTTAGCGCTTGAGCGACGGGTTGCAGGAATGGGATCGAATATCACAACGCTTTTCCCTTTCCAATCGTTGCTACTTGTCAGCGAATACTTTTGGCTTAACTGATTCATGCGAAGGGATACGCTAAATGTTGAGCCCTGGCCAAGAACGCTTTTAAGGGTAAGGTCGCCATTCATTAGGCGAACTAACTCTCTGCTTATAACAAGGCCTAAACCTGTACCTTGATAATTGCGATTAAGGGCATCGTCTACTTGTGAAAAAGCGTTAAACAGCTTTTTCCTGTCCTGTCGGCTAATTCCAATACCCGTATCTTCAACGGTAATATTCAACTCGTGGATGCCGTGCGGTAACGAGCGCCCACTTGCTGAGAATGTAATAGCTCCGCTGGACGTAAATTTTAATGCATTACTGAGCAGGTTATTTAGCACCTGTTTAATGCGAAACACATCGCCAATAAGCTTTTCAGGTAGTGGGTTTAAGTCAAAAACGAATTCAATACGCTTACTGTGCGAAGATTTAGCCATGATGGTGACCATTTCTTCGAGCAATTTATTGGGTGAAAACGGTTGATTGTTTATTTGCAATTTACCGGCTTCAATTTTTGAAAAGTCGAGAACATCGTTAACAATAGTGAGCAAGTTTTCAGCTGCGGTATTGACGATTCGCACTTGCTCCTGTTGATCTGTTGGCAAGGGCGCGTTGTTGAGTTCTTTGCTGAAACCTAGTATCGCATTCAGCGGAGTTCGAATTTCGTGGCTCATGTTCGCTAGGAACTGAGACTTCACGTTGCTGGCTTTGATCGCATCTTTTCGCGCAATGTCTAAGCGCGCGTTCTGCTCTTCAATAAGCTCAACATTGTTGCGCAAATCGTTAGTGGCTTGCTCCACCTCACTTTCAAGCTGGCTTCTGCTTTTCTCCATAAGCGCGAAAGAAAAAAGCCCTGCCTCTAGGAAAACGCCAACCTGAAAACAGTAGGTAGTAAAATCATTAGAGGGCAACACGCCGATAAGGCTTAACATGCCAATAATAGCGCCGGTGGCAAGCATGCTCCATGCAAAAATAAAATAGCGTGCAGGTTTGAAATTGTTAAAGAAGGCCTCAAACCCCGCGTAGATATAGCTCAAAATCGCTACTAGGCCTACGCCATATACAAGGTTGTTCTTCCATATAGAGGGGAGAAGATCGATAAAGCACACTAGCCCTGTTAATACCTGGCATACCAATAACAGGTTGATAATGGGGTGGGCAGTGGGGCAATGTTTTTCGGTTTCTAAAAACGTCATGGTAAATAAGCCTGAGCTTATACCAATAATGACGAATATTAGCTCTGAATGACCAACCAGCCATGATGGAATGCCTTGGGTGAACAATAGGTGTGTATGCCCGCCCCACACAAACTGCCACAAAATTACCGCCAGTATATAGCCGACATACGCAAGTAGACTCTTTTCTCTTACGCCGAAAAACAGTGCTAAATTGTAAATCGCAAGAATGAGTAAGCCACCGTAGAAAAAGCCCCACAGCAAACTGTCCATCTGAAAGTAACTGCTATGCAGAGGTTCAGCTTGGATGCGAAGCGGGGCAATCAGACTGGATGAATGGCTTTCAATGCGAATGTAAAGGTCGACGGGGTCGCTGTTGGGAAGTTCAACACGAAAAGTCGGCACGCGAAATCGTTGTTCCTTTTGTGCTTTTCCCTGATGACTTTGACTAATGACCTTTCCATCTTTTACTAAGTAAAAATCAACGCTATCCAGTTGGCTAAAGTTGATTGAAAAGACCCAGTGTTTGTCGTTCGAAACATTGGTCACTGACGTAAGCAGCCACATGCCGTTATTACGAAAGCCAAAATTGGGGTTACCGTGTGGATGCATTAAAAAGTCGCTTCGCCTTCTTGATACATCACCAATGGTTAGTTGGTAATCGGTTTCGAATAGAAAATACAGTGAATCTGACAAATCAAGGGTACTTTGTTCATCAAAAAGCTGCTCGATATGCTGGGCATGTAAGTAGGAGGGCAAGAAGCTACCGAACAAAACAAGCAGAAAAGAGAATAAGCGAAATATTGCCATATTAATCTGTACTTTAATTACCGTTTGAATAAGGGTTTTATTATTTTTTAGGGTGAATATTGAACGGCAAAATTCATCCTTCCCTATTTAACCACTCTATGTACGTAATGACAAAATATTGCGCCAACGCCCTTAATCGCTAGGTTAAGTTTATTGCGCAACAAAGGTCAAACAGCCTTTTTAAGCGCTCAAATGTTATGACAAATGTTTTCAAGGATTGCACACAATTGCGGTTTACCCCACAATAGCTTTATTGCTCGCGTGAATTCACTATGTGGTGCGCTAAACCGCCCATAAACGACCGCCTCACTAGCACGAGCCTATTGGTATTAATAACAAAACGAAAAAACTATCATGAGTGACGAGATCATCATTAATCGCGATGGGGTAGAGCAACTTCCTCTTCGACGCTTCACCGAAGACGCATATCTAAACTATTCTATGTACGTCATCATGGACCGTGCCCTTCCGCATATTTCAGATGGTTTGAAGCCGGTACAGCGACGCATTATTTATGCAATGTCAGACTTAGGCTTAAGCGCGAACGCAAAGTACAAAAAGTCGGCAAGGACCGTTGGTGATGTATTGGGTAAGTTTCACCCTCATGGAGATTCTGCATGTTATGAAGCGATGGTGCTTATGGCGCAGCCTTTCTCTTACCGTTATCCATTGGTCGATGGGCAGGGAAACTGGGGGGCACCAGATGATCCTAAATCGTTTGCAGCAATGCGTTATACGGAAGCGAAGCTTTCTCGATTCTCGGAAGTGCTGCTTAACGAGCTCGGCCAGGGTACTGTAGACTGGGTACCAAACTTCGACGGTACGTTAGAAGAGCCTAGCGTCTTACCTGCACGCTTACCTCATATTCTCTTAAATGGTGTGACAGGTATCGCAGTGGGCATGGCAACCGATATTCCACCTCATAACGTAAGAGAGTTGGCTAACGCGTGCGCTATGCTGCTGGATAACAGCAAAGCAGAACTTAGCGACGTTTTAGAGCATGTGAACGGGCCAGACTATCCCACCGAAGCAGAAATTATTACGCCTAAGGCTGATATTCAAAAACTTTACGAAACGGGCCGTGGCTCGATAAAAATGCGTGCAGTATATGGCGAGGAAAACGGTGACGTTGTTATAACTGCCTTGCCACACCAGGCCTCCGGCGCAAAAATTTTAGAGCAAATTGCTGCCCAAATGCAGGCGAAGAAGCTGCCAATGGTAAGCGACCTCCGCGATGAGTCTGACCATGAAAACCCCACTCGCTTAGTGATAACGCCTCGCTCAAACCGCATTGATGTCACCCAATTGATGCAGCATCTATTCGCAACGACCGACCTTGAGAAAAACTATCGAGTTAACCTGAATATGATTGGTCTAGACGGCCGTCCGCAGGTTAAAGACTTGCGTACCATATTGTCTGAGTGGTTGCAGTATCGCAAAGATACGGTAACGCGTCGTTTGCAGTACCGCTTAGACAAAGTGTTAGCTCGCCTTCATATTTTAGAAGGTTTGTTGATTGCGTTTCTAAATATCGATGAAGTCATCGAAATTATTCGCACCTACGATAAACCAAAACCTGAATTAATGTCCCGTTTCGGATTAAGTGATAAGCAAGCTGAAGCTATTCTCGAACTTAAGCTTCGTCACTTAGCCAAACTGGAAGAAATGAAAATTAAAGGCGAGCAGGACGAGCTTGCCGCAGAGCGTGACAAACTACAGCAGTTGCTTGGTTCAGATCGCCGTCTTAAAACGCTTATCAAAAAAGAAATTCTTGCAGACGCTGAAAAATATGGTGACGACAGACGCTCGCCAATTGTTGAGCGTGGTGAAGCTAAAGCCTTGTCTGAAAAAGAGTTAGTGCCTGCCGAATCAGTAACGGTAGTACTTTCAGAAAAAGGCTGGGCACGTTGTGCGAAAGGTCACGATATCGATGCGGAAGGTTTAAGTTACAAAGCGGGTGATGCCTACTTATCCAGCGCTGAAGGAAAAAGTAACCAGCCAGCCGTGTTCATGGACAGTTCTGGTCGCACTTTCTCTTGTGACGCTCACGGGTTGCCGTCTGCACGAAGTCAGGGAGAACCGCTAACAGGGCGCTTCAGCATTGTGGGGGGCGAGTCCTTCCAGCACGTCATTATGGCGCAAGATGAAAGCAAATTCTTAGTGGGTTCTGATGCCGGTTACGGTTTTGTCGGCACATTTAAAGACATGGTAAGCAAGAACAAGGCAGGTAAGGCCTACTTATCGTTGCCTACTGCTGCGAAAGTAATGAAACCCATGCCAGTGACCAACCCAGACTCCGATTGGTGCCTAAGTATTTCTAATGAAGGTCGCATGCTTATGTTCCCACTGCGCGATTTACCGAGTTTAGGTAAAGGGAAGGGGAACAAGCTTATCAATATTCCGTCTGCAAAATCACAGTCTCGTGAAGAATATGTGAAGGTGCTTGCTGTTGTGCCTGATGGCGCGGCTATAAAAGTGGGTGCAGGTAAACGCAATATGACACTTACTGCTGACGACCTTACTCATTATCAGGGAGAGAGAGGCAGAAGAGGAAACAAATTACCGCGAGGATTACAGCGGGTTGATACGGTTGAAGTTGTCTTACCAAGCAAAGTGGAAACATCTGAAGATTTCTCATAAAGTTTAAGTTGTTCTTATGCTTAGGTGAACTACACTCATAAAAGGGTCAAATGAGGAATTTACATGTTAGGCATAGTTTTCACATCGTTAATTGATATGCTCGAAGAAAAAGTCTCCCCCGAGTTTGCTGACGATGTCATCATGGAAGCTGAGTTAGAAAACGACGGCGCTTATACCGCGGTGGGATATTACCCGTTTGAGCAAATGCAACGCCTGGTAGGCGTGCTGGTGGAGAAAACGGGTAAATCTGCCAACGAGTTATTATACGATTTTGGTTTCTACCTGTTTGGAAAGCTGGCTGCGGTGCATGGCGATGTAATGGCAAACACAGACGATATACTCGATATGCTGGAGCACTTAGACGGCGACATTCACGTCCAAGTGAAAAAGCTCTATCCTGATGCAGACCTTCCTCGCTTTAAAGTGATATCTCGTAGCGATACAACCATGCGCCTACAATACTACTCAGAACGGGAGTTATATCCGCTAGCAGAAGGTTTGATGGATGCCGCCGCGGCTTTTTATAATTGCAAACTTGAAAGGGAAACTCACCAGCTAGAAACGCCGCATACTTACGAATTTAGCCTGTCTCTTATCTAGTGGGGCCGCGTAATGTCAGATGAAACATCACGCGGTACTTCGTATACCCTTGACCAGATTGCTCTACTAGAGAGGCGTTTTAAGCGAGAGCGAAATGCCAGAGAGCAAGCTGAAAGGTTGCTAACAGAAAAAGCCCAGGGTTTGTATGATTCGCTTCAAAAAAGCCAGCGAGCACAAAAGGACTTGGAGCTTGCTTTGTGGGCTTCACAAGAGTCTTTTTGGAATTGGGAGGCGCATAATGACATCATGGAAATTCGGTCTTTCTCGCTCTACTCGGAGAGTGTATCTACTTGGTCAGGCACGTTAATTAAGCTTTCAGAGCGCGTTCATGAAGACGATTTAGAAGGGCTTCAGTTTCACTGGACTATGGCACTTCATGGCAATCGGGATCGGGTTGAATTCTCCTTTCGCTTAATGCTAGACGAAAGCTACCAATGGATAAGGTTACGAGGCCGTGTATTAGAGCGAGGCAGCGCCGGCGAAGCTCTGCACATTGTGGGAACTACTAAAGATATAACGCAACAGAGAAAAGCTGAACAATCTTTTCACCTTATGGCATCAGCCTTTGCCAGTTCAAGGGAGCCAATGCTAGTACTCTCTCCTGATCTGGCTATCACGGAATGTAACGATGCTTTTATTCGGTTAATTGCTGCCTCGGTTAAGGAGCAATGTATTGGGTTGGACTTCAACCAAATATTTATTGCAGAAAAAGTTGATAAAGCCCAGTTGGCACTCGATAAGCAGTTGCGATTTGAGTCAAAGATAAAAACGCAAAGTGGCGAGATAAAGGTTGTAGATATTTCTATTGCTCTGTTCGAGACCTATCAACAAACGTCGTCCTATCTCATTGCGACCATGCGAGACATTAGCGACAGAAAGCGCAACGAGGCCAAGTTACGTCAATTAGCCTTGCATGATGAGTTAACGGGCCTATCCAATCGCAATTCGCTGCGTGAGTCCATCGCTGATTTGGTACAAAAGAAGCAGCACTTTATATTGGTCTTTATTGACCTTGATGGCTTTAAAGCTGTTAACGATAACGCCGGTCATGAAAAAGGTGACGTTGAGCTTCAGCGGGTAGGTGCATTACTTACGGCTGTGTTCGGCCCCATTGGTGAAGTTGGCAGGTGGGGAGGTGATGAGTTCATTGCTGTATTACCAGAGCAGAGTTTAGAGGGGATCAGCGAACGCGCAGAGCAGCTCATTAGCCAAATAGAAGAAGACGTTATCACCGTAAAAGCGGTTGAGTACGTGTTGTCAGCAAGTATAGGTATTGCCCAATTTCCAGAACACAGCGACAGTATAGAAGGCTTAGTGCAGTGTGCCGACGCCGCTATGTATCGCGCTAAAGAGCTTGGTAAAGGACAAGCCTTCATTTACGAGCCTGGGCTTTACGAGAGTATGACCCAGCAGGTCAGCATGGTAAATGACTTGCGAAGAACGGTAGAAAATCATCTTCTCGATTTCTATATTCAAGGTAAATACGACCTACATGGCAATTTGAAAGGTGGTGAAGTGCTGTGTCGCTGGATTTCGGGGTTACACGGTGTGGTATCTCCAGCCGTTTTTATTCCTATCGCAGAGGAACACAAATTAGATAGCGCCATAGGGCTTCAAGCATTGGACGCGGCGTGCGATTACATTTCTATAATGGAGTCGCAGCAAGGTGAGGCTATTCCGCTGTCCGTGAACATAAGCGCTAATCAGATGCTTGACCCTAAGTTTCCTGATCAAGCCGTGTCTATTTGCATGGATAACAATGTTTCTCCTGAGTTTATCGAATTAGAACTTACGGAGTCGGTCTTTATTCGCGACGAAAAACTAGCGCTTAGAGCCTTAAATACGTTAAGAGAGCATGGGTTTAGACTGTCTCTAGATGATTTTGGCTGCGGGTTTTCTTCCTTAAGCTACCTGCGAAGCTTTCAGTTTGAAGTCGTTAAGGTGGATAAAAGCTTAATTCAAGGTATTCACCAAGACAGTAAAGCAAACGCGCTTTTTAACGGCCTGATAGCCATGTTAAAGAGCTTGCAAATAGATGTGGTGGCTGAGGGCGTAGAGTTGGAGTCCTATTTACCATTTATGGAGCAGGCCGATATTCAGCTAATGCAAGGGTTTTACTTCGATAAGCCGATGCCTTACGAGCAGTTCTTGGCAAGGCATACTACAGAGCCTAATCGTTAGTGAGCGTTTAATCGCTACCAGCATACTATAAGGGAGCGGTTGTTCCCTGTGTGCCACGCAAATAAAAAAAGCCCTATCGGGCTTTTTTCATGACTAAGCATGCTCGTTACTTAGCATTAGTGCTTTCAAAGATTTTATCTGCCGATGCGGCCACAAAGCCTTTGTAAAGCTTGCCATCAGGCATCTCATAGCGTTGTGCAAACTCGTAAAAGCAGCTCGGAATGGCCATAGTCTCATCGCTAAATGCTACGTCAGCGCGGTCCGCCATGGTTGATGACTGCGCTAAAAATACGTCTGGACCACCTTTAATTTCGCCGCCTGAGGTGTTTAGCACAAAGCCTGCTTCTTTAAGCAATGTGTTTACGTCGGTAAGTTCGTCAGTACGGGTTAAGTGATTAACACTTACCGTAAAGTGGTTAGCACGGAAGCCCCATGCCGCCATCCACGCCGCGTATTCTGATTCGTTAAGCAGTGTGTCGTATTCTGCTTTAGTAACGTCCCAATGCTTACCCGAGTACAAGAAGTTATCGGCATCCACTACCGACTCAGGCATTTGATCAACCATCTTCTTGATAATAGCTTGAGCAGTTTCAGAAAGCTCGTTTACACGAAGCTCACTAATAAATACTTTGGGTTTAGTATCGTCAGGGTGCTCGAAATGCTTTGCAGTAAGCTTTTTTGCTTCGAAGTCATAGTCGCCTTTCGCTTCATAACCCAATGCTAAGAAGTGTGCAGCAAGCTTGTCTAAGCGAGTTTTATCTAAAGCAAAAGTTCTAAAAGCCACATGGTCGTTAACGATATCGTTCGTGTTTTCTTCACCCGCCAAAAGTGCATGAATTTTATGTGCTGAGGGAGTGATGGTAACGTAATCGTCCCACATGTTGCTAAACAACGTATCGATGTTGCTATGCATGGTGGTAGGGTCCTTTCTGTCGTTGACTATTTTTAAACGAATAGTTCGTATAGGGTTGGTACTAAACTGGCCGACACAAATCCTGCATCGGCCTTTTTGTAGCGTGAAAAGCTTGGGTTACATCGACAAGCCTGGGCTTAATTTGCCCGGCATAGTAACTTTATCAAGTTCAACTGACGCAACTGGGTATGCACAGTAGTCGGCTGCATAAAACGCGCTAGCTCTGTGATTACCACTGTCGCCCACGCCACCAAATGGCGCTGCGCTGCTGGCACCTGTAATAGGTCTATTCCAGTTTACGATGCCCGCGCGAATGCGTGCGAAGAAGTAGCGATAATCTTCTTCGTTGTCGCCCAGAAGGCCTGCTGATAAGCCAAAACTGGTGTTATTCGCTTCTGCGATAGCTGCGTCAAAATCGCTGTAACGGATCACTTTAAGTAGTGGACCAAAGTGTTCTTCGTCAGGCAGTGAAGCAAGCATGTCAGTAACATCAATGATGCCAGGAGTAGCAAAACCTTTGTTTTCGTCTTTTTGTTCAAGGCGAACCAGTACTTTACCACCAAGGTCTTCAAGCTCTTGCTGTGCTTTCACCATCAGTGCAGCGGCATTGCTTGAGATCATTGCGCCCATAAATGGTTGATCTTCAGCGTCGTAATCACCCACTTTAATATTCTTGGTCACTTCGACTAAGCGAGCAAGGATTGCATCACCTTGTGCATCGGCTGGTAAGAATAGTCGACGTGCACACGTGCAGCGCTGACCGGATGTAATGAAAGCAGATTGAACGATGTCATGTACGGCAGCATCAACATCAGCCACATCCTTAACGATGAGAGGGTTGTTACCACCCATTTCAAGGGCCAGAATTTTACCAGGGTGACCTGCGAACTGCTCGTGCAGGATTTTTCCTGTGCGTGAGCTACCCGTAAAGAATAGACCATCGATATCGTTATGCGACGCCAACGCTTTACCTGTTTCAACTTCACCTTGTACTAGGTTAAGTACGCCCGCTGGCAGGCCCGCAGCATCCCATAGCTTCACCATTTCTTGTGCAACCATAGGCGTCAAATCGCTTGGTTTAAACACAACCGCGTTTCCTGCAATAAGGGCTGGAACAATGTGTCCGTTTGGCAGGTGGCCTGGGAAGTTGTATGGGCCAAATACAGCAACAACACCGTGAGGCTTGTGTCGAATGAAGGCTTTACCTACAGGCATTGGGTTTTCAACGTTGCCCGTGCGCTCAAAATAGGCTTTTTCAGAAATACCAATTTTGCCCATCATGGCGCCAACTTCAGTGGCAGTTTCCCACTCTGGCTTGCCCGTTTCTTTAGCCATTACTTTGGCAAGGTGCGCTTTAGCTTCTTCTAGCTTAGTGCCGTAAACCTTTATTATTTCAAGACGCTCTTCAACGGTTTTCATGCTCCACGCTACAAGCGCAGCACGAGCAGCGTTAATGGCGTCATCAATTTGAGCGGCGGTCGCAGACTTACCTTCCCAAATCACTTCGTTTTTTGCAGGGTCAATTGACGCTAAGTCATGACCTTGTCCGGCAACCCATTCACCGTTGATAAAATGTGTATGTAGCATAGTGGGTGTCCTTTTAATCTCTGAATGTAACGGGGGCGAAGCGTACGTGCTCTCCCTCTTTGACATTCAATGCAGCAGCGGCTTGGCGAGATAGCACGGCAACTTGCTTTTCTTCGCTTACCGTCATCTCGGTGGCAACTGCACGAAAATCAGATACTGATGTATTAATGATGTAGTGCGTTTGCCCTTGGGCAGCAGCGCTATCGTCAATCACTACAGGCAGTTTTAAACTCGACTGAGCCGTGCGGATGTGGCTTAAGTTTGCTTCTACCGTCGGTCCTGCGTCGAAAATGTCTACGTAGCCGCGGCAAGAAAAGCCTTCTTCTTCAAGAAGCTGAAGAGCAGGACGAGTTTTGTCATGGACTTCGCCAATGACTTCTTGCGCTTCTTTGCTAAGCAGATTTACATATATCGGGTACTTAGGCATAAGTTCAGCGATAAACACTTTATTACCAATGCCAGTTAAGTAGTCGGCAGTAGGAAAATCCATAGAGAAGAAATGGGTTTCCAACCACTCCCAAAACGGTGAGCGTCCTTCTTCGTCACTCACACCGCGCATTTCAGCAATAACTGTCTCTGAGAAGCGTTCACGGTGCTCCATCATGAACAAGAATCGAACCTTTGAAAGAAAGCGGCCGTTTATGCCGCCACGGGCTTGTTCGCGAAGAAACAGCGTACATATTTCAGTAACACCGGTGTAGTCATTACAAAACGTTAGAATGTCTACCGTGTTGTGAATGTTAAGCTCGCGCGAGGCGTGCACGACTTTGCTTAGGTGGTAATGATAGAACGCATCGTCTATACCAACAGCCGCTTCAATACCTGTTGTTCCCACTACCTGTCCGGTAGTGGTATCTTCCATTACAAACAAGTATGACTCATCGCCAGGTTCGGTTACGTTTGGTTTGTTAAACGCAGTTTCTGCACGATCAATTTTACGCTGCAGCAACTCGTCGTTGACAGGTAAAGACGTAAAGCCAATACCTGATTCAACGGCGATTTCTTTAAGCGCGTTATAGTCGGCCTTCGTGATAGGGCGAATGATATTCATGTTCGCTACTCGTGTTGTAATTATTCGGCGTTTACAACGGCAGCAACGGCGCGTTCAAAACGTGCAAGACCTTCTTTGATGTCTTCATCAGGAATAACCAGTGAAGGCGCAAAACGAATAACGTTCATGCCAGCAACAAGACACATAAGGTTCTCTTTCGTTGCAGCCATCATGAAGTCACGTGCACGGCCTTGGTATTTCTCATTCAACGCACAACCTAACAGCATGCCTTGACCACGTACTTCTTCAAATACGTTGTACTTTTCATTGATAGCACCTAGTAGTTCACGGAATAGGGCTTCTTTCTTAAGTACACCTTCAAGCACTTCTGGTTGGTTCACGATATCTAACGCTTTTTCCGCAACAGCACAGGCTAGTGGGTTACCACCATAAGTACTACCGTGGGTACCTGGCTTAAGATGAGCAGCAATATCGTTCGTTGTTAGCATGGCGCCAATTGGGAAGCCGCCACCCAGCGATTTAGCTGTAGTTAGGATATCAGGTGTTACCCCAAGGCCCATGTAAGCATAAAGGTGACCAGTACGACCAACACCCGACTGAACTTCGTCAAAAATAAGTAGTGCGTTGTGCTTGTCACACAGCTCGCGAACACCTTTCACGAAATCTACATCAGGTGGAATAATACCGCCTTCACCCTGAAGCGGTTCCATCATTACCGCGCAGGTTTTGTCAGAAATTAGCGCTTCAAAGGCCGCTAAATCGTTGTAGTCACAGTGATCAACAGCGCCAGGCTTAGGGCCAAAACCATCAGAATATGCAGCTTGACCACCTACTGTTACGGTAAAGAAAGTACGGCCGTGAAAACCTTTGTTAAAGGCAATGATTTGGTTTTTATCTTCACCGTGCTTATCAAGCGCCCAGCGACGAGCTAGCTTTAATGCCGCTTCGTTGGCTTCTGCACCCGAGTTGGCAAAGTAAACTTTGTCAGAGAATGTCGCATCGTTAAGTTTCTTAGCGAGACGAAGGGCTGGTTCGTTGGTGAACACGTTGCTTAAGTGCCAAAGCTTGCTGCCTTGTTCGTTAAGGGCTTTCACCAGCTCTGGATGACAGTGACCTAAAACGTTTACTGCAATACCGCCTGCAAAGTCGATGTACTCAGCTCCATCTTGATCCCATACGCGCGAACCTTCACCTCGAACAGGTACCATACCTGCTGGGTTATAGTTAGGAACCATTACATCATCAAATGTAGCGCGAGTTACGTTCATCTTTGTTACCTCTGCGTTGGGCGCCAATCACACAATGTGAGTGTGCTTATTGAATCTACAAGTACGTTTTATTCGTGCTTCGAGAGACGAAAAGCATTAATTGGGCGCATAAAAACTAATCGGAATTGTTTTACAGTATGCCATTTTTTTTAACATTTGTCTTCTATGCAAGGGGCTGCAGCCCTTTATTTATAAGGACTGTGGCTTAATTTGCAGGAAAAGTGAATAACTATTAACTACTGGGCTATATCAATTAGTAATAATCATTTTTTGCGCTAAGAAAAGCGCTGCTTGGTGGTTTTGTTATGCTTCAAGATAATTTTCGTGCTGTAGCAGACGATACTCAAGTTACCTTTCAATAGCGCTAAAATCAGTCGAGTCGTTGAGTAATCGTCAATAATTCAGTGTATTTAATATGACTGCTAAGCTAAGTGCATAACGAGTGCATGAATATCCACAAAATATTTAAGGTTTGCCTTACTTTTATGCACGAAATTTGTTCTAAATGAGTAAAAAAGGCAAACTGAGCTTATTTTTCATCCTCGTTTTTTACCAACGGGAGGGTGAAAATATCCATGCTTTTGAGTTTCTCAAGTGCACCTGCTGGATAGCGCTGCTCAGAAAAAAGCGGCTTTACTTCTTTAATGTCGACGAGCTTCAACTGATGTAGCATTCTTATTTGTGTGTAAGCTCGTGCTTGATGCAGTATTTTACTTAAGGTTTTGGGTTGAGTGGGCTGTTTATCTGCACAGTCTCGCATTGGCTGTGAAATGGATAAGCGTGTGAAGTGCATCCATTCTAAAATATCTGCACTCACCACATCAGCGAATTCTTGTTGCAAGGCGATGAGATGGTTAGCCGACGGCGCAATTTTTAATAAAGCCTCATGACGTTTTTGTTCTTTGTCTTTCTGGCACTCTTGTAGAAGATGCAGTTGGATCTTATCGAACAGCTTGAAATAAAGTCGCGTTACAGCGCAGCGCCCTAGATTACTTACCATCGCTAACGTGTAGGCTTGGTTTTTATTCAAGTCACTTAGTGCTGCAAGCCGTTTGGCGGTAAGTGCAACCCCCGTCGAATACTGCGTCAACTTCTGCTTTATTAACGGGTAGGGGTCGGTTATTTGAGGCATGGCACGCTTTAATATCAATGAAGGTATTAGCGTGCGCAAGTTTTCTATTCCCAAAAAGCTTAAAGCCGTGCGCAACGTCTCAACGACGATTATACGTCCTCGCGAATCTTTGCGTCTGAATTGAGGTGTATTCACAACAACTATCAATTCGTCATAAAGCCATGGCATGGTGGCGGCTATAGGCTCTAACTTTGAAACCGAGCATGCTTTTACCGATAGAGCATCTAAAAGTTCGCCGATATTTTCAGGTAAGTTAAGCACGTTCTGAACGAGTTCGTCGGTATAACTTAGTTGCTCAGTCAGTTCACCAAGCAAAATTTCGTGAAGATGGTGACTTACAGATTCCAGGTAAGAGGCTTCGGTTTTTTCTTGCAGGCGCTTACTTTCAATTGCGACTTTCTCAACGTGGAGTAAAAGTCTGCGTGCGTCTCCTTGCTCTGACTGTTCGAAGCTAACTTGACCTACCTTTAGCTTTCCTAGCATTTCAAGAACACGTTCTGGTGATATGATCAGATTTTCGAAACGATCATCTATCGTGGGCGGTGTGGTTGCCCCCATTGTCATATTAAAAGCACTCCTGCTCATAACTTTTCGGTGAACGGCAATATTATCGTACATCAGAGCCTTATAACTTTCGCTACGCTAATGGTGAAAATGATAGCTAATACCTGAAAGTATGGTTTCTGCTCAGCTACGTGAGGTATCGCTTATGCTGTTCTCTTCATAACACTAACTCAGTACAGTGACTGAATTGAATTATCAAAAGTTAAACGAAAAATCAGTGAATTGCGAGTTTTACCGGCTTTCAAGCGTAAGCTTTTACGCTATACGGTTTATCGGCACTCATTTCATTTCCTTAAACTGTTTTAACGCGAAGAAAGGCTTCAAGCACACTATGGCCGTGTTCGGTAAGTAGTGATTCTGGGTGATACTGTACCCCCCAGATGGGGTAGTAACTATGTGAAACCGCCATAATTTCCTTGGTTCCCTGAGCCGTTTCACACCAGGCATCTACATGCAGCGATGGCGGCAAAGAGGTAGGGTTTAGCACCAGCGAGTGGTAACGAGTTACATTAAACGTATTAGGTAGCCCGTTAAATAAGCCCGTATTGCCGTGTGATAATACTGACACCTTACCGTGTTTAATTTCTTGTGCGCCTACCACTTCTGCGCCAAACGCTTGGCCGATTGCTTGATGACCCAGGCAAACGCCCAAAATTGGAATTTTACCAGCAAAGTGTTTAATCGCCGCTAGGCTAATACCCGCTTCGTTAGGCGTGCAAGGTCCCGGAGATATAACAAGGTGAGAAGGCGCTATGCGCGAAATATCGTCGATGCTGACAGCGTTGTTTCGCATCACTTCGACGTCTGCACCAAGCTCTGTGAAATAGCGAGCAAGGTTGTGAGTGAATGAATCGAAGTTATCAATTAACAGCAACACAGCAGTGCTAGTCCTTGGTATTTCTAAAGTATGAGGGTTTTACACATGAAGCGCTTTATCAACGCTTCATGCTGTTAGTATTTTAAGCCTTAAAGCAACGGGTTATGGCTTTGGAATGAAGCCGACGGCTTTGTAAACTTTTGCCAGCGTCTCTGCCGCGCGCGCTGATGCTTTTTCAGCGCCTTGGCGCATAACGTCATCTAGGTACGCTCTATCTGCGCGAATTTCAGCATAGCGAGTTTGAATAGGCTCAAGTAACGATACTACCGCATCTGCTACGTCACCCTTTAAGTGACCGTACATTTTATCGGTATACTCAGGCTCTAGATCTTTTACCGATTTACCCGTAGCAAGAGAAAGTAAAGTAAGTAGGTTTGATACGCCTGGTTTTTCTGCCGGGTTGAAATAAATGTTGGCTTGTTCGTCAGAGTCTGTGACCGCGCGCTTAATCTTCTTAGCTAGCTTTTTCGGCTCTTCCAGCAAACCAATGAAGTTATTTGGGTTGTTGTCTGATTTAGACATTTTCTTTTCTGGCTCTTGCAAGCTCATGATACGCGCGCCAAACTCTGGAATATAAGGGTCTGGTAAGCGGAATACGTCGCCGTATAAGTTATTTACCCGCGTTGCGATATCGCGTGTTAACTCAAGGTGCTGCTTTTGATCTTCACCCACAGGTACTTTATCCGCTTGATAAAGCAAGATATCTGCTGCTTGAAGTACAGGGTAGCTGTACAAGCCTACATTTATGTTGTTCTCATTTTTCGCAGACTTATCTTTAAACTGCGTCATGCGATTTAGCTCACCCATTTGGGCATAACAATTTAACACCCACGACAACTGTGCATGCTCTGGTACGTGAGATTGCAAAAATAGCGTACTTTTTTGCGGATCAATGCCGCAGGCTAGATAAAGAGAAAGACCGTCTAAACAAGCTTCTGCAAGTTGCTTCGGATCTTGTCTTACGGTTATCGCATGTAAATCGACAATCATGTATAGACAATCGTGATCGTCCTGCATGGAAACCCACTGCTTAAGTGCACCCATGTAGTTTCCAAGGGTAAGTTGTCCTGAAGGCTGACAGCCACTTAATACAACGGGTTTATTACTCATTTCTTTTTACCTGTAATACGTTAAATTCTGTTAAAAACTAAGCTTTTGATAATGATGAAAGCTCATCGCGCATTTGTGCAATGACATCACTGTAATCTGGTTGAGAAAAAATCGCTGAACCAGCCACAAACATGTCTGCTCCCGCTTCTGCTATTTCGCGAATGTTATCGACTTTTACACCACCGTCAATTTCAATTCGTATATCGTAGCCGCTTTCTAATACGCGCTGTTTTACTGCTCGCACCTTATCTAAAGTGCTAGGTATAAATTTTTGACCACCAAAGCCTGGATTCACCGACATAATAAGAATGTGGTGAAGTTTATCCATAACGTGGTCAAGGTAGTGCAGTGGTGTGGCCGGGTTGAATACCAAACCAGGTTTGCAGCCTGCATCAATAATGAGTTGTAGAGAGCGGTCGATGTGCTCTGACGCTTCTGGATGAAAGCTAATGTAGCTTGCGCCAGCATTAGCGAATTTCTCAATTAGGTCATCTACCGGCTTTACCATAAGGTGAACGTCGATAGGTGCAGTGATGCCGTATTTTCTCAACGCTTCGCAAATCATCGGCCCAAACGTAAGGTTTGGCACATAGTGGTTATCCATTACATCGAAATGCACCACATCAGCGCCTGCGCCTAATACTTTCTCTACGTCTTCACCAAGCCTTGCGAAGTCGGCAGACAGTATTGATGGGGCAATTAAAAATGGTTTCATTACATGTCCTTTAAATCAAAAACAACAAAGTACGTTGCCACTTACGTTTTGAGGTTGCGAAAGTTTACCCAAAACCACGCTTCTTTACTATGTAAAGGAAGCAACAAGGTTAATTTCACTGGAATTTAAGACCAGTAACCTTAATTTAATATTTTGCCCAATTTTGGTGAGGTTGCGTTTAATTGGTGCGTTATTGTTCGTTCATGGGATCGTCTAAAAACTGTGAAAGCGGGGCTGCCTTTAAATAAGTTTATATTTTTCAATGTTTTAAATTTATTTTAACTGGCTTTTATGATGAACCATAAATGGGCATCAACTTTGCGTTACCCAGTCAAAAAGAAAACACAGACAGAAAAAAAACGAATTACAACAAGTTTGAATTTGACTGGAGAACACACATGAAAACATCTAAAAAAAGAACTCTACTTGCCGCTGCTATTTCTTCAGCGTGTTTACTAACTGCTATGCCTAGCTATGCAGAGGGTGAATTTACTGCGAATGCTGGCGCGACCAGCAATTACATTTGGCGTGGTCTAACCCAAACTGTAAACGAAGCTGCTGTTCAAGGCGGTATCGATTACGCGCACGAAAGTGGTTTTTATGCAGGTACATGGGCGTCGAACGTAAGTTATGCATCAGATGATATTTACTCATACGAGCATGACGTATACTTTGGTTACTCGGGCGAGTCTGATGGTATTGCTTATGACTTCGGTTACCTGTACTACAACTACGACGCTGAAGCAGAATTTGATTTCGCAGAAATCTATGGCTCAGTTGGCATGGGTGGTGTGAGCGTAACAGTTTACCTACTAGCGCACACCGAAGCTGACGAAGCAGAAGGTCAAGACTTCGGCTTTGGCCAGGCTTACTACGCATCTCTTGACTATACTACAGAGATTTTGAACGGCACTGAGTTGACTCTACACGCTGGTTATCACAGTGGTGACTTTGTTGATGCTTTTAACTTCGGCGACGGTACTGATAGCTATGCTGATTACGGCGTAACTATTGCTAAAGACGGTTTTAGCTTTGCAGTGACTGGCACTAACCTAGATGATACTGGTGCTGACGCATTAGATAACGACGAGTTGAAATTCACTGTAGGCTATTCAGTGGATTTCGAACTTTAAAATTAAAGGGAGAGGTCAACGGACAGGCCTCTTGACTTAAACGTTGAGTAATAAAAGCCTAATGTATATTAGGCTTTTCATTTTTAAAGCAACGCATTTTTAACTTGTTCGTTACCTACTTTTGATTATAATGAGACTAATTTTTAGACGAGTGTAAGGGGTATTCAGGATGAAAGTTCTTCCTTTTTTTGCCATTTGTGGAGCTGTCGCCCTGGTTAGTGTGGCTGTTACAAACCCGCCAAGCTCTCGTTCGTCTGTTTGCGAATTCCAACCTGTTACTGAGTTTAACCCCAAGTTGCCAGCAAGCCACATTCAAAATCAATGCGCCCGTCATCAAGAGGGAGTGGAAGAAGTTAGTTGGCTATCGTGGATAGCGGGTAAATCACCGTCTTTTCAATTCCACTTTTTAGACTTACTAGAGTTGCTTCATAGCGACGATGGTAATCGAGATTTCACCTCACCTTCAAACGACTCATAGGGGTCGGCATGATGCAATCTGGTACTGGTTTCTGGTCAGTTCTAGGAAGTGTAGTAGCAAGCTTATTTGGCGTGCAAAGCCACAAAAACTATGAGCGGGACTTTACTAAAGGTACCTTTATCAGTTTTGCTATCATTGGCGTTATTTTAGTTGGGGTATTCGTCGTTTCGCTTTTCATGTTTGTTAGATGGTATGCGGGCTAAATCCGAGCTAGACCTATACACTACCTAGATGAGCTCAGACTCGTCATAACTTCAAATGAATGCTC
The DNA here is from genome assembly GCF_057552975.1 of Alteromonas sp. 5NW40-0090. Taxonomy (NCBI): domain Bacteria; kingdom Pseudomonadati; phylum Pseudomonadota; class Gammaproteobacteria; order Alteromonadales; family Alteromonadaceae; genus Alteromonas; species Alteromonas sp. 5NW40-0090. Next base: position 75,451 of record NZ_BAAJLT010000013.1, read on the forward strand.
TCTAACCTTTCTTTCAGTTTTATATTCGTCATTAAGCTGACGGGCGCTGAACTATTTTTTCTTATGCGTATTTCGTTTGGGAACGACTTTTGCGGGTGGAAAATAAGCAAGTATTTCATCCACAGGCTGCCGCTTCGCACCGTTTTGACTTATTGAGCGCTTAACTGACAGCATACTAAAGTCTGCTCCCTGGTATAAGGCGCGCGTGAGCGGTAGGTCATGGTTCGATATTAACACCGGTATACCACGCTTTTTAGAAGCTCGGGTGGCTAGCTCCGCCAGCTTCTCTTGTGACTCTTGCCCAAAGCTTCGCGCCGCGTAGCTAGTGAAGGCTGCTGTTTTACTAATAGGTGCGTATGGTGGATCGCAATAAATAACATTGCCTCGCCTAGCTCTTGAAAAAACTTTCTCAAATGGCAGGCAGGTAAAGGTAGCCTTTTGTGATTTTTCAGAAAACACGAACATTTCATCTTCTGGAAAGTAAGGCTTTTTGTAACGGCCAAAGGGCACATTAAAACGACCTTGAAGGCTGTAGCGACACAAACCGTTATAGCCGTGGCGGTTCAGATAGAGAAAAAGAATAGCGCGATAGTATTCGTCTTGTGTGCCGTTAAACTCTTCTCGCAGGTCATAATACATTTTCTCTTCATTGCGGCTTCCATCAAAAAACGCGCGTGCGTCGTTAATAAGCGCATCGGGTTGCGCTTTTAAGAAGTTGTATAGATTAATGAGATCAGGGTTAATGTCATTAAGCAGGTAACGTTTGTATTGCGTATTCAGAAATACAGAGCCGGCACCAACAAACGGTTCTATAAGTTTGTTAGCTTGCGGTAATCTGGCCTGAATATGCTCAACCAAGCTGTATTTGCCACCGGCCCATTTTAAAAAGGCCCGGTTTTTTTTCTGCATCATGCTTAAACGTTACTACCTAGACGGAATGAAGACGGTGGTTTTTCCGTGCGCCGCCGTTCCAAGGGAAAGGGTCGTCTTTATACTTTTATGCTGATCAGTATCAGATATCACCACACTAAAGGTAGATTGTAACTTTCATCAGTAAAACGGACAACCAACAAGTGTCGCAAGAATGGAATTTTGGCAAATTATCAAAATTAAAAGGGAGTGTGCGTAGAAAACTGGCTTAATTTTGTGCTTTGTCTATTTCAGAGAGGACCTGATTTCCTCGCTTAATAAAGGCATTTTGTTTGCCCGGATATTCAGGTAGCGCTGCACGTACCTGTTGTGCTTGTGATAGTGAGGGAAAAACCTCTCGAAAAACAACGACAAACCAGTCGCCACCATAGCGTTCGGTTTTATAAATACGGGTTTGATCTACAAGATTGTTTTCACGCAAGAATGCATTGAGCACCGATTCGCTTTTCATCGCTAGCATTTGGATGGCGTAATCGTTAGCACTAATCCACTGGTTTGGCTGCAGTGATGTTTGTTTCCTATTTTCGTTACTAAGTGCCGTATCAGCGCTTTGCTCAGTACTTTCACCTGAACTAGTATCGACGGAGGAAGAATTACTGCTTAGTGCCCTTGCTGTAATATTACTATTATCGCCTTCTGTTTTAGACGAAGAACCTGCATCAGGCAATGATGATACCGCGCTTTCCCAATCGGTAATCAGCGAGTCATTGTCTGCTATTTCACTTTCCGATGGCGCATCAAGGGTTGGTTGACTCGGTAACTCAGGCGTGGCACTTGGTGTTGAGACAATTTCCACATTACCGGTTTGTGCGCTTACGTTATTTTGCATTTCAGCAGCTGTGGTTTCTCCGCTTTTTTCAACGTCGCCACTGAGGCCTTCATCACCATTACCATCAGCAATTAGCTTAATATAGGCTGAACCCGGTCGAACCTGAGTTTCCTTAGGTTCAAGCGTTTGCTGGCTAATAGGAGAAAATATAGATGACAGTTTTTCACCGTATTGCCAATAAATAAGGCCTGAGAATGTGGACAGAAAGACTAGAGCCACACCTAAATAAAACCACTTTGTTTTAAGTGGGTTGGTGAATGTCTTGGTGTTTTCACGTTGTCTATTTTCTAAGTGAGCCTGAAACGCTTCTCTTCGTGACGCGATCATTTTGTCGAGCTCTGACTCGAAATTTGGCTGCTCACTAATGACAGATTGGCTACTAATAATAAGCGGAGTTTCAGTATTTTTCGCAGGAAGCCATTGTTTGGCGCGCTCAGCCCACTCATTGTTGGCAAATAAAAGCACGTTCAAATGTTGTTTATTGCCAGCAAATCTACTCTGTAATACCAAATCCCATAGCTCTTGTAACAGAGCATCAGGAAGGTTATGCGCTTGGGTAATAGCGATAAGAATGGGGCCTTCGTGATTATTTAAGCTAGACAGTAATTCGTTGAGGGGGCGAACGAAGCTACCCACAACTTGACCAAGTAGCTGTCGACAAAGTTGTCGACGATAATCAGACGGTTCCATACTTTTCTGCGCAGTCAAATACGCAATTTCGGTATCATCGTGCTGCTGAAAGACAAAGGCTTCAAGGGTCTTTTGTTGCTGAGCTATAGAATCCCCGCTGACAAAAATCAGTTGAGAGGAGTAATTGACCAGATATTCCAAACGTTCATGCAGTTCACTTTGCATGGGAGTTTGCCCTTATTCACCGTTGCTTTAAAAACCTGTATTACAACGCTCCTTGTTATGAGCTCAATAAACATAAGAAAGTCTCAACAGGGCGCGTTGCCAGTTTGTAGCGATAGCAATTAGCTATGATAGGATGCTAGAAAGAATGTCGTCTGTAACATCTTTGGTAACAACCGCTTTGCCAATACCTTGGGGAAGTACAAATCGAATACTGCCAGCTTCCACCTTTTTATCGCGCTTCATATGCTTAACGTAGTCATCCTTTGTCATACTATTTGGACCTGCAACAGGTAAAGCAAATGCTTCAAATAGCGACGATACGCGTCGTGTTTCTGACGCTTCAAACCACGTTAATGCTTCAGCAGCTTTACAAGCAATTATAGTACCAGCGGCTACCGCTTCGCCATGCAGCCAGTTGCCGTAGCCTTGCTCAGCTTCAATAGCGTGACCAAAGGTATGCCCAAGGTTTAGAATAGCGCGCAGTCCACCTTCGCGCTCGTCTTTCGCAACAACATCGGCTTTGATCTCGCAGCAGCGGGATATGGCGTAGGTAAGAATTTCAGTATCAAGAGACGTAAGTGCATCTACGTTATCTTCCAGCCACGTGAAAAACGGCGCGTCATAAATAATGCCGTATTTAATGACTTCTGCCATGCCAGCAGCGAATTCTCTTTTCGGTAGGGTAGCCAATGAATTGGTATCGATAGCAACGTAAACCGGTTGGTAAAAAGCACCAATCATGTTTTTACCAAGAGGATGGTTTACCGCCGTTTTTCCGCCTACCGATGAGTCTACCTGAGAAAGCAGGGTAGTAGGTACCTGAATAAAAGGCACTCCGCGTTGGTAGGTTGCTGCCACGAAGCCTGTGAGATCACCTATTACACCACCACCAAGGGCTATCAGTGTCGTGTCTCTTGCCGCATTTAATTCGAGCAGACGGGTCATGACAACTTCGAATTGCTCTAAATTCTTGTACTGCTCGCCGTCTGGCAAAATGATGGTTTCAACGTGAACGTTACCACAAGCTGCTTTGGCGGTTTCTAAGTAAAGTGGGGCAACGGTTTCGTTGGTTACGATGACGGCCAGTGGGCCTTTAATGTAGGCACTAAAAAGGCCGGGTTGCGAAAGCAGCCCAGCCTCTATCTGTATAGGATAGCTACGTTCCCCAAGTTCCACAGTTAAGGTTGACATTGGCGTAGCACCTCCTATTACATATTTATGTTATAAACCAATTTTACTGATAATTTGATTTGCTACAGCACGCGCGCTCTGGTCGTCTGTATCAACAATGTAATCAGCAACTTCTTCGTAAAGCGGGTTGCGCATTTCTGCAAGGTCGCGAAGTACTTGCTCTGGATCTTCGTTTTGCAGCAAAGGGCGACGTTTGTCGCGTTGTGTACGGGCAACTTGCTTATCGATTGTCGTTTGTAGGTAAACAACGATGCCACGGGCAGATAAACGATTACGCACAGCTTTGGTTACAATAGAGCCGCCGCCAGTGGCAAGTACAATGCCTTGCTTATCTGTCAAATCGTTAATGACGGTTTCTTCGCGTTTACGGAATCCATCTTCGCCTTCAAGGTCGAAGATCCAGGCGATGTCCGCACCTGTACGGCGCTCAATTTCCTGATCCGAATCAAAAAAGTCTAGGTGAAGTTCGTCTGCCAGATGTCTACCGATAGTACTTTTGCCAGCACCCATTGGGCCAACTAAAAAGATATTACGTTTTTCAGCCATATTTGCTTATATCACAACTTAATCATGTTAGGGGCAGTGCACTGTTGCCTTACCAGCCTACCCATTGACTCGTGCCTATTTAGTTTCCAATAAGCACCACTCCTTAAACCTCGCTTAAATTTCGAGGCGGGGATTATCTCAGTTTCATGTAAGGCGTTGCAAGTTTTGTTACTAACAAATAGCGTATACCTGTAAATTTAGTGATAAAAAAGGTCTCAAAACAAAAAAAGCGCATTAAGATGCGCGTTTTTTGAAGATAAAACTGTTCTTATGGACGTTCAGTTACAATTTTGGGTGTAACAAAAATGAGTAACTCTCGCTTCTGCTGAAGTTGTGACGTATTTCTAAATAAGGCACCTACAACGGGTAAGTCACCAAATAAAGGTACCTTGGATACGCCATCAGAACTTGTCTGCTGGAAAATCCCACCAAGTACAATGGTTTCGCCGTTTTCAACCAATACCTGCGTTTTAATTTCCTGTGTATCGATAGCGACTGCATCACCAGTTGATGTAGCTACGGTTTCGCCGCGCGTGTCTTGAGTTACCACTAAGTCCAGAATAATGCGGTTATCTGGCGTAATATGAGGAGTAACTTTAAGCGATAGAACCGCTTTTTTAAACTCAACCGATGTAGCGCCGCTTGACGTTGCCTGCACATAGGGTATTTCCGTACCCTGTTCAATATAAGCTTCATGTTGATTGGCCACAGTAATACGAGGACTTGCAATAATTTCCCCTTTGTTTTCCGACTCTAGTGCAGAAAGTTCAAGGTCTAATATGGTGCCGTCTACTAAGCTCGCTATTTGAAAGCCGATGCTCCCCGCAGCGCTGGTTACCGGAAGATTCACGTTAAGACGGTTATCTATGCTAGGCACCACGCCTCCGGCAATGGTATCGGCTCCTTCGAGGCTTCCTGATACGCCGTTATCATCTTGGCGGTCACTAAACCCCCAGCGCACACCTAACTGCTCGTCAACATTGTCAAGTACTGTGACCATTCTGCTTTCAATCAGTACCTGTTTAACTGGAATATCTAACGCGTTGATAGTTTTTCTTGCTTCGTCAATCGAGGCTAATGTATCGCGTATAAGTAGGGTGTTGGTTCGCTCATCTACCGTAACACCCCCACGCTCGGAAAGAATACCGCCTTCACTAGATTTTAGAATAGTAGCCAATGCAGAGGCTTTAGCGTAGTTAACTGAAATATTTACCGTATGCAAAGGGGCTAAATCTGAAACTTGTTTTTTAGATTGCAACGCTTGAGTTTCACGAGCAGACAATTCTTCTGCCGGCGCAATCAACAAGATGTTGCCCTCTAAACGCTTGTCTAATCCTTTAACGCGCAAGATCATATCTAAGGCTTGATCCCAAGGAACGCCAGATAAACTGATAGTAACATTGCCTGATACTGTGTCAGTCGTGACGAGGTTAAAGCCATTTACCTGCGCAATAATTTGCAAAACCTGTCTTACAGGCACATCTTGAAAATCAAGAGAAATAGGGTCGCCAGTATATTTATTCTCTGCCTCAAGTGCTTCTTGCTGTTCACTGTCCATTGGTGAAATAGCTATGCGTAATACGCTATCTTTCACCGTGTTTTTGACCGTAACTGGACCTGAGTAATTTATCTCAACACGGGCGGCGTTTTCGTCTTCAAAGGTTTCTATGGTCGAAACGATAGTGCCGAAGTCCGCCACACTTAGTTCTACTAGCTGGTCTTCAGCTAATGCAGTATTGGTGAGTGTGAGTGTCACCTTTCCTTGAGATTCAATAAGCTGCACCTTTGGTGCTGTGCCGACAAATTCTACTAGGGTAACAGCAGTGCTATTTGCCGCTTGGGTAAAATCTATATTCGTAATGGTGGTAGTTGGGGCCGTTTCACTTCTCTTCGCGTTAGGATCTACCAGTAGTGGCTCCTGTGCTTTGACAGGATGAGAAACCAGAAAAGTGAACGAAAATATTGCTGCGACGACGAAGGCCAGCCAATACCATCTAGGCGCTCTGCGATTGAGAGATTTGTTGAAAATATATCGTTCGGCCATGCTTACTCTCCCGCCTTCGATGCTGTAGTCATTGTTGTTGTTTTCCTTTGCCAGCAGCCTGCACCATCAGGTAATAGTTGTTCAATAGTAATTGAGTCGGTGCTAATTTGCATAATTTTGCCATAAAACAATCCTATACGGCTCCCTACTTTCGCTTTATGTAGCGCGCCGTCGTTGCTTTTTAATAATGCCCATTTCACTCCTTTAACCGCAAAATTGCCGGCAAGGGCGAGGGCATCTACGCCATAAGCCTCCAATGCTTCCTTTGGACGTTGAAAGTTAGGTTGTAGACAGTTTTCCACGCGAGCTTTAGCTACTGGGGCTGCGTTGTTGCGCGGGCGGTCAAACGGGCTCCTAAGTGCACTTGCGGTATAGCTAAATGGCGGGTGGGTTTTAAACTCTGGATAGGGCTCGATTTGAGGCTGCGCGCGCGATTTCACACTTTGCGTGTAGGCTTGAAGGTCATTCAGTTTTGGCGAGCAGCCCGCAATAAGAAGCAAGGCCAAAAGAGAAAAAAGTGCACGAATCATTGCTCAGCTCCTTCAAAATCCGAGGAGTTTTCAGAACGATAGGTTTTGGCTTGAAGTTTAAGGGATAGCCCGTTTGCTTCCCGTTTAATATCAAAGTCATGCAGCGTAACAATACGAGGTAAGTCCGCCACTTTAGACACGAATTCCCCAAAGTTGTGATATCCGCCACTGACTTCCATTTCTATAGGTAGCTCAGTATAGAATTCTTTCGGTACTTCTTGCTGCCAGTTAAGTAGTTCAAATGTCAGACCTGCCGATGTGCCGACATAAGTGATGTCGTCAAGCAAACCTGGCGTTTCGTTACTGGTGGGTAAGCTCTTAAGCATGGAAGAAAAATCTTCCTTAATTTTCGCGAGCTGCGCTTCATAAGCTTCTAAATTCGCCGCGATACGGTACTTCGCTTCAAATTGCAGCTTAAGCTCTTGTTCTTTCAGCTCAGCTGCATCCTTGATAGGGAGCTTTGGGCTTACCAACGTATAATAGCTAAGAGCGCCTACTAATATTGCAACGAATGCTGCAACGACAATGCGAACCTCATTCGGCCAAATAGCAATCTGTTCAAAATCGAGTTCGTTTAATTCTTTAAGTTTCGAAACGTCAAACTTCATAATTATGGCGCCTCACTACTAGCGTTTTTTAGGGGGGCAACATTCGGCGCGATAGAAAATGTAAGGGTAAAGTTACTAATAGCTCTTGCCGCACTGCTGTCAGACTTAATCGTAGAGAGTTCTGCGCCCACAAATACTTTCGAGTTATCTAAGGCACGCATAAAGTCTGATAAGCGATTATTAGAGTCGCTTATCCCTTCTATTTTGATGCTGTTATTACTTCTTGTCATTGATTCAAACGCCACCCCTTGAGGTACCAATTTGGCGAGTTCATCAAACACAATGGGCGCGACATTACGGCTGGCCTGAAGCTGTTCAATTAAGGCCATACGTTGTTCAACAGCGTTCTTTTTGTCTTTTAGTTTCTTGATTTCGCCGATCTGTGCATCAAGAGTAGCGATTTCGCGTTCGAGATATTGGTTACGTGAGTTTTGGTTATTAATCTGCTGGTCGATAGCTTGCCCTATAAACCAAAAAATTAAGCCTACAATAGCAGCGACGGCAACCAAGCCAACTAAGTATTGTTGTTTTTGATGTTGGCGCTGTTTTTCTCGCCACGGAAGTAAATTTACATGTGCCATGGCGTAAAGCTCCGGCTCGCCAGACCCGCTGCAATTGCAAGCTGTGGCGCAATTTTACTCAGTCGAGTAGTATCAAGTTTTGGGTTTATCGTCATATTGCTGAACGGGTTAAAACAATCTACTTCAAGGCCTAAGTCTTGTTTCAGGATATCTACCAATGGTTCGATGGTCGCTGCGCCGCCACTTAATAGAATCTTACTTGGGCGTTGTGCATGTAGAGTGCTCATATACATCTGAAGTGCGCGGTTGATGTTCTGCTGAAGGTTTGCTGCAAAGATGGGGAGGGTATCTTCTACCCAGTTGCCTGAAAGCGTGCCGTCTAATAGCTGACGCTCTGCCACCTCTCGTTCTACCATATGAATGGCACTAATATCACTGATTAATTGGTTAAGCCCAAAAGCATGCTCTTTTGTATAGACTACGTCACCATTTTTGATCACGCATATTTGAAGTAGCGAAGCACCCACATTAATGCAACAAAGTGGCTCATCTTCTGGCTGAGGGGGGTGAAAAAAGTCTAACGCATTACCAATAGCGTAATTTTCCATATCAACAATTTTAGGCTCGAAATTGGCTTCTCTAGTTAGAAGCAAACGGCTATCTACTAGGTCTTTATGAGCAGCGGTCAGCAAAACGTTTACTTTACCAGTATGGGTAGTACTTGGCCCCATTTCTTCAAAATCTAAATAAACTTCTTCAAGAGGATAGGGGATCAGACTGTCCGCCTCTATTTCTATTTGATTTTCAAGATCATAATCGTTTTGTTCAGGATCCATGTATACGATTTTACTAATGACTGAGGTTCCTGCCACCGCAACATTCGCCAACTTTAATTTTGTCTTCAGAGATTTGCGAATTTTTTTCAGCGCAATGCTTACCGATTCATAATCTTTAATATCTCGCTCTGAAAAAGCGATCTTAGTGATCGGCTCGCAGGCATAACCTTGAAGGACGAACCCGTCTTTTGATTGTTCTAGCCATACCGCTTTTATTTGACGCGTGCCTATATCTAAGCCCACAATGGGCGGCAGCTTTTTTTTGAACAGCGATTTCATGTGCAAGTGTCCAGTTTCAAAGGTAGTTGCTCTAAAGTACAATATTACTCTATTAGTATTGTGCGTATGGTTCTACAGATAACACATACGTATAGAATATACGTCATTTCAACAAAATGTCTTGGTATCCGTTACAGTGAAGTACATTAAACCACTTATTTTATTTAGCTTTCTATCAGGCCTTCTTGGTTTTGCAGCACTGGTAGGTATTTACTTTTATATCAAACCTGACCTACCAAGTGTTACTGTACTTAAGGATGTAAGGCTGCAAACCCCTATGCAGATATACACCAAAGACGGAAAACTTATTTCGCAGTATGGAGTTAAACGGCGGATCCCGGTAAAACTTGAGGAAGTTCCGCAAGAATTAATCGATGCCATACTCGCAACCGAAGACAGCCGCTTCTACGAACATCACGGTATCGACCCCATTGGTATAATGCGTGCAGCTGTAAGTTTAGTCTTAACTGGCGAAAAGCGTCAGGGAGCGAGTACGTTAACCATGCAGCTTGCAAGAGGGTTCTTTCTTAGCCGTGAAAAAACCTACATTCGTAAGATAAAAGAAATATTTATAGCGTTGCACATGGAGCAGGAGCTTTCTAAGCAAGAAATTCTGGAACTATACCTCAATAAAATTGAGTTAGGTCATAGAGCTTTTGGTTTTGGAGCGGCGGCTCAGGTGTATTATGGCAAACCGCTTAACGAGCTTTCTTTAGCCCAAATTGCTACTATCGCGGGTCTTCCAAAGGCACCTTCAGTGCTAAACCCAATCAGCGGGCCACAGCGGTCTGTAGAGCGCCGACGTGTTGTGCTGCTTCGAATGTTAGATGAAGAATACATCACTAAAGCACAGTTTGATGAAGCTGCCAATGCGCCAGTTTCAGCAAAGAAACATGGTGCCGAAATTGAAGTTGATGCCCCTTATTTGGCTGACACCATTTACAATGAAATGGTCGAAATTTATGGAAAAGAAGAAGCGGAAACTGGAGGCTATCAAGTATTCGCAACAGCAACGTCTGACCTTCAATTAGCCGCGCAACGAGCAGTAGTGAGAAACCTTCACGATTACGATGAACGTCATGGTTATAAAGGGGCGTTGGGGTACCTATGGGATATTCCAAAGCAAGAAGGCAAAGATGACGTAATTCCCCAGCTTTCGCTAAGCTTTGACGTAAGTAATAAAACAACGCGAGAAGAATGGGATGACGAATCACTTATACGAGTGCTTGAAGAAATCCCTCACATTAAGCCTCTACTGCCTTCTGTGGTAACAAAGGTAAATGAACAGTCAATTGATGTGCTTGCCGTCGACGGAAGAACCATTACGGTAGAGTGGGATGGCTTGGACTGGGCGAGACGTTACATTACGGATTTTAGGCAGGGCAGTGACCCTAAAACTGCGTCCGATGTTACTCAAGAAGGTGCGGTTATTTACATTAGGCAGCAAGAAGGGCAGTGGCGTATTTCGCAAATTCCCGAGGTAAGCGGAGCCTTTATCGCACTTAACCCGAAAAACGGTGCGGTTGAAGCGGTTGTTGGCGGTTATAGCTTCTACCAAAGCCAGTTTAACCGGGCAACGCAGGCTAAGCGCCAAGTGGGGTCAAACATTAAACCTTTCGTTTATTCAGCAGCGTTAGACAGTGGTTACACCCTTGCTTCTATTATAAACGACGCGCCTATTAACCAATGGAACGCGGCTACAGGTGTAGCGTGGCGCCCCCAAAACTCGCCGGCTGAATACGACGGTCCAATCAGAATGCGTAAAGCCCTTGGAAAATCGAAAAACGTAGTATCGGTTCGATTACTCCGTGGTGTTGGTCTTAGAGAAACGGCTGATTATCTAACGCGCTTTGGATTTAATAAAGACGATATTCCGCTTGATGAAACTGTGTCCCTTGGGTCCAGCTCACATACGCCACTTGAAGTGGTACGGGGCATGTCGGTCATTGCGAACGGTGGCTACTTGGTAAACCCTCATTTTATCAGCAAAGTGCTTGATGAAAACGGCGATGAGCTTTGGAAAGCGAACCCAGTTTGGGCGTGCAATCGTTGTGAGAATCAAAGCGACCCGGAAATATTACCGGAAGACGAAGAAGCGGATATTGAAGCCTTACTAGCTGCTGAACTGAATCAAGATATTTTACTTGGTGACATCAACGGTGATGATGAAATCACGGAAAAGGTAATAGCGCCGCAGGTCATTACTGCTCAAAACGCTTTCTTAGTGGCAGAAATGATGCGAACGGCTGTTAGAGCAAACGGAAACTGGAGCAAAAAGACCTATTGGTTAGGCACAGGCTGGCGTGCTCGAAATATTCTTCAGCGCACCGATATTGCTGGTAAAACGGGTACTACAAATGACTCTCGCGATACCTGGTTTAGTGGCTTCCATAAGGACTTAGTAGCAACTGCCTGGGTTGGGTTCGACAACATGGGCCGTCAATTAGGCCGTTCAACGCGTAACCAAAACCTGATCAACAAGGACCCTGAGAAGTTCAACTGGATTGGTAACGCTTTGATTGGTATTGAAGATGGCGCGAAAGCGGCGGAGCCTGCATGGATAAGATTTATGCAGCATGCCCTTGAAAATAAACCGCATACGCCTATGCCCGTACCAGAAAATATAGTACGTGTTCGCATTGATCGTACCAGTGGAAAGTTGACCAGACGTACAGACCATACGACACTATTCGAATATTTCCTGCAAGGTACGGAACCAACGACTTACGTTCGCGATGACGAAGTGTTAGATCCAGCCACGCAGGACAAGACAACTGCGCCAGAGCCAGAAGAAATATTCTAATTATAAAAAAGCACGCTGTGTGCGTGCTGCTTCAGGCGAAGGCTATGTATTTGCCCTGAACACATTATCGGAAAACCAATGTCAGAAGATTCACAGCGATATCTTTATATTCCTCATGCCGGCCCTTCACTGCTGGAAACGCCCCTACTTAATAAAGGCAGTGCCTTCACTGCGCGCGAGAGAGCTGCGTTTAACCTAACTGGTCTTGTGCCTCCACGGTACGAAACCATTGAAGAGCAAGTTGAACGCGCCTATATGCAATACAGTAGCTTCGATGAAGCACTCAATAAGCATATTTATTTGCGTGCTATTCAAGACAATAACGAAACCTTATTTTATCGTCTTATTCAAAAGCACATCGATGAGATGATGCCTATTATCTACACCCCAACAGTCGGTGATGCATGTGAACAGTTTTCTGATATTTATCGCAGTTCACGAGGCTTATTTGTATCTTATGAAGAGCGCCATCAGTTAGATGACATTGTTCGCAATGCGACTAAGCGCAAAGTGAAGGTGATTGTTGTAACCGACGGTGAGCGTATTTTAGGCTTGGGAGACCAAGGTATCGGGGGGATGGGCATTCCTATTGGTAAGCTTTCGCTTTACACCGCATGTGGTGGAATTAGCCCGGCATACACATTGCCCGTAATGTTAGATGTAGGCACTAACAACGAAAAGCTACTTAATGATCCAATGTACATGGGCGCTCGCCACCCGCGTATTGGACAGGAAGAATACGACGAATTCGTTGATATGTTTATAAATGCTGTGAAGCGTCGCTGGCCTGATGTCATGATTCAATTTGAAGATTTTGCGCAGCCAAACGCTATGCCGTTATTAAACCGCTATCGCAACGACGTATGCTGTTTTAATGACGATATTCAAGGTACCGCTGCCGTTACCCTTGGTACTATCTTGGCGGCATGTAAAACCAAGCAGCAAAAGCTACGCGACATGAAAGTTGTGTTCGTGGGGGCGGGTTCAGCTGGCTGTGGCATTGCCGAAATGCTTATTCAACAAATGGTGTTTGAAGGCCTTACTGACGAACAAGCGCGTAAGCAAGTGTTTATGATTGATCGCTTTGGCTTGGTAACTGAGGGTATGGAAGGTTTACGCGACTTCCAGCAAAAGCTTCAGCAGAAAAATACCGATTTGGCAGATTGGACATTCAGCGGAGATTACGCGTCACTGTTGGATGTGATGTACTGTGCGCAGCCTGACGTACTTATCGGTGTTTCTGGACAGCCGGGTTTGTTCACTGAACAAGTGATTCGTGCCATGAAACAAGGTTGTGAGTTGCCAATAATCTTCCCACTGAGTAACCCGTCGCGTCAGGTTGAAGCGCGTCCTGAGCAAGTTATTGAATGGACCGAAGGTGAAGTGATTATTGCAACAGGCAGCCCATTTAAGCCTGTTGAGTACAATGGCAATATTATTCCTATTGCTCAGTGTAATAACTCGTATATTTTCCCGGGTATCGGCCTTGGTGTTGTCGCCTCAAAAGCGAAGCTCATTAGTGATGAAATGCTAATGGCTGCAAGTAACGCTCTTGCGGCAGCGTCGCCATTAGTCAACACAGGGCAAGGTTCGTTGTTGCCACCACTTGCAGCGATTGCAGAAATTAGCCGTGAGATTGCTTTTGAAGTGGGTAAAGTTGCTATGGAGCAAGGGTTAGCGCTCGAAATGTCTGACGACGCACTGCGCGCCAGCATTGAGCGTAACTTCTGGAAAGCAGAATATCGCCCTTATAAGCGCGTTAGCATTTAGTAAAATATAATGGCAACAAAAAAGCAGGCTAAGCCTGCTTTTTTTATGCAATAAATACCGTTTAGTGCAGAACTCTTCGTTTTAAAACGGTAATAAACTCCCACACAGCTGCCGGTATTTTACCCATTTCTTGCAAAGCATCTTTCAAATGTAAAACGGTGTTGCCTATGCGCAACATTTCCTTCGCTCAACTTGCACTATTTACCGCGTTCTAATATTTAACTCTATGTAATTAAACGATTAATTCTTGTTGGCACAATGATTGATAGACCTCTTGGCAGTCACAACAAGGAGCAAGAGGTGTTATTGATGACCAAGTTTAAAAACAAGGTAAGTCTTTTCTGTGCGCGAATTATTAAGCGCTCATTCTCTACGTCGCTAGTTATGGCTGCTCTTGCAACACTTTCTGCTTGCGATGCAACCGATATTGATATGGCAGCACAAAAAGAGAAAGCGACTAAAACGACTGCTAGTGCAGTTTCAGAAAGCGCGCTGGATGAACAAAGTGAAATGTTTGCCTATTTGGATGAATCCGACTTAATTGACGCCTACTACAAGGTTAAGTGACTCGCGACCAATCTTTTCTTCACACTATCGATACTGCCACAGTTGAAGCTGGCGACACCAAAACGGCAGTTATCGAATAGTACCAGTTTGCGGGCAAAGGACTGCTCGCCTTTTATTCAAACGCCGCGCTTCGGGTAACTCTGGTGCGCGGCTTTTTTATGTCAGTAAACGTATATCGCCGTTTATTAGTCGACAGTGTTGAGCTATAAGTCTTTAAAAGCTGCTCTAAGTAGCTATGTATTGCACTAACCTTAACGATAAAGTCATTTAAAGGAATTGCTATGTCGACAGAAAGTAACTACACGCCACCCGAGGTTTGGACTCAGGCTGAGGATGATGGCAACAAATGGGCCAGTATCAATCGCCCTGTGTCGGGCGCTACCCATGAAAAGGCTCGTTCGAATGGCAAACACGATTTGCAGCTTTACTCGTTAGCCACACCTAACGGTCAAAAAGTGACTATCATGCTTGAAGAGCTGTTAGCTGCTGGCGTGAACGAAGCAGAATACGACGCTTGGCTAATAAACATTGGTGAGGGCGATCAGTTTTCTTCTGGGTTTGTTGACGTTAATCCGAATAGTAAAATTCCTGCTATGGTCGACAGGACCACGTCGCCAGAAACTAAGCTTTTCGAGTCGGGTTCAATCTTAGTTCACCTAGCGGAAAAGTTTGGAAAGTTTATTCCACAAGATGCCCATGCCAAGACGGAATGTTTTAACTGGCTGTTCTGGCAGGTGGGGTCAGCGCCATATTTAGGTGGTGGTTTTGGGCATTTCTACAGCTATGCGCCTTATCCCATGGAATATCCTATCAATCGCTTTACCATGGAAACTAAGCGTCAGCTAGATGTGCTAGATAAGCACCTAGCAAACAATGAGTTTATGGCTGGAAAAGAATACAGCATTGCTGATATGGCTATATGGCCGTGGTACGGTAATTTAGTGCTCGGGAATCTGTACGATGCCGCAACGTTCCTTCAAGTGCACGAGTATACCAATTTGGTGCGATGGGCTAAGCAACTAGAGCAGCGTGAAGGGGTTAAACGAGGTCGTATCGTCAACAAAACCTGGGGCGACGACGGCCAGTTAGAAAACCGTCACAGCGCCAAAGATATCGACGACGCACTAGCCAACACCTAAATAATGAGGTCAGAGTACTTTAGTTATGTTTATCATCTTTTTAGCATCAGTATGGCTAAGGAAGGGGATAGACAAAAAGCGGAACAAAAAGTACTCTGCCCTCAATTGTCAAATGAGTTCTGCCACACTCTTTAAATAGGCTTGTTGAAGTGGAGTGAAATCCCACTCATTCAGGGGCTCATTAAATTCAAAGTTGCCCACGCGGCCTCGCCAGCGTTTGTTAGGCACTGCAGACCAGCTTTTCATATACACCAGCTTGCCATGAAGGCAGTGAAGCACTTCAAGCCGTGGTTGTTCAAAATCGTTGTAAGCTACCTCTTCTGAGACGGTAGCGCCTTCTTCACAGTCTTGGTCAAAAAACACAAAACCCCGGTAGTTGCCCTTTTCGGTAATGGTAACGAGTGATGCATATTCTTTACTCTCGGACACTTTTCTCAGCGCTGGCAAATAGCCATCAACTCGCTTAATTTGAAGCCCTTGTGATTTGTTATGCCACTGCCAACCCGAACTGCCCATAAAAGTTAGCTCGTTGTTCTTATTGTTAATTTGCCAAAGTGTTTCAAAGGTATTCCAAGACGCAACGGCAATGACGCACAACATTATAAAACCCGTAGTGAAGATGAGTGGCTTTGTCACGGCGCAAGTCCCTAGTAGATTGCAGACGATTATTTTGCTGTTTACGAAAAAAGCACGATGCTAGACCTTCATTGCAAAAAAGTAATTTGCTCTGCTTTCGCTCCTTCCAGTGATATAAAACTCGCCGATGCTTACCCTCATCTTACGGCGCCTCAACACCAAAACAGATATGCAAAAACATTCACCTGGTAAAAGGTGTTTTAGCGTGATTTGAAATCACGATTAATATTATCTATTTTGTTCACTTTAATTGTTGTGGTGAATCAGCGATTATCTTTTTAAACGAAAAAGGTGATTAACAAAACATTGTTAATTGCGCATGTAGTGCCCAGTTTTAGCGAGACTATTAGTAAAGCTGAAAAGAGGGCGAGAAATGAATTAGAAGGAATTCGCAATGAGTAAGTGTCCATTTTCAGGTACAGCTATAAACCCTACCACGCTAACATCTAGCAATGGTGCACCCGTTGCTAATGACAATCAAAGTCGAACTGCAGGACCACGTGGCCCCGTTACTTTCGACAACCACTATTTGTTCGAGAAGCTTGCGCACTTTAACCGCGAGCGAATTCCAGAGCGTGTAGTTCACGCTAGAGGTAGTGCTGCATATGGCACTTTTACGCTAACTAAAAGTTTGTCTGATTATACTATTGCAGACTTCTTGCAAAAAGAAGGGCAAAAAACCGATGTGTTCTTGCGCTTTTCTACTGTAGGTGGCGGCCAAGATTCAAGTGACTACGCTCGTGACCCTCGTGGTTTTTCGGTGAAGTTTTACACCAAACAAGGTAACTGGGATATGGTTGGAAACAATACACCCGTATTCTTTTTGCGAGATGGTATTAAGTTCCCCGACTTTATACACAGCCAGAAAAAGAACCCACGTACTAACTTGCCTGACCCGCAAGCGGTTTATGAGTTTTGGGCAAACAACCCACAGTCGCTACACCAGTCAACGATTTTGATGTCTGACCGTGGTATCCCGTATTCATACCGTCATGTGAATGGCTATAGCTCACATACCTTGAGCTTTTGGAACAACGCCGGTGAGCGATATTGGGTGAAGTGGCACTTTAAAACTAACCAAGGTATCAAAACGCTTACTAACGAAGAAGCAGCGAAAATGCCTGCCTATGGTGCCCAACAAGATCTTGTTGAAAGTATTGATAACGGTGATTTTCCATCGTGGACAGTGAACGTGCAGATAATGACCGAAGAGGAAGCACGTAATTATCGTATCAATCCGTTTGATCTTACCAAGGTATGGCCGCACAGCGACTTCCCGTTAATTGAAGTAGGACAGTTGGAGCTAAACCGTAATGTTGATAACTACTTTGCAGAAACTGAGCAAGCCGCGTTCGCGCCGAGCAATTTGGTACCGGGTATTGGTGCGTCGCCAGACAGAATGCTTCAAGCGCGACTAATTGCTTATCAAGATGCTCACAGATACCGTATTGGAGCCAACTACAATCAGATACCGGTAAACGCACCACGTTGTCCAGTACACAATTATCAGCGAGATGGCGCTTTTGCAGGGGTTAACCCAGCACTTGCAGGAAGTGGAGCTAACTTCTATCCAAACAATCGTGCTCGCATTGGTGAGCCTGCTGAAATGCCAGAGGTACAAGAGCCACCGATGCCTTTAGAGCAAGATGCATGGTTAGATATTTATGATAACCGTGATGAAGACAACTACTCACAAGCTGGTGACTTATACCGCATTATGAGTGAAGACCAAAAGCAGCAGTTAGTGAATAATATTGCTGACGGCCTAAGCCAAGCAACGCAAGACGTCCAAGAAGCCATGTTCGTGCAATACGACCTAGCTGATAGCGACTATGGTGAACGGGTGAGAAAGGCGGTAGCAAATAGATAGTAACTGTGGGGAATCAGAGTTAATCAATAAAGATTACTCTGATTCTTTTTATTCGAGAAATATTTACAATTTTAAACGTAAGAAAGCCTGTATGTTTTGTGATAAAGGCTACGGCAGCGATAAAATGCATTCCCTTTAATTGGATTATTATCATCCTGTAAGCCTTATGGGCTCTACAATAGCTAAGATGCTCTCTCAAATAGGCCCATGGTTTGCAATTACTAAGATATTAAATGACTTTAA
The DNA here is from genome assembly GCF_057552975.1 of Alteromonas sp. 5NW40-0090. Lineage (NCBI taxonomy): Bacteria > Pseudomonadati > Pseudomonadota > Gammaproteobacteria > Alteromonadales > Alteromonadaceae > Alteromonas > Alteromonas sp. 5NW40-0090. The sequence goes on from NZ_BAAJLT010000013.1 coordinate 93,648, forward strand.
CTGACGAAATAAGGAGATACATTATGTTGCGTTGGGCTTTAATATTTTTAGTTGTCGCATTAATTGCAGCGGTTTTAGGATTTGGTGGAATTGCCGGCTCTGCAGCGGGTATTGCCAAAATTATATTTGGTGTTTTCGTTATCTTACTGATTATTTCAGTAGTAATGAATTTGGCTAGGGGCAAAAGCTAAGCTATAGCCAAATTTGAGCTTTATTCAAAGACTATACAACGGTCAGAAAAAAACAGCTGTTATTCGTTCAATAATCGGCTGTTATTTTTCTTCCGCCGCATCAATGGATAAATTTATCGGAGATCATCATGAGTAATAAACAGCTCATTACGAATGTAGGCATTGGACTCGCCGCAGCCTCTGCAGGAATTCTCGCGAGAAAAACGCTTCAAAAGTCTTGGGAAAAGGTAGCTAAGCAACCTGCACCTAAAGATAAAAAAAGTGAAAATACAGACCTTAAAGAAGCCGTTACCTGGGCTGTTGTATCGGGCATTGGAGCAGGTGTTGCAAGAATGGCCGTTCAATATGGACTAGACAAGCGTAATTCAAAATAGCACAACAAGATTCTACTATAGAGCCGCTAGCCTAAAGGCACAAAGCAGGGTATTAGCGAAATTAAATCGCGCCAGCGACTCTATTGGCTTAATGCTATGTGGGCTCACCTCATAAACGCTTTCTCTTTTTCATTATTGCGTAGCGACTAGGGCGTAAACGTGTAAACGAATGGCTTGAAGTGCGCGTTCTTTCCAATTGTTCCAAGTAATACGATTGCTAATTTCGTGCTGGTTCAACGTAATGTAGCCATGATTTAGCGCCCATACTTGCATAGCTACATCTTGCTTTTCTTCAACAGACAGATCTTTTTTAATTAACGCAGCGGTAAGCTTAGTTAGCGTGATAAAGGCTTTTTCACCTGCCTCGATAGCTTCATCTGATGGTGTATAGTCTTTCAAATTAGAAGCAAAAATTAGTCGATAATGGGCTGCATGAGTTTCTGAGAACGTTAAAATACGCTCGCAGCCATTAATCACTTTTTCTGCCGCAGTATTGCCGTCGGCTGCCAACATTTCACGCTCCACTAATTCGAAACCCTCAATGTAAAGCGCATCTAAAATGCCCTGCTTACCTTTAAAGTGGCTATAGATGCCAATCGTTGACATACCTGCACCGTCAGCAATGGCGCGCACGCTAAGCGCATTTGTACCGCCTTTCAAAAACAGTGCTGAGGCAGCGTCTAAGATCTTTTGTCGCGTATCTTTTTTCATTTACACATCATTTACATGTTGCGCAATATAACACCGTTATGTAAAGTGGTTTTATAACGCCGTTATATCTCTTGGTTTAACACTTAACCTGCCTGCCCGCAGGTTATTCATAAGGACACTATATATGAAAACTGAGCAATTAACCTGCGATTATTTAATTGTTGGTGCTGGCGCGGTAGGGATGGCTTTTGCTGATGTACTACTTCACGAAACGAACGCCAACATTTTGATTGTAGATAAAAATGCGAAGCCCGGAGGGCATTGGAACTACGCTTATCCCTTCGTTACTCTTCACCAGCCGTCAGCTTTCTATGGCGTGTGTTCAAAAGAGTTAAATCGTGGCGTTATTGATAAAACAGGATTGAACGAAGGCTTGATGGGATTAGCTTCAGGCCAAGAAGTGAGTGCGTATTTCGATGCGGTAATGAACGAAACCTTTTTGCCTTCAAACCGAGTGCAGTATTACCCGCTTTGCGAGTACAAAGAAAATAAGCAGTTTGTTTCAATCTTAAATGGCAAGCACTATAACGTTACGGTTAATAAGAAAATTGTTGATGCTACTTATCTAAACACTAATATTCCGCTTACCCATACCCCAAGCTTTACCCGCGACGACGACGTTGCCTTTACGCCAGTTAATACCGTTGTTGAAAATATCAAAGGCTTTGACAACTATGTGGTTGTCGGTGGGGGTAAAACGGGTATTGATACCTGCCTATGGCTGCTTGAAAATCACGTCGCCCCGCATAATATCCACTGGGTAGTATCGCGAGATGCATGGTTACTGAACCGGAAAAATACGCAGCCCTTGGATGACTTCTTCTTTGATTCTATTGGGGCACAAGCAAACCAAATGGAAGCTATCGCTGCGTCAAGTTCCATCGAGGATATGTTCGACAAATTGGAAGAGCGGGGCGTTTTACTGCGTATTGTTAAGAAAGTAAGACCCAGTATGTTTCACGGCGCAACGGTGAGCGAATTAGAGCTTAACGCCTTACAAACGCTGCCATCTGTCGTTAGACAAGGTCGTGTTAAACATATCAGCCGCGAAGAACTGTGTTTTGAAAGCACAACATGGAAGATGCCAGATAACGCCTTGGTTATTGACTGCTCAGCTTCTGCACTGACTAACCTAGAGATGAAAGCGGTGTTCAATGGCGACACCATCACTCCTCAAACAGTGCGCGCCTATCAACCTGTTTTTAGTGCTGCACTTATTGCCCACGTTGAGGCTGCTTACAGCGATGAACGACAAAAGCAAATGCTGACACAAGTGGTTCCGCTGCCTAATCGCGATGTCGACTGGTTGCCAATGACCGCAGCCATGTTACGAAATATGCAAATTTGGGGTGAAGACCCAGCGCTTAAAGCGTGGATCTACCACTGTCGGTTAGATGGCTTTTCAAAAATAGTACACGGCGTGGCAAAAGACGATATGCAAAAAATGCAGGTGTTGGGGCGATTGAAAGAAGCAGCGGCGCCGGCCATGCAAAAGCTGATGACTTACATACAGGGCTTAAAAGCGAGCGGACAACTTTAATAGGTTAAAAATAACGATGAAACAGTTTCAAATAGACAAAACGAACCCAAACTGCTTTCGAATAATGCAAGCAGAAGGTAGCCCCGATAACGCGCAAATAGAAGGTACTGAAAACACAAAAAGCCTAGTGATCAAAATTGAAAGGTTCGCGTTTACTGCCAATAACCTGACCTACTATATGGCGGGTGACAGGCTTGGTTATTGGCAGTTTTTTCCACCGATTAACACCAGCATTAATGAAAATTGGGGTGTTATTCCAGTATGGGGTGTGGGCCAGGTAATAAGCTCTAGTAATGATTCGGTAGAAGTTGGCAGTCGTTTTTTAGGCTATTTCCCGCCCGCTGAGTATCTGATTATGGCCAACACAACGGTAACAAACAACAATTTAATAGACTGTAGCCCTCATCGTTTGAAGTTGCCCCAAGGGTATAATGTCTACCGACCGCTTCCTTCACTAGCGGCCGATGCTAACGCTGAAGTTAACGCAAAGCAGCACGAACAAGAAAACTTTCAGATGTTGTTGTGGCCGCTTTATGCAACGTCCTTTTGTTTGTCGGAAGTAGTCGAATCCATACCCGCTTCAGCGCGAGAACAGTTGCTGGTGCTAAGTGCTTCAAGCAAAACCAGTTTAGGGCTTGCTTTTGCGTTAAAAGAAGCTGGTATTAGCGCGGTAGGCGTCACGTCAGATAAGCGTGTCGCACCCCTCAAAGGGTTAGATGTTTACAGCGCTGTTATTAGCTATGAACAGCTGGACATGTTGCAACTGAAAAGCACCGTTGTGGTCGACATGTCAGGTAATGCTCAGGTCAAAGCATCAATCAAACATAGACTTGGTGAACACCTAACAAGATACATCAGCGTAGGGCTTACTCACTGGCAGGACATTAAGCCGTCAAGCGATGAGGAGTTCTTCTTTGCTCCTGCTCATATACAGCAGCGTATGTCTGAGATTGGGGCTGCTGAGTATCAGAAGTTAAGTAGCGGGTTTGTATCAAAAGCCATTGCGTGGAGCGCCGGTTGGTTAAACGTTAAAGAGCGTGAAGGGTTAAGCGCGCTAAAAGATGACTTTAGCGAACATCAACAAGGTCACATTCCTTCAAATGAAGGAAGAATATACACACTTACTTAGCGCGTAACCAGAGCACCCGTATCGAGTTCGAGCGCTTTGATATAAGCGCTCGTTCGAAGGTAATATCACACGTATTGATTAAAGTAATCGGTGACTTTAGGCCATAGATGCTGACACTTCCGTGAGAAAAACTTCATGTGACCGATTTCTTTGACGTTATGAGCCTGGGGGTCGAGTTCTTCCACTTGCGCTTCCATGTTGGGGAAAACGCCGATCATGTCGTGAACGTTCTGAATATTAGCAATGTCGTCGTCGTTGGCGAGTAACCACTTAGAAGGAATTTGAATGGTATCGTAGTGATGCTGGTTAATATCACTGCCAAAGCCTGTTTTTACGTAGCCTTTACCGTTACACCATTTCTGCCATTGGCGCGCCACTTTTTTAGGTAGTGGTTCGCCCATGCCTACCCACTGAGACTTAGTATGGCCAAACAATAAATTACTCACGGGAATATAGAAATTCATAAAGAAATGCGCTTTAAGCAGATAGCTTTTACGCATGTTTCTGAGGCTACCTGATGAACTACCAAAATTACAAAAAGCAGTGAGGTCGTGTACGTTATACATCAACCCCAATAGCTGACCTCCCGCACTATGACCAACAAGAAAATAGGGCACATTAGGGAAGTGAATCTTTAGTGTCTCGAGCACCGCTGGCATATCTTGCTCGCCCCAGGTTACGAGTGATGCGTCACTTTGTTTAACGCTGTCCTTTACCGACCCACCAATGCCACGGTTATCGAACGTGATAACGCCAAACCCTTGCTCACTCAAGTAAGCGGCAAATGCGCTGTAGAATTGGCGTTTAATACCTGTCGCTGGACCAATCATGACTGCTGCTTTAGCAGGGCAGACAGGAGAGTAAAGGGAAGCGGCAAGCGGTGTACTATCAGCACAAGTAACAGTGATATCTTTAACACTCGTACTTTTTAGGGTGTCGTGTTGCTTTATTTTGCTCGACATTGGAGATCTCGAAAACTCATCTGGTCAAACCAGTAAACCTTCTGCACCAATAAAATGCAATATCCTGACTATTAATTTTGTTGATAGTTAGTGCTGAGTGATAAGTGACGCGCAAATGCTATTGCTTAGCTGGGATGGTAAGCCATAGCATTCGCGCTAAAACGAGAGATTTGCTACACCGCCAAGGTAAATACCTTAGAATTGCGCTGGAAGTTATATAGCTCTTTCTTTACGGCAGGTAACGCACTAATGTCTGCGGGTTCAAATCCTTGCTCCAAAAACCAGTGTGCGGTAACTGTGGTCAGTACAAAAATACTGTTAATGCCGGCTTCTTTAGCCCTGGCGCGCACTTCATCTAAAATCCTTTCGCCACGATTTTTACCGCGATAATCTTGGTGGGTCGCCACACAAGCTAATTCGGCACAACCGTCTTCGGGGTATAGATACAAGGCAGCGCAGGCGATGATCATGCCGTCACGCACTATCACAATAAACTGGTTAATTTCGCTTTCTAAACGTTCACGAGAGCGTTTCACTAACACGCCGCTTTCTTCTAGCGGTTTTATTAGCTTTAAGATACCGCCCACATCTTCGATGGTCGCTGCACGTAACTGTTCGTAATGGTGCTCCATAACCAGTGAGCCCGTTCCGTCGCGGGTGAACAATTCTTGAAGTAAGGCACCGTCTTTTTCAAAACTGATGCAGTGAGCACGGGGCACACCGGCAGCAACACTAGTGGTAAGAGCGCTTAACACCGTATCTTCGGTGGTAATGTCGCCTGCCATCATCAACTGTTCTAACTGAGGGCGTTCAATGGTGCGAAGTAAACGACCTTCGCGGTTATATACGCCATCAAAGTTCGAAAATACGATAAGTTTGTCAGCTTTAAGTGCAATAGCCGCCTGCGTGGCTACATCTTCGTGAGACAAGTTAAACACTTCTCCCGTTGATGAATAGCCCATGGGCGATAGCAGTACAATTGAGCCATCGTTTAAATGATCGTTAATGCCGGTGGTATCAATACGACGCACTAACCCGGTGTTTTCAAAATCAACGCCGCCTCGCACGCCCATTGGCTTGGCAACGACCAAGTTGCCAGAGCACACGCGTATTTGCGAGCCGTGCATAGGTGAGTTTGGTAGCCCCATAGTCAGTAGGGCTTCTACCTGAGAGCGTACCGAGCCGGCGGCATCTTTAACGCACTCAAGGGTTTGTTTGTCGGTAATGCGTACACCGCTTTCAAAGCGTCCTTCGATGTTGCGAAGGGCTACGCGCTGATCAATCTGCGGGCGGGCACCGTGCACTACGACCACGCGCACGCCCAAGCTATTAAGCAGGGCAATGTCGTGAATAATATTGGGGAAATTAGGATGTTCGATGGCTTCGCCACCGAACATCAAAACGAACGTCTTTCCCTGGTGAGCATTAATATAGGGCAGTGAACTGCGAAACAGTTTTATGCCGTCATGATGCGCTAATACCATCTAAGCAGTTCCTTGTCGCTACCCTTGCTTATCCAAGTCTTCCAGCTCTTGATACAGTGCTTTCGTCACGGTTTCTTTGCTGGTGCCACCCAAGATATTGCGTTGATTCACGCCGTACTCTAGCTGTAGTACCGGGTATACGTCGTCTTCAATTTTATCGCAAATAGCCTGCATGTCGCTTAGTGGTAAATCTTCAATGGCGCAGCCTTTGTCGATGGCTTGAAGCACAACACGCCCGGCAATATCGTGACCTGTTCTAAACGGTACACCTTTTCCTACCAGATAATCGGCAAGCTCAGTGGCGTTAGAGAACCCTTGCGCTGCTGCAACACGACAGCGTTCTTCGTTTAACTGCAGCGAGTCAAGCACTTCGCTGGCAATGCACAAACAAATGTGCCACTGGTTTACGGTGTCGATAGCGCCTTCTTTGTCTTCTTGCATGTCTTTGTTATACGCAAGTGGAAGGCCTTTCATGGTAACTAGCAGGGCCTGCAATGAGCCAAACACACGGCCACATTTACCGCGCATTAGTTCTAGCGCGTCTGGGTTTTTCTTCTGCGGCATAAGCGATGAACCAGAGGTTACGCTATCGCCAAGCTGTAAGAATCCTGCTTCGCCAGAGTTATAAAAAATCATGTCTTCGGCAAGACGTGACAAGTGCATCATGCTGGTGCTGGCTACAAATAAAAGCTCTAGCACAAAGTCTCTGTCCGACACAGCGTCTAGGCTGTTAAGGCATGGAGAGTCAAAGCCCAGTTCTTCAGCAATGGCATGACGGTCTACAGGGAAAGTCGTGCCTGCCAATGCGCCAGAGCCTAAGGGGCACTGGTTCATACGGACTTTCAAGTCGTCTAAACGACTTAAGTCACGCTTTAGCATTTCAACGTAAGCCAAGCACCAATGTGCAAAGTGAATAGGCTGTGCACGCTGTAAGTGGGTGTAACCTGGGATGATCGCTTCTTGATGACGGCTAGCGGCATTCAGAAGCGATTTGATCACACCTAAAACATCAGCGCGAAGTGAGGCAATATGTTCACGTACCCACAAGCGAAAGTCGGTGGCAACCTGATCGTTTCGGCTACGCCCGGTATGAAGCTTACGACCAATGTCGCCAAGCTTCTCTATAAGCGCAGCTTCAACAAAGCTGTGAATGTCTTCTTCGCTAGATGCGTTAAAGTCTAATTCACCTGCATCAGCTTTCGCTTTTAACTCGCTCAGTGCTGACTCAAGCTGGGCTTGTTCGTCAACGGTCAATACGCCTGCTTTTTGCAGCGCACGAGACCAGCTGATAGAGCCTTGAATATCTTGGCTTGCCATAACTTGGTCAAACGGCAGCGAGTCGTTAACCTGTTTAAACATACTACTTGCACCGGATTCAAACCGGCCACCCCACAACGCCATGTGATGCTCCTTAAATGCTGTTCTGACTTGAGCTTTACTATTGTAGGTAAAGCTTATTGTTCACCTTGTTTTTTCAGTGCTTCGATACGACTTGAAAGGCTGAACAGGCGGATAAAGCCTTCAGCGTGCTTCTGGTCGTAAACATCGTCAGCACCAAAGGTGGCAAAGTCTTCAGAGTAAAGGCTGTTCGGCGATTGACGCTGGGTAGCCGTAGCTTGGCCTTTGTATAGCTTAACCACGATATCGCCTGTTACTTTCTTCGCAAAAGAAGCTGCACCTGCTAATAGGGCATCGTTAAGGGCGGTGAACCAACGGCCGTCGTACATCACGTGTGAGAACTCAAGACCAATCTGCTCACGGTATTTAAGCGCAGCTTTATCTAGCACCATAGTTTCCAGTGCTTTGTACGCTTTAAGCAGTACGGTGCCTCCTGGCGTTTCATAACAGCCACGAGACTTCATACCTACAAGGCGGTTTTCTACAATGTCGATACGTCCAACACCGTGTGCCGCAGCAACAGTATTAAGTTTAACTAGCGCTTGATAAGGCGAGAGTGCTTCACCATCAACGTGGGTCAGTTTACCTTCGTTGAACGACAGGGTTACGCGCTCAGGTGTGTCTGGTGCATCTTCAGGGTCAACGGTCATGGTCCACACTTGCTTGGTAGGCTCTTGCCATGGATCTTCAAGCTCGCCACCTTCGTGTGAAATGTGCCATGCGTTTGCATCGCGGCTGTAAATTTTTGTTGCTGACGCCGTGGTTGGAATATTGCGCTCTGCTAGATAAGCCAATAAGTCTTCACGGCTTACCATGTCCCACTCACGCCATGGCGCGATTACCGTAAGGTCTGGGGCTAGAGCAGCAAAGGTACTTTCAAAGCGTACCTGGTCGTTACCTTTACCCGTACAGCCGTGGCATAGGGCGTCGGCACCTACTTTACGGGCAATCTCTACTTGCGCTTTGGCGATAACCGGACGTGCCATTGACGTACCCAGTAGATATTCACCTTCGTAAACCGCACCGGTAGTGATAGTTGGGAAGATATATTCGCTTACGAACTCTTCTTTCAAATCAACAATGTGGCATTCGCTTGCGCCAGATGCGATAGCTTTTTCATGAAGACCTTCTAGTTCTTCATCACCTTGACCCACATCTGCTGCAAACGCGACAACTTCACAGCCATAGTTTTCTTTAAGCCATGGAATGATGGCTGATGTATCAAGCCCGCCTGAATAGGCCAGCACGATTTTTTTAACGTTTTGCATCTAAATAATCCTTCTAAGCGTCTTTTTAGGCGTCTTTTTAAGCGTTAAGTAATTGAGTAAGAATGGCGTTTTGGCCATGCATTCTATTTTCGGCTTGCTGCATCAATAGCGATTTATCGCTATCAATCAACGAGCCCGTAATTTCTAAATCGCGATGGGCAGGTTGGCAGTGCATAACGTAGCTAGCACCGGTTGCTTCCATCAACGCTTCGTTCACCTGATAAGGCATGAACTTTTCTTTGATCACTTCAAGTGGCGTCTCGTCACCCATTGAAAGCCATGTATCTGCATAGATAACGTCTGCACCGTTAGCAGCACTAAGCTCTGTGCTTTCAACAATCGATACACCCGTTTTCTCGGCAATTGCTTTGGCTTGCGCCACAATTTCAGGTGACGCTTCGTGCCCCTCTGGCGTGACTACAACTTGGTTGCATCCTAAAAGCGCACCAACAATTAATAGTGAGTGAGTTACATTGTTGCCGTCGCCCACATAAGCCATGGTAAGACCTTCGGTTTTGCCGAAGCGTTCAAACATAGTGAGGTAATCAGCAAGGCCTTGGCACGGGTGGTACTTATCGCACAATGCATTGATAACAGGCACGTTTGCAGCCTTAGAAAAGGTTTCTAGTGTCTCGTGAGAAAATACACGAGCGACTATGGCGTCAGCCCAGCATGCAAGGTTAGCGGCGGTGTCTACTGCGTCTTCACGGCCGGCTAATTTGCCCGACTGCACATCTAAATACACCATGTGGCCGCCAAGCTTGTTAATACCAATATCGAAGCTTACGCGAGTTCGCAATGACGGCTTTTCAAACAGGGCAACAATTGATTTCCCCGCTAGCACGTTGCTGTAACTTGCTGGGGCTTGTTTAATTTCTACAGCCAATTGCAGCAAGTTTTTCATTGCGTCGGGTGTCCAGTCTGCAAAGGTGAGTAGGTCCTGTTTCATTGTACTTCTCCGGCATTGCCTTTTGTAAAGTCGGTATGGGGTAAATCAGCGTTTGTTGACGGTGTATTTGTCAGCGCTGCGGGCAGAATTTGTGTACCCGTTTTTTTATTTAAAATGTCGTTGATGTCGGCAGCCCAGCTCGCGATATAAACCGCGCGGCCTAAATTCTCTGCAGACGCTAGTGCCGCATCTACTTTCACTTTCATTCCGTCAGTGATCACGCCTTCATCTGCGTACTTCGATATGCTTGCAGCGTTAAGTTCGCTAATTAGCAATTTGTTACCGTCAAGTACACCGTCAACATTGGAAAGAAGTAAAAGCTCAGCATTAAGAAGTTCGGCGATGACCGTAGCCGCTTGGTCGGCATTGACATTCAGCAGTCGACCTTGTGGGCTTGAGCCAATTGAGCTAATGACAGGAAGGGTTGACTGCGCCAAAACGTTTTTTAAAAACGAAGCGTCTGCCGTTGATGGCACGCCAACGGCGCCATACTGGTCTGCCAGTGGCTCACACACCACCATATTGCCGTCTAGTAACGATAAGCCAACTGGAGTAATACCAGCAGCAAGCGCCGCAGCGCAAAGCTGTTTATTAGCAGAGCCCGCTAGCGCACCGCAGATATAAGGCATGTGATCGTCGGGCGTAACACGTAGACCATCAATTTTTGTGCTTTGAAGGCCAAGGCTCGCCATCAGTGTTTCCACTAAGGGGCCGCCCCCATGTACTACCACAACCGGGCGTGTTGCTTGAACGTCTTTTACGCTTAGAAATAAGCGAGTCATTGCCGCCGCATCATCAAGTAATGCACCGCCAACTTTAATTACAATTGGTGAAACACTCATAGTACTAACCCTGTTTCTACTGGTTGTTTCGTCATTATGTTAAGGCATTGAATAGCCTGAGAAGCTGCGCCTTTCATAACGTTGTCTATAGCAGCGGTAACCACCGCATACCCAGATGCTTCGTCTAGCTTCCAGTGAAGATCAACAAATGGGGTATAAGCAACGTCGTCAATTTTTGGAAAACTGGTGCGTAAACGCACAATAGGTTTATCAGCATAGGCGTCAGTGTACGCTTGTTCAAGTTGCGCGCTGGTGGTACCAGCTTTTACCTTAACGGTCACTGTGGCCAATATCCCACGCTTAAAATTACCCAAGTGCGGCGTAAAGATAACAGGCGTTCCCAAGTAGGCTTCAATTTCAGGGGTATGACGATGACCTAACACGCCGTATGCCTGAAGGCTCACTTCAAAGTAGCTGGTGGTTAGGCTAGCTTTTCTACCAGCACCGGAAACACCCGAAACGGCATTGATAACAGGGCGTACGCTTTCATCAAGCAAATTGTTTTGAGCAAGTGGTTTAAGTGCGCTAAGACTCGCAGTGGGGTAGCAACCAGGCACAGCAATCACGTCAGCACTGGCAATTTTCGCTTCATGCCATTCGGCAAGGCCGTAAACAGCTTGGGCTAGGCTTTGCTTTTGCGTATGGGGGAAGCCGTAGAACTGTTCAAAAACGTCGGTATCTTTAAGTCTGAAGGCACCTGATAAATCGAGTACTTTGGCTTTGCCTGAGGACAAGATAGGCATCCAGTCGTGGCTTGCTTCGTGAGGTGTGGCAAGAAAAATAAAATCGACGCCATTAGCCATCTCTTCTAGCGCTGCGTCTGATATAGGTATAAGCGTAGCGTCTACGTGAGCTAAATTGCCGTGAAGTTCTGCAATACCTTTTCCCGCATCGCTACTATTCTGTGAGACGTAAGTACCTGCTAAAACTAGTTTAGGGTGTTGAATAACCAACTGAACAAGTTGTGCCCCTGTGTAACCACTGGCACCGATAATTGAAACGCTATACATAATTTAAAAATTCAATAAAAGGAGAAAAAAATCACTTTTTACCTTTGTAAACTGGTTGGGCGTAAATCCTTGCCTAACCGCGACCACATTACAAAGGTAAAAAGTGTGCTACCGAATAAGCATAGATGTGCACACGCATCGTCGTGCGCTATGCAAGGTGTAGCCAGCCAGGGGAGAGGTAAACTCTTTGTCGTTGCTAGTGGTTGAACCAACAACGCGAGTTGGTTGTGTCATCATCAATTCCTATCATGTTACAACCCAAATTTTAGGGTTGGATGCCTTAACCGTAGATAATTGTATCCAATCTGAATTTTTATGCAATAAAAATGTATAAATATTTTTATTGCTTTTTGTGCAGCTTAGGCAGTAAAAAGAGCAGTTAATGATATGTTTATAGTTGTGACAGTAAGTTGACAATAAGCGCAATAGAACTGAATATTTATATTTGGCTCCAGATATACAGTAGAAGTACTTATTTATGGTAGCGTTGATGCTTAATAGGCTAAGAATTAAGTTAGTTTTTGCAAAAAAACAGGCCCTAGTCGCAAAACACAATCGGCGTATAAAATTAGCCAGTCGTAAATGATAGGTCGCTACAGCCCTAAGCTGAAGACTGTAAAAATAGGTTGTTGGGATTAAACTCGGAAAATAAAATGAGCAAACTTACTTTAGCGCTGGTGGCGCACGACCATAAGAAGCCCGAATTACTGGCATGGGTTAAACAGCATATTGACGTGCTAAAGCAGTGTGATTTGGTAGGGACAGGAACCACAGGTGGTTTAATTGCCAGCGAAACAGGGTTAGACGTTACACGTTATAAAAGTGGCCCACTTGGCGGGGATCAGCAAATAGGCGCATTGATCGCAGAAAACAAGCTAGACGCGCTATTCTTCTTTTGGGACCCATTGAATCCTGCGCCCCACGACCCCGATGTAAAAGCGCTATTGCGGTTGTGTTCAGTATGGAATGTACCTGTAGCCTGTACGCCAGCCACGGCAGATTTGGTAATTACGTCACCGCTTTTCTTATCGCCTGATTACAAGCCAGTTAAACCGAACTTCTAGAAAACATAACTAGTAACCAGCCATAAAAAAGGCTGGCCGAAACCAGCACTCTTTGCGTTGGGTAAGATGGGTGAGAAGCGCTACGCATTAAGGCTTAAATAGCTCATGCAGCTTTCGTTCTTCTTCTCGAAGGGCTTTTATTCGCGCTTGCTGCTCAGATGTTAGTACTTGAAACATGGCCTGATGCTGTTTAGCTTTTTCCACGCCGGCATTAACAAGGCCATCTTTATATTGAGCGATAAGCGCGTCCCAAGCGTCTTCAGAGAAAGACTGGCTGCGAACCAAATCGCGCTGGGCGTTTCTAAAATTGCCTAGCATCTCTCTATTTGTTTTCGATGTCTCTTTAAACGACTCGCGAAGCTCAGCAAGGCTTGCTATTTGTGCGTCGCTTAATTCTATGCCTTCAAAGAAAAAGTCTTTAGGCTTGCGTTTAGGGCCTCTCACCTCAACATCCATTCGTTTAGCAAAACGGGCTTCTTGTTTTACGAAATCATCACGATATTTTTGTTTATTTAATTCTCTCTTGGCGTCACGCGCTAAGAGAGTTGCTTGCTGCTCTTCATCCAGCACCTTGTATATGTCGTGACGTAGTTGAGCAAAAGCGAAATGTCTGGCTTCGCGCTCTTCAATCTGTGTTTGAATAAACGCGTTTATCTGGGCTTCAGTTGCGGTAGCAAAGTCAAAAGTATGCTTTTCGATGTTACCAAATAAAGGCCGAGGGTTAGCGTCTTTAAATGCGCTTACCAGTGTTTTTATTTCTTCGCGTTGTACATCGCTCAAGCTGATGCCGCGAAGATGTTTAACAATTTCTTTAAACGGTTCGTGGTGACGCATACCTGGTTCTGGTGGCTGCGCCAATGCAAGGTCACCTAAGCCAATCGCTGCTACTGCAACACTAGCAATTAATAACATTTTCATTGTCGTCTCCTTTTATTAGGACAGGCTAATCGTAGCGTGCGCGGCTAAAAAAGCAGTCAATGCAGTGTAAAGCTTATGTAAAGGTAATGCCGATCTGAGATTGTAAAGGTCTGAAAAGATATAGTACGCGTTTTGTCAGTGTTGTTTGTCGGCTTGAGGCGAGTCACACCGAATGCGTCGGTTGAGTTTTATCCAATTTACAGGCATTTTCATGAATCTAGCAGTTAAAGAGTTTAATACCATGAATTCAGATTTTCACTTGCAGTCTATCCTTGTTATTGATGATGACCTAGAGCTGACAGAAATGCTTTCCACGTACCTATCGGGTATGGGGTATCAGGTGCAAGTGCGTAACGATGGTGAAGACGGTTTATCTGAAGCGGTTTCAGGGCGTCACTACGACTTAATACTGCTTGATGTCATGATGCCGAAAATGGATGGGTTTGACGTATTGAAAAAGCTTCGGGCAAGCCACAGCACGCCAGTACTTATGCTTACAGCAAGAGGAGACGACTATGACCGTATTTTGGGTCTTGAGATGGGGGCTGATGACTATTTGCCTAAGCCTTTTAATCACCGGGAACTGGTAGCACGAATAAAAGCTATCGTTCGCCGTCACAATTTGTCATCAACCGGTGGAGCCGTTGAGCAAGATTTGTTTGTGAACGGCATCTTTTTAAGCCCAAGCAGCCAGCTGGCAAAAGTGGACGATGTAGAGCTAACACTCACAACTACGGAATTTTTAATTTTGCGCCTGTTGATGCTTAATGCTGCTCAGCGAGTAACGAAAGAAGAAATAAGCTTAAAAATTTTGGGCAAGCCTCTACAAGCTTTCGATAGAAGTATAGATATGCACGTAAGTAACCTGCGTAAAAAAATAGGTGCTGTTGTAGTAGATGAAAAGATTAAGACCATTCGAGGTGTAGGGTATATGTTAATTGTTGGAAGTCATTGATGGTAAAACTGTTACGCAGTATAAGCCCTACGCGGGCCATCATGGGCCGCTTGTTCCTTTGGTTTTGGGCTACATTTATTGTCACCGCCTTATTGGCTATTTGGGGCAGCCGATTATTTTTTGAAGACTTGGAAATTGTAGCAATACAGCCGCGAGAAATTGCTGATCTAAACCAGGTAGTGGAACATTTGCAAAACAGTCGCTTCCAAAATGCACCGCTGCACGGGCCTCTTGACCGCTTTTCTCGGGGAGGGAGAGGTCGAATGGTTGCTGTCGACATGAGTGATAACCGCCTTATTTCGGGTGGGGGCCCTCCGCTTCGTGAAAATGATAAAGAAGACTTACTTCGACTGGTCAACCAAACATCACCCATTGCGGTAAAGCGGGGGGCATTTAAAATCTTGGGGCCGGTTTTCTTTGAGCGCAACGGCACCCGATTTGCGCTTTTTACGGTTAGATTGGAAATGCCTGAAAAGCAAGCGCCACCGGTTTTACTGTTTCTTAGTATTGCGTTGATCACCACCATACTATTGAGCTGGTTGTTTGCGAAATCACTGACTAACCCTATCTTGCGTATCCAAAGCTCAGCGAAACGCATAGCAAGTGGCGATTGGCAGGCGCGGGTGGGGCGAGCGGCTAAACGTCATGACGAGTTAGGGCAACTTTCGCGCGACTTTAATAAAATGGCTGAGCAGTTAGAGTCTATGTGGGGGGCGCAAAAGCGCTTATTAGCCGATGTGTCACATGAACTTCGCTCACCGCTCGCACGGCTGCAAATGGCGCTTGGTCTTGCCTATCAACAAAACGTAGACCCTGAGACTTTAGCTCGGGTAGAGCGAGAAGCTGACCGTATGGAAGCGCTGGTAAGTCAGTTGCTAACATTAAGTCGTGCCGAGGCTGGCCAAGCAACGGTGGAAAAACAGATGTTATCGTTAGTGCTTAACGATGTTCTTACCGATGCGAATTTTGAAGCAGCAAATAAAAACAAACAGTTAAAAATTGATGATATACCTAAAAAAAGCGTTGTCATCGACAGTATGATGCTCTGTCGCGCTGTGGAAAATGTTCTGCGCAACGCCATTCGTCACAGCAGCTTTTTAACGCATATTTCGTTTAGTGAAGACGATGAGCAATGGAGCATTCATATTACCGATGACGGTGAGGGGCTGACGGTAGAGGAATGTGAACGTATATTTTCGCCGTTTTATCGGGCTACCCTTGCAAGAGAGCGAGAGTCAGGAGGCGTTGGACTAGGTTTATCCATTGCAAAAGCAGCGGTTGAGTTGCATCATGGGCGAATTATAGCTGAACCTGTTAAGCGCGGTGGACTGCGAGTAACCCTGTCGTTTCCAAAGTAGTAACTTTGACGATGCTCTGCAGCCTTACCAAGAGCGCCTATTAACTGTATTAGGGTATTTATGAACTGGACGTTCACATCAGAAAACAATTTAGCCAGCACCTTCGCCTCACACATTAATCCTTTTTGGCAGGACAGTGTTACTGAGGGGTACTTCACCGGCAAAGATGATATAAAGGTGCGTTACGCCTACTGTATTCCTGAAACGCCGCAAGCCACTATTGTTATTTGTTCGGGTCGCATAGAGTCCTACTTAAAGTACAAAGAGTTTATTTACGACCTTCATCAGAACGGCTTTGCCGTTTTTATTCTTGATCACCGCGGGCAAGGCTTGTCTGACAGAATGACACGTGATCCCCAACACGGATATGTCGCGGATTTTGATGACTATGTTGACGACTTCGTCATGTTCGTAGAAACAATAGTGAAACCGCTACAGCAAGGTCCGTTACAGCTGGTTTGCCACTCAATGGGCGGCGCTATCGGAGCACTTACACTGTTGCGTTTGCCCAGCTTGTTCTCCAAAGCTGTGCTGGCTTCGCCCATGTTCGGTATTAAACCTTCCTTGCCTAATTGGTTGGCGAATGGCCTAATCCGAACCGGCCTAGCGGTAAATAGAATGAAAAAAGCAGACGCAGGGTATTTTTTCGGTCAAACACCGTATATTGCGTTTCCTTTTTCGTTGAACAAGCTTACCCACAGTAAGACCCGCTATGCGTTGTTTCGCGAGTTATATGATGAAGAGCAAGAGATCCAGCTTGGGGGCGTAACTACTGAATGGTTGGCCGCAGCCCATCAGGCCATGAATAGGATTGAAGATAGTGCGGGGGCAATCACTACTCCAGCACTAGTTTTAAGCGCCGACGATGACGCCATAATAGATAATAAACGTCAACGGCGGGTGGCGCACCTAATGCCAAATGCTGAGCTTGAAATTATACCAAGGGCTTATCATGAATTATTCACTGAGTCAGACAACATTCGCGAGCGCTCACTTTCGACAATTCTCGACTTCTTGACTGCTTGCTCTCACACGTCTTAAAAAGCATTAGTATAGGTGATGAGTTGCAGTGTTTCGTTGTAGAATACGCCGGTTATTAATAGTGAAGGTCGTTTAAAAAACATGCTTGATGTCGTACTTTATCAACCAGAGATCCCGCCTAATACGGGCAATATCATCCGCTTATGCGCTAACAGTGGGTTCACACTACATCTAATCGAGCCCTTGGGTTTTGAGTGGGACGACAAGCGAGTACGACGTGCAGGTTTAGATTATCATGAATTTGCCCACGTTAAGCGCCATGCAAACTTAGAAGCCTACCTTGAGGATGCAAAACCAAACCGAGTGTTCGCATGCACAACAAAAGGCAAAGCGTTTCATAGTGATGTCTCGTATCAAAAAGGCGATGCACTCATATTTGGTCCTGAAACCCGTGGCTTACCCGACGATTATATTCAATCGCTTCCTCCAGAGCAGCGTGTTCGCATTCCTATGTTGCCAGACAGTCGCAGTATGAACCTATCTAACGCCGTGTCTGTGTTTGTATATGAAAGCTGGCGCCAATTTGGCTACGAAGGAGCGAGATAGCAAAAGGTGGCATAAGCAGCCCGAAGATATTCATTTTTACGAAGCCCCGTTGTGGGCTTTTTTGCGCCTAGTGTAAAGACACTGTAAAGCCTGCCTGAGTCAGTTTTCGTTCAGCTTCACTCATTAATATAGCCTTTGAACATGCACGAATGAGTTAGGAGAAGCAGTATGAAACGTATCACACTGGGTATTATCACTGGCGTTTGCTTAATTATTGCGGGGCAAGCAAGCGCCCATTCAGGTCATCATTCTCACTCGAATAGAGGGGTGAATGAAAGAGTCACTATTATTACGCAACCTGCTCGTCCGCTTATTGACGTAGCCATACGCGTTCCTGAAATTGGCCTGTACGTTAACCTCTTGCCAGGTACGCATAGGGTAGAGGTTATCGACAATCATCGTTATTACGTTGCTAATAATCATTACTATCGCAAGCATGGGAATCGCTATGTGGTTGTCGATTCACCCTACAAAAAGGTGAAAAAAGTAAAACACCACAAGCGCAGTCACGCTAGATATCACGACAACGCTAAAGTGATCGTGGTAAGAGAAGGGCGCTAAATTCAGGTTAATAAGCTGGAAAAGATAGAAAGAGTGGGGCGTTAAGAGGCTGATGGTTTTTGCTATCAAGCAAAAACCATCAAGTATTCACTAGGCTTCTTTTTTGAGGTCTCGACCAAGCAGGGCTAAGGCCGCCTCTTTAGGGGATTTTCCGTGATAAAGCACAGCATAGATTTGTTCACAAATAGGCATTTCTACGCCTATTTTCTTAGACAAAATGTGAACTTCCTCAGTATTGCGATATCCCTCTACCACTTGTCCGATTTCGTCAATAGCAACATCGACACTCTTGCCTTGACCCAAAGCCAGCCCAAAGCGACGATTGCGCGATTGATTGTCTGTGCAAGTTAAAACTAAATCGCCAAGACCCGCCATACCCATAAAGGTTTCTGGATTTGCACCCAGCTTCACGCCCAAACGGGTTAGCTCTGCTAAGCCTCGGGTGATCAGCGCCGTTCGCGCGTTTGCACCAAAGCCAAGACCATCGGCTAAACCCGCGCCAATAGCGATAACATTTTTAACCGCACCACCAAGCTGAACGCCAGTAAAGTCTGAGTTTTTGTATACTCTGAACGACTTTGCGCAATGCAGCTTTGCTGCAAATTCGTCACTCAGCGTATCGTCAGTGGAAGACAGCGAAATTGCGGTAGGTAAGCCCGCTACCATTTCTTTAGCGAAAGTGGGCCCTGATAAAACAGCTAAGGGGTAATCCGTGCCTAGAATTTCTTCCGCTACATCACGTAGCAAACGACCAGTTTTGGGCTCTAACCCTTTGGTCGCCCAAATAATGCGTTGATGCGGTTTAAGCAATGGTTTTAAGCTTTGAAGCATAGCCGCAAATGCATGGCTAGGTACAACCACTAAAATATCTTGGCTGGCAGCTACCACTTCTTCTAAGTTGGCATTTACCACTAGGGCATCTGGAAATGTTGCGCCTGGAAGATAACGAGCATTCTCTCGGTTTGCTTCCATTTCGGCAATGTGCTTTTCATCACGGCCCCAAAGCAGTGTGGGGTTGCCATTTCTGGCAAGACAAAAAGCAAGGGCGGTGCCGTAAGACCCCGCCCCTAATACCGAAACTGACTCTGAAACCGAATTCGACTTCATGTCCACGTGTTTCATGTTCACCTAATTAGGCGTCCATTTTTGGCGCTTCGCCCTGCGCTTGCTGTGCACGTTTTTGCACGTAAGCTGCAAAGATAGCGTCGAAGTTTACAGGCGCTAGGTTAAGTGGAGGGAATGTTCCACGGTTAACCAAGTTAGAAATGGTTTCACGCGCATAAGGGAAAAGCATGTTCGGGCAGAACGAGCCCAGCGTGTGCGCTTTGTTTTGGTCTGGCATTTCGCCAATAGCAAAGATACCTGCTTGTTGCACTTCACAAAGGAACGCTGTTTCTTCTCCAAGCGTTGCCGTAACGGTAACTGAAAGTACAACTTCAAATACATTTTCTTCTAGCTTGTTAGTGCTAGTGTCGATGTCTAGTTTAATTTCAGGTTTCCACTCTTTTGTGAAAATAGCTGGCGCGTTTGGAGACTCAAAAGAAATGTCTTTTGTGTAGATACGCTGAATATTGAACTGAGCACTCTGCTGCGCTTGTGCGCCCGCTGCTTCGCCGTTATTTGTCTGATTTTCGTCAGCCATGGTATTTCCTATTTAATTGTCGTTTTAATTTAATGTAGTGCGTTGCTGTATGCGCTGACGCTTTACGCCAAACCCAACATTGGATTTAGTTTGCTTTGCGCTTCCAAAGCCATCATATCGTCACAGCCACCAACGTGCTGATCGTCAATGAAAATTTGCGGAACTGTCCAGCCGCCGTTTGCGCGTTCAATCATCTCGTCGCGCAGTTCAGGCTTAACATCTATTGGGTATTCAATAAATTCTACACCTTTTTGCGTTAGCAATGCTTTTGCACGGTGGCAGTAAGGGCAGTGGCCCTTGGTGTAAAGTTCTACTTTGCTCATAAAGGTTACCTGTTATTTAGAAACGGGAAGGCTGGCACTTTGCCAAGCGTTCATTCCGCCTTTTAATACACTCACATTCGCGAAGCCATCTTTAAGCATCGCATTTGCTGTACCACGAGCCTGATTACCCATAGCGCATACTACGATAATGGGTTTGTCTTTACTGTTTTCAAGTTTCTTGAAGTTTTTCTCACGCAACTCTTCAGGTTTAATTTGTCTGGCACCCAAAATATGGCCAGCTTTAAACTCTTTCGCAGGGCGTGTATCTAGCACTATCGCATCGTCTTTATTCATCAAAACCGTTGCTTCGTGCGTGCTTAGTTCTTTTACTGAAGATGTCCATGCACTGATATAGCTAAATATCAACATGGCAATCAGCGCAACCCAAATACCAGCAAGAATAAAGTTGTTGCTAGCAAATTCAATTAGTTGATCCATTACCTCTAACCCTGTCTACAGACCATGAAAAGAGTGCAAAGTATATAGAAAAATGGGCGAGAAACCAGCTTACCTTTCAGTATGATGAATGTCAGTCATAGCGGGTTTGCGCTAAATACTTTAGATGATTGATATTACGAACAAATTGAACTGGGCATATGGAGGAGCGTCAGATACACTGGAAAACGTTGTTAACAGCAACGATGAAACACATTAAGTCATCAATGAAAAAGTTAAGGTTCTAGGCGCACGTATGTCAGTACGATTATTTCTTTCAATCATTGGGTGCATAGTTGCCCTTGCAATTATGCCGATTGGAAGTAGTGCTAATGCACAAGAAGGCGGTGCCAATAGTCAAAAAGAAAAATTAGCTGAGTTACAGGCTGAATTGCGCGCTCGACAGCAAGTATTAGAGAACAATAGAGCCAGTGCACAGGAATTAGAAAATGTACTGAAGGCCTCTGAACTCGAAATCGCTAAAGTGGCGAAAGCACTATCCAGCACCCGACAGTCACTTAAAAACATTGAGCAAGAACAAGCGAAGCTCGAAGAAGAACAAGAAGGGCTTAAAACGGCTATCCGTAAACAGCAGTCACTTTTATCGAGCCAGCTTAAAAGTGCGTTTATGGCGGGGCATTACGACTACGCGAAAATGCTGTTTTACCAAGATGACGCGCGAACCTTTGAGCGTGTCATTACCTATTATCAATACGTAGCTAAAGCGCGCCAAAAAGAGATTGAGAGCTTTAGGGGAAATGTTGCTAGGCTTGAAGAAGTTAACGCAGAGCTTAGCGAAAAAGCTTTGTCACTTGCCGCTTTGAAAGATGAGCAAGAAGGTCAGCGAGCAGTACTTATAACCCGTCAGGACGATAGAAAAGCAACGCTTAAGAAAATAAACAAAACCATAGCCTCTGAAAACCAGCGTATAGCGTCGTTACAAGCTGATGAAAAAGCGCTGAAAGACGCCATCGAAGCGGCGCGGATTGCCGCAGAGCGGGCTGCCCGTGAAGCCGAAGTGAGTATGGATGGACTTGCCAAATTAAAAGGTAAGCTAGCAGCGCCTGTAAAAGGCAGAATACGAAACTTATTTGGTAGTCGCCGTCAAGGTCAAGTGTCGTGGAAAGGCATTGTGATAGATGGTGCCGAGGGCGACCCTGTAAACAGCATTGCGCCTGGAAAAGTGTTGTACGCCGATTGGTTGCGCGGATTTGGTCTGGTCGCTATTGTCGATCATGGCGAAGGGTATATGAGTGTTTACGGTCACAACCAAGCATTACTCAAGCAAGCTGGCGATGATGTCAGGCAAGGTGAACGCATAGCTCTTGTGGGCCGAAGTGGTGGTCAGGAATATCCTAATCTATACTTTGAAATTCGCCATAAAGGCAAGGCGCTAAACCCAAGCTCTTGGCTAGACTAGGCAGGTTAATTTTAGATTTTCAGAAACTAAGTTGAAACTGAATCAGTTGTTGGTATTCTAAAGAAAACACAGCATTGTGTAGTGTGCGCTTAATAATAATGATGAAAAACGGATATGACTTAGATGCTTTTGCGTCTGCTAATGCCTTGTATAATCTTTGTTTTATGCGGGCTAATTAGCCTTCAAGTAAAAGCAAAGTCAGACATAATTATAATATTAGACGACCTGGGATACAGGCCGTCCGATGTCGCTGCTTTTTCTCTCCCTAAAGAAATTACCTTTTCTATACTTCCGCAAACGCCACTGGCTTCTGAAATTGCGCTCCGCGCTGAGCAAGAAGGCCGGGCAGTTATGCTGCATATGCCTATGCAGGCGCAAAGTGGAAAGAACATGGGGCCCCTTGGATTAACCACTGACATGTTTGCAGGTGCCATTACTTACAATTTGCGCAAGGCAATGAAGAGCGTGCCGAACGCGGTAGGTGTGAATAATCATATGGGAAGTGCTTTCACGGGTCAGCAAAAAGGAATGGAAGCGCTCTTACAAGAGGTGAAACGGCAAGGCTTGTTTTTTGTGGATAGCCGAACCACGGTACTCACAAAAGGTGAAGAAATTGCCGAGCGTTTGGGTGTACCTAGCGCAAGCAGACAGGTGTTTCTGGACCATAAGCTTGAGCCTGCATTCTTACTTAAGCAGTTCAACCACATGAAACGTATTGCTAAAAAGAATGGTCACGTTGTGGTGATTGGTCACCCCCACCCAGAAACCGTCGATTTTTTGAAAACTCATTTACCCTCACTTGAAAAAGAAGGTTTAACCCTTACCTCAGTAGCCGACTATTTTTCGCATGCGCCGAAAGTGGCAAAGCAGTTTGGCAAAGAGCGCGATCAAACGGCTTCGCTTAATAACGCCGATGTGAAAGATAGCAAGGTAAGCATGATCGAAGAAAATGCCTTACACAGCAGTGAGCTAACGCATAGCTCCGCAGAAAAAGGCGTTGCTGAGCGTTTGTACACAGCGCCAAACGAATAGCTTTTTTGCCTCACTTTATACGTAGTTAGTTCATTTTCATCTCGTTAAGATCAAAATTTAATGTGGGAACGTTTCTCATTTTTGTGAATCTGTTATAATATAACGTCTCTGGCGAATAGTTCGCGAATTCATTTTTTCACGGTGGTAATCAGGGTAATGACTCCAATTGACGAGAATCCAACAAAACTAGACAAACTTGGCATCTGGGTGTCAAGCTTGTGTGCGTTGCATTGCCTCGCGCTACCTGTTTTGGTGCCTCTGCTGCCGCTGATCGGTTCTAGCTTTTTTGCACAAGTGTGGTTTGAAAGAACGATATTAACTTTTTCGTTAATTGTAGGTGCAGTCGCTTTGGTTAGCGGTGCAATTCGCTATCATGGCAGATACTACCCGCTTGCACTGCTGTTTACGGGTGGCGCTATTTATTGGCACAAAGATATTTTTGGGCATCACTACGAACCCTTTACCATCGCGATAGGTGCAGCGCTAATTGTAGCCGGCCACTGGGTGAATATGCGATTGTGTAGACAATGTAAGTGCTGCAAGAATACCGTGTTTTCAGACCACCTTTCGACTGAATTTAAGTAGTCAATAAAGCTGTATTTCAAGAAAAGCATTTAAAAAAACGAGCCTATGGCTCGTTTTTTGTAGTGTGAGTATGGTTCAGATACGCGTTCTACAGACTTTTCGCATTGAAAAAGTAGGGTTTAATGCGACAACACATTAAGCGCTACATCGGGCACGTTAGTGAATATGCCCGTCACTCCCCACTCGTTAAGCATTAGCATGTCTCTAGGCTCATCCACGGTATAAACAAATACGTTAAACCCATCTTGCTGCGCCGTTTGCACAAATTGCTTATCAACGGCGTCTAAAGCAATGTTTACGGAATAGGCGTTAAGCGCCCGGGCGCTTGCCGTGCAGTCGAGTTCGTAGCTTGCAGATAAGGCGCCTATCTTTACTTCGGGCCACCTAAGCGAAATAGCTTGAAGCCAGTGATGGTTAAATGAAGAGATAAGTAGCTTATCAGCATTAATGCCGCTTTGCTGTACCGCCGCTTTAACGTCTTTAACCCAGCTGTCTACGTCGCGTAAGTGTTTTATCTCAATATTGCACCACTTGTCTTTTGGAATACACTTCAGTGTTTCTGTCAGGGTCGGTATGCGCTCTCCATCCCCAATGTTCATTTCTGTAAGGGATTGCCACGGTACCTCAAGTAAATAGCCGGATTCCCGTGCTCTGCGCGTAAGTGTTCTATCGTGAAAAACAATAATGCCGCTTTCGTGCTGATAGGTATCAAACTCAATGCCATCAGCACGTTGTTCGAAAGCCAGTTTAAATGCCTTTACTGTGTTTTCTGGGGCGGCTTTACTGGCACCTCGGTGAGCAAAAATGAGCATAGACATTTCTTCCTTAAAGATCACAACACGGCTTAATCATCTTTTGCACTATGTAACTTATGCGTGTTGAGCGTTTCATAAACTGATGCTGACGTAATAAGAATTCCACCTAACAACGCACTTAAACCAGGTTTTTCGTTAAGCAGAATAATAGCAAGGAAAACGCCATAAAGAGGCTGCATGCAGGCTATGAGCGAAAACGTTTTTGCCCTAAGGTGACGTAGGCTCGCAGCAATTAGCGCATGAGGCAGTGCGGTAAATACCGTGCCTAAAAGCAATAGCATTAGCCAAGAACTGGTAGAGGCTGAGGTTATTGCTTCACTGCCTACCGGCAACATTAGAATGCTGATAACCAAGGTCTGCCACGCCATGGCCTGCGCACCGCTGTAGTGCTTAAAGTGCTTACGGTGAATAAGATTTCTAAACGAATACAAGATGGCGGAGGCAATACCGATGAGAACACCAAGGGTAATGTCATTTTCCAGTGACGTTTCGGGCACTATTAAGTAGACGCCAATGACTACGGTAAGGGTAGATACGATATCCTGCCAAACCAATCTCACTTTTTCGAAAAAAGGCTCGATAAGCACTGTGATCACGGGGAAGGTAAAAAGGGCAATCATCCCCACAGATACTCCCGCATATTGCATGGCGGCAAAATAAGTGACCCAGTGCAGTGCCATAAGCACGCCTAAACCGAGGGCAACGCCGTAGTCCTTTTTTGAATTCAGCTTTATTTTGTTCTTCGCCAATTTCAAAAAGGCAAATAACGCTATGCAGGCAAATATTGAACGAACAAGAGTGATATCACTGGCGCTAAGTGGCACAAGCCGAGAGAAAAGGGCTGTACCACCAAGTAAAATTACCGTGAAATGAAGTGAGATCAGGCTTTTTTTAACAGCATCCATAAATTAGCTGTCAGCGCCCTCTGACGAAGCCTCGCTCTTTTCGTCACTGGCTGTTTCATCGCTAACGTGCGTATCTTCAGCCGTAGCCTGTGCGGTTGATTTAAGCGCCATAGGCTCACCAAGGCGTGTAACCATACCAGGGGCGAGGTCTTCAAAATCAATCATGTCTTTTTCGAAACACACCACAATGGTTGAACCTAGCTTGAAGCGGCCTAGCTCGGCACCTTTTTCAAGGAAAACTGCTGCTTCACTGTCTTTTTCATATGACCAGTGCTGAACATTTTTACCCGCAGGTGGCGTAACTGTGCCAGCCCAGACAGTTTCAATGCTTGCCACTATGGTAGCGCCCACAAGCACCATCGCCATTTTGCCTACAGGCGTGTCGAACAGCGCCACGACGCGTTCATTACGTGCAAACAGACCTGGAATATTTTGTGCAGTAAGCGGGTTTACTGAAAACAACTCGCCCGGCACATACAACATATCAGTAAGCGTGCCCTCAACAGGCATGTGAATTCTGTGATAATCACGAGGGGCAAGGTAAATGGTAGCAAATTTACCATTTTTAAATGGCGCAGCTACATCAGGCTTGCCACCTAATAATGTAGTTAGGCTAAAGTCATGGCCTTTCGCCTGAAAAATACTGTCGCTATGGATGTCGCCAAACTGACTTACCGTACCGTCAACAGCATGGATAAGTACGTCATCGTTTTCGTCAATGGTGCGCGCTTCAGGTTTAAGCGGGCGGGTGAAGAACTTATTAAAGCTTCTATAATGCTCTGGTTCCTCATGCAGCGCTTCGGTCATATCAACGTTGTATTGCTTAATAAACGCCTTGATGAAAAATGTCGTAACACTACCCATTTCTGCTTCTGCAAGTTTGCCTACAAGGCGTGAAAGCAGGTGCTTTGGTGTAACGTATTGTAAATTAACTTTAAGCCAATCTAACACAAAATATCTCCGTTTCTTTTATGCAAGCAATAACGCATTGCATAGATAGCGTTATTGTATAGTAAGTCGTGGTATTAAGAGCAACTTTAGGGTTATGAGTGCTTACACAAAAGCATAAGCACGTGGTTCACACCAAAAGAATAAATCGCCGAGTTAGTGACGGCTATTACGCGTAAGTAGTGCGAGTACTTCTTCGGTCGCTCCAACGGGTTTGGCGCTCCAGTGAGGTTGAAACCCAGTGGCAGTTGTTATGCCCCGGGAGGCTGGCTGTGACTAGGGCGCTGCTCTTCCATGGTGGTTAAAATTCTATGGTAGCTGTCGAAGCGTTCCGCGCTAATTTTTCCTTCTTCTACAGCTTCTCTTAGTAAGCAACCAGGATCATTTAAGTGCTTACAGTCTCTGAATTTGCAGCCGCCCAAATAATCTCTGAACTCAATAAAGCCCCATGTAATACGTTCGGTAGGAATGTGCCACAAGCCAAATTCACGTACCCCGGGAGAGTCAATTAAATCGCCGCCGGCTGGCAGATGGAGCAATTTTGCCGCCGTCGTTGTGTGCTGACCAAGCCCCGAGTTATCTGAAATATCGCCGGTTAATTCATCGGCGTCTGGCAGAACTTGGTTAATAAGGCTCGATTTGCCAACGCCGGACTGACCTACGAAAACGCTGATATTATCATTAAGGTATTCATTGAGTTTGCTAATGCCTTCACCGGTTTTGCAACTGGTGAAGAGCACTTCGTAGCCTAAGTTTTCGTACGTCTTAAGCTGCTCTGTAACGGTTGTGCGTTCCTCTTCACTGAGCAATTCTACTTTATTAAGGACAATCAGCGGCGTGATGCCTATGTCTTCACAGGCAACCAGGTAACGGTCGATAATATTCAGTGAAAGGGTAGGTAATATGGCGCTAACCACAATAATACGGTCGATATTCGCGGCGATGGGCTTAATACCGTCGTAATAATCTGGGCGAGTCAGGACAGAGTGCCTGTCTTTTACAATTTCGATGACTCCGCTCACACCCGACTCGGCGTCATCCCCTTTACTGAAAAACACCTTGTCACCACACACTACAGAGTCTACCGTGCGGCGAATGTGGCAGCGAGATACTGCGCCGTTTGCGTCTTCAACGTCGGCGTGTTTACCAAAGCGACCAATCACAGTACCGCTTTCTAGCGTGCTTTCATCAAGGTTCGCCGCGCCCTTTGACGCGTGCTTTTCACGCAAGCGTTTGCTTCTGTTAGCTGCCACTTGTCGTTTCTGTCGTTGTGTAAGTTTTGGTTTTTTCGCCACGATTCTTTTCTAGTTTCACGTATACTATGTCAATAATACCGTTTGTAGGGCATGGTTGCCATGTCTGTAGCGCAAAGAGGAAAGTAATGAGTAAACACGATAGCAACCTGGTCTGGATAGACATGGAAATGACAGGGTTAGATCCTGAAACCTGTGTAGTAATGGAAATCGCGACCATTGTTACCGACGCACAGCTGAATATATTGGCGGAAGGCCCTGTAATAGCGGTACATCAAAGTGATGACGTGTTAAACAATATGGACGAGTGGTGTACACGAGTTCACGGTGAAAGTGGATTAACTGCACGTTGCCGAGAAAGTAAAATAAGTGTTGAAGAAGCATCAGCGCAAACTATTGCCTTTTTAGAGCAATGGGTAGATGCAGGCAAGTCACCGCTATGTGGAAACACCATAGGGCAAGACAGACGCTTCATGGTTAAGTACATGCCCGAGCTTGAAGCTTACTTCCACTATAGAAATATTGATGTAAGTACAATAAAAGAACTAACGCGCCGCTGGAAGCCTGAAATTTTAGACGGTTTCGAAAAGAAAGGCGTACACCTAGCGCTTGATGATATTCGCGAGTCTATTGAAGAAATGCGCTATTATCGTGAGAAAGTGTTTACGATTTAAGCATTCAAACATTGAGGTGCAAAAAAAGTAGAATTAAAGGTTGCGTTACCCCAAAATTTTTGTAAAATGCGCACCACTTCAAACGAAGTACCTCTTTTGTTGCGGGAATAGCTCAGTTGGTAGAGCACGACCTTGCCAAGGTCGGGGTCGCGAGTTCGAATCTCGTTTCCCGCTCCAAATTTTAAAAGCTGATAGTAAACCTTACTTTCAGTGAGCGTGAAAAATGCGACCCCTAGTGGGCCCGCGACCGAGTGTCGGCCAGTTGGCAAATCTCGTTTCCCGCTCCAAATTTTAAAAGCTGATAGTAAACCTTACTTTTAGTGAGCGTGAAAAATGCGACCCCTAGTGGGCCCGCGACCGAGTGTCGGCCAGTTAGCGAATCTCGTTTCCCGCTCCAAATTTTAATCTAGGTCTCTAGATTGCCTATAAGATGCACAGCATCGACTCTATGCGGGAATAGCTCAGTTGGTAGAGCACGACCTTGCCAAGGTCGGGGTCGCGAGTTCGAATCTCGTTTCCCGCTCCAAATTTTTCAGACACCTCAAAAATTAAAATTTATCCAGTTTTTAAGTGCGACCCCTTGATAGGCCCGCGACTGGGTGCCGGCCAGTTGGCGAACCTCGTCTCCCGCTCCAAATTTTTCAGACACCTTAAAAATTAAAACTCTCTTACACTCGTATTCATATTCCATAATCACTGTTATTTTCTGCGTGAAAGCTATCTGAACTTTCTGGTTTATTAGTGCTTTACAACTACGTGCTTTTATGGATGGATGCATTAATGGCAGTTGGAAGGATTAATAGATATGAGCTTGAATGGCACTGCTTCGCTCAAATACGCCTGCCTAATGCTTCTGCGCTTCGTGCACTTTTGCTTTCACTTGGTATTAATGGGGGATTGTTACTAGCGTTGGCATTCACCACCGCTAACAAACCTGCTGGTCAGCAACCTTTGCCTCCACTTTTGTTAAAAGCAGTTTTATTACAGCCGCCAACTATTCCGCAAAAAACCGAGACTAAGCCAAAATTAGTACATGAGACTAATGCCGATGT
This sequence comes from Alteromonas sp. 5NW40-0090, assembly GCF_057552975.1. Lineage (NCBI taxonomy): Bacteria > Pseudomonadati > Pseudomonadota > Gammaproteobacteria > Alteromonadales > Alteromonadaceae > Alteromonas > Alteromonas sp. 5NW40-0090. Next base: position 123,033 of record NZ_BAAJLT010000013.1, read on the forward strand.
AGAGGGTGGTGTTGTACTCAAAGAAGCAAAGAAGAGGCAGAGCATCCCGATCGCAACTAAAGACAAAAATGAATCTTCAGCGCCACAAGCGCCTTCGGAAAAAGAAAGCTCAGCACAGCCTTTATTAAGGACAAAAGATATCAGGTTGAGTGTCCAAGATGCGACACAAAACTATATCAATCGTTTGAACGCTCAACGCTTGCAAGACATCGCTAATCAATATTCTTCAAAGAAAACTCATTCAAATGTGAAAAAAAGCCAAAAGTTTTCTAACTCCTTCAATACTGAAAACGAAGATTTTCTCGAAAGCATTGAAATAATCGTTGATTGCAGCACGTTGAAAGGAAAGTTATTCAGCGCCCTCAGTAAAAATAAGGGGATTACTCTTCACGATCGTGACTTTCCGACGTTAGCGGGTGACCCAGTTAAATCGGTTCAGGGTACTGCGAAGTGCCGAGAGCACAGCAGTTTTCAATTGCACATTGATAACTATCTAAACAAGGCACAATAAAAATATACTAAAGTATAAGTTTTTCATTATGCCCTTTTCCAGGACCGATTCTGCCTGCGTTCACGCACTACAATGAATCCTTATTCATCAGTTTGCGCACCTTGTTGGTGCGTGGCCGCCTTGATTTTAATCTACATCTCGATAAATCTAGGATTTATTAGGCCTTTTGCACGAAAAGCGTGCATTTGGTGGCGCTTTGATAAGTCTACTTGAATATTAAATAGATTTTAGTGGGTAAATATGCATAATGCGCCGTTTTTTAGCGGTAAATTCGCTAATTACTCGCCTTCTGATAGGCACATAGTTTGCAAAAACAGATTGTAAAAAAGATTAAGTACGACGCATTTCTTAAACATATAAAAAATAACCATCGCTTTTAGATTCCTTAGAAGTGCCAAAAAGAGCATGTCGGAACGAGAAAGTATATTTGGAGAAACACACATGGCTTTTGATTCATCAAAGCAAAACAAGCTTACTGTACTCGCATGTGCAGTAGCATCTGCACTAGCATTAAGTGCAACTGCAGTTCAGGCTCAGGAAGACGCCGCTATTGACGAAAAGGATGTTGAAAAAGTAGTGGTCACTGGTTCTCGTATAGCGCGAGATCCTAACCTGGCATCTCCTTCACCTGTTCAAGCAATTTCAGAAGAAGATATTCAGCTGTCAGGTGAGTTTTCTGTAACCGATGTTATAAACGACATCCCCGCGTTGTTTTCATCTACAACAGCGGAAAGCTCTATTGACTCAGCTTTTGCAGACGGTGCGAATATCCTTAACCTACGTGGCTTAGGGTCAAACCGTACCTTAACACTAGTAAATGGTCGTCGCCATGTGGGCGGTGTCGCCGGTTCTGCAGCTGTAGATGTGGGTTCAATTCCAGTAAAACTTATTAAATCGGTAGAAGTGCTTACCGGTGGTGCTTCTGCCGTTTATGGTGCTGATGCCGTAACGGGTGTAGTTAACTTTATTTTGCAAGATGACTATGAAGGCTTTGAATTTGACGTAAACACGGGTATCTCGTCTGAAGGCGATGGTGAGCAAATTAGCATGTCTGCGTTGTATGGTGAAAACTTTGACAACGACAGAGGTAATTTTGCAATAAACATCGAGTATCAAAACGATGAAGGTGTGCGAGTAAGTGAAAGAGATAATGGTTTGATCATTGGCTCTGCGCGCGATTGGACCAACCCCGCTTTGCGATTCCAACAGGGCGATATTGGTGCTAGTACACCAAATTTGGCGCAATACTATAACTACGACAACACCGGCCTATTCAATTTCGGTTTAAGCATTCCATCTCAGGATGCGTTTATTCAAAACTACGTAGATACTTTTGGAACCCAACCGAATTTAACTTCAGAAGAGTTGGCGCTGTTTAACCGCGCGGCCACAGCAAACCCTCGTGCAGTTCTTCCTTACCGAACTTTCCCATTCACTTCGGGGTATGGTTATATCATACCGGGTAACCCTTATACGTTTGAAGGGTTTGATCCTGCGACCAATATCGACCTTGATGGTAACGGAACGCCTGACTGTCTGGACTCGTTTTCTGGATATAACAGCTCGTTTGGTGCCGCATCATTCGGTGCATTAGGTGGTTGCTGGAACGTATTGGAAGATGGCTCTTACAGACCAATTCAAGACGGCTTGGTATCAGGTAACTTTGAAGGTTTTGGTGGTGACTCTTATAACACCATTCAGCAACAGCGCGGCTATCTAATTACGCCAAACGACAAAATTGCGTTAAACCTGCTAGGCCATTACGACCTTACTGACACAAGCACCGTGTTTGGTGAATTTAAGTACGTTGTTCAGACAACAGAAAATGAAAGCCAGCCGTCTTCATACTGGGATTTATTATTTGGTGCAGCGGATAACCCTTACCTGCCTTCTTTCATTCAGCCGCTAGCAAGCGAAATCGGTGGTGTTGCCATTACAGCTGACCCAATTGGCATTGGTCAAGGTAAAATTGAGAACGAGCGTAGAACACTACGCGGTGTTATTGGTCTAGAAGGCTTCCTAGAAAACGACTGGCAGTATAACCTTGCGTTAAATTACGGAAGATTCGAGTTTGAGCAAGAAGGTACAGAAAATATTGTTGTAGTAGACCGTTTCTTCTCTGCAATTGACGCGGTTACAGACCCTGCGACAGGTGAGGCAACGTGCCGTGTGAACTTAGACGCAAATACACCTCAAGTTACCACTGCGTTTAATATTCCAGTATATGACCCAGGCTACTTTTCATTTACTCCAGGTGATGGCAGCTGTGTACCTTTAAATATTTGGGCTGGTGCAGGCGGAATTTCTCAGGAAGCGGTTGATTGGGTAACGCAAGATAGCCGCAGTAAAACTACCATCGAACAGTTCGTTGTGAGTGGTTCACTGTCTGGTGATTCATCTGACTACTTCGAGCTTCCGTATGGTCCGATATTCTTTGCGCTAGGCGGGGAATATAGAAAAGAAAAATCAGAAGCGACCTTCGATAATTGGCAACTTGGTATTATCCCTGAAGGTTCACAATATCAAGCAGGAACCTTGATTTCTGAGTACTCATCTAACAATTCACTGGTATTCCAGCCATCTATTAAAACGGCAAACGAAACAGGTGATTTTGATGTAAGTGAAGTGTTCGTTGAAGTATCAATTCCATTAATTGAAGGCGAGATGCTAGCCGAAGAGCTTACGTTAGATTTGGCTGCCCGTTACTCTGATTACTCTACAATTGGAGACACAACAACGTGGCGTGCAAACTTAATGTATGCACCTTACGAAGATCTTATGATTCGCTTGTCGCAGTCTCAAGCTGTTCGTGCGCCAAATATCACAGAGCTTTTCGGTCCTGAAGTGGGTACAACATTCCGTCCTACCGACCCGTGTAATGCCAGCGTGATAGCAGGCATCCGCGGTAATGATCCGGCAGCCGCAGATCAGATACAAGCTAACTGTGTCGCAGACTTCCAGTCAATTGGTTATAACCCGTTTAATGACGCAGGTGAGTATGTTTACACCGACCCACTATCGGCAGCATTCCCAGGTGTTACCGGTGGTAACCCAGAACTACAGGAAGAAACAGCTGATACGACAACGGTTGGCTTTGTCTATCAGGCAAGCTGGTTAGAAGGCTTGTCACTAACGGCTGACTATTGGAGCATTGAGATTGAATCTGCAATCAGCTCTGTAAGCTCTGACGATATTGTTAATGGATGCTACATCGGTGAAACCTTGAACGAAAACTTCTGTTCTTTGTTTACCCGTAATACCGATGAAAACTCTCCGCAGTTTGCTGGTCTAAACTTCTTACGCTCTACCGATGTTAACTTTGCTCGCTTAGAAACGTCGGGCGTAGATTTCAGCGTTGGTTATGACTTTGAAATTGATGATCATACATTCCTAACAAAACTATCAGGTACTAAGGTCAATGAGATTGACCAATATACCAACCCTAATGATCTGAGCGAAGTTAACCCAGAGCTTGGTGAAGTAAATCGCCCTGAATGGGCAGGCAACTTTACCGTGACTTGGAAATGGCAGGATCTGCAAATCGGTTGGCAAACTCAGTACATGGATGAGCAGTTAGTCGCATTCGTAGAAATTGAAGAATACGAGCGTGGTGATTATGACGACTCTGTCGTAATGGGTGAATTTTTCCAGCACGATATCAACTTCTCATATGTATTGACTGACACAGTTAAAATGTACGGTGGTGTTAAGAACATTACCAACGAAGAACCTTTCTTAACTAACTTTGCTTATCCGGCAAGTGCCCGTGGAAGATTTTACTTCGTAGGGTTTGACATGCAGCTTAACTAAGCTGTTATTAATACAATTAAAGCAGCTCAATTGAGCTGCTTTTTTGTTTTTGCAATAAACCTTGTTGCAACGTCAGACAGTAACTATTATGTTACTATGTGTATACTGGTCTAACCAGATAGGCGTGCGCTAAACATTAGGCTGATCATAGAGCAACGCGTTAGTGTACTGATTCTTCACTCATGGGGCTTCTCCTCATATACGATTAGCGTGACTGACTATGTCAAAGAACTACGTACTCAATACTTATAATAAATTTCTTAAACTGCCCTTTGGCAAAAAGCTGTTTAGCTGGTATTCGGCCCGCAGAGCGCCTTACTTTTCTACCGTTTCCCCGCTTATTACTGACATTAAACCTAACTATTGTGAAGTGCTCATTAAAAAGCGTAAAGGGGTTGAAAACCACATTGGTACGGTTCACGTTATCGCGATTTGCAACGGGTTAGAAATGGCCATGGGCTTTATGTGTGAAGCATCGATACCTAAAAACTTGAGATGGATCCCAAAAGGCATGGAAGTAAAGTATCCAGCCAAGGCCGATTCAGACATTCGTTGTGTCGCTGAAGTACCAGCTGATGCCTGGAAGCCGGGTGATTTACCTATAAGTGTTAAGGCATACAACGCTGAAGGAACTGTGGTCGTTGATGGAACTATTACAGTTTGGGTAAGCGAAAAACGCTAAACAATGTCGAGCTATTTGAAGGTCGCTTTTGCGGCCTTTTTTTATGTCTAGTCACTGGCACAATATTAAGTTTTTGCTACAAGAGTATTTCTGATTGACAGCATTCGAAAACACATCTAAGAATAACGTGGTAAGCGATTAAGGCGCTATATCGGAAGTCTATTTCATTTAACAATTAAGCGGAGGTTCTCTTAATAAACCTTTAGGGGAAGCCGCGATGAAAGAGGTTAAGATGTCTGTAATCACAAAAGAACAAGTCAAAAGAAAACCTTTCGCAGATAAGAAAAATTACCCGTACGGCTTTGCACGTTCTGGTGACTTTTCAATTAATGAAAGCAAACATCTACAAACTCATGGAAGTTTGTTTGCCGCTTTGGTTGACGGGAAGATCACGCCAGAAAACGACGAAGAGCAAGCTTATTTGGAATCGGCACTTGGTCATCGTGAACCCACAACGCCTCAGGAAAAAGCATGGTTAAAATATCAAGCGCGAATCAATAGACCAAAAACTGCAAGCATTTATGGCTCTAAGCGCCCGGCGGCAGAAGAGGTTGACGATGATGAGGATATAAGCGATAACAGTGACATTGATATTGACCTCGATGATTAAGCTTTTGCCTTTACGCACATTTAGTGGGTAAAGGCGCATCGCCCCCGTTCTACAACTTTATTGTTTGCGCTGTTAAATTTGTGTAAATAAACATCCTATTTTCTGTCAAAATAGCATTACGATCGAAATATTTATCCTAATTATTGCGAATATTGGGATATATATCTCACTTTTGCGCAATTTGGTGTTTTATCTTCCTACTACCTTAGTTATAGTCGGGGCATCGTCAACGTACGCTGACAAACCCCCCAACCCATTACAGGAGAAAGCACTGTGAAAATGATGTCGGGCGCAGCCATGGTGGTTGAAGCGCTAAAAGATGTAGGAGTGACACACGTGTTCGGTTACCCAGGTGGTGCCGTATTAGACATTTATGATGCGTTATTTGCGCAAGATGATGTCAAACACGTCCTCGTACGTCATGAACAGGCAGCCGCCCACATGGCGGATGGTTATGCACGTTCAACTGGCAAAACCGGCACAGTGCTCGTCACATCAGGTCCAGGCGCTACGAATACTATTACAGGTATTGCTACTGCATATATGGACTCTATTCCGATGGTTATTTTATCGGGACAGGTGCCGTCGAAGCATATTGGTGAAGACGCATTCCAAGAAACTGACATGGTCGGGTGCTCACGCCCTATCGTTAAGCACAGCTTTTTGGTGAAGCGCGCGGTTGATATCCCAGAAGCGATTGCTAAAGCTTATTATATTGCCAACACAGGTCGTCCTGGTCCGGTGGTAGTAGATTTGCCAAAAGATATTGTGAACGTAGCAGAAGAGCACCCGTACGTGTTCCCAACTGACGTGACCATGCGTTCTTATAACCCAACCGAAAAAGGCCATCCTAAACAGGTCAAAAAGGCAGTTGAGTCGCTACTTAAAGCAGAACGCCCTGTACTGTATGTAGGCGGTGGAGCTGTAGCTTGCGATGCGTCAGCAAAGGTTATTGAATTAGCTGAGAAGCTTAATGCACCGGTAACTTGTACGCTAATGGGCCTTGGTGCTATGCCGGGTACACACAAGCAATTTATCGGCATGCTAGGTATGCACGGTACGCTTGAAGCGAACAAGACCATGCATAATGCAGACTGCATCATTGCGCTAGGTGCACGTTTTGATGACCGTGTTACTAACAACGTTGATAAGTTCTGCCCACATGCGGATATTATTCACGTTGATATTGACCCAGCATCGATTTCTAAAACCGTAAATGCGCATATTCCTGTGGTAGGTTCGGTAGATAAAGTACTTGATCAAATCTTAAGTCAGGTAAATAAGAAAGACTTATCAGGTCAAAGCGAAAAGCTCACCGATTGGTGGCAACAAATTGAAACCTGGCGCGCTCGTCAGTGCTTAAACTACGCGCAGGGCGAAGAGGTAATTAAGCCTCAGCGCGTTATCGAAGCCTTGTACAAACACACAGACGGTAAAGCCTACGTAAGTTCTGACGTAGGTCAGCACCAAATGTTTGCTGCGCTTTATTACCCTTATGATAAACCGCGTCAGTGGATCAACTCAGGTGGTCTTGGCACCATGGGCTTTGGTTTACCGGCTGCAATGGGTGTGCAGTTTGCGCACCCAGGTTCAACCTCTGTGGTAGTAACGGGTGACGGCAGTATTCAAATGAATATTCAAGAGTTATCTACTTGTTTGCAGTACAACCTGCCTATCAAGATTATCTCATTGAATAACCGTGCCCTAGGTATGGTTCGTCAGTGGCAGGATATGATTTATAAAGGGCGTCACTCACATTCTTACATGGATTCAATGCCTGACTTTGTGAAGTTGGCAGAAGCTTACGGACATGTGGGCATTAAAGTAGACAAGCTTGAAGAGCTAGACGCAGCAATGGAGAAATGTTTCAGTTACACAGATCGCTTAGTGTTTATGGACATAGCAGTAGACCAAAACGAACACGTATATCCAATGCAAATTAAGTTTGGCGCAATGGATGACATGCGCTTAAGCAAGACGGAGCGAACCTGATGAAACGTATTATCTCTGTATTAATGGAAAACGCCCCTGGCGCACTATCTCGTATCGTTGGTGTATTCTCACAACGCGGTTACAACGTCGATTCACTGTGTGTGGCACCAACCGACGACGCGAGCCTTTCGCGTCTAACGATTATCACGCACGGCGACGACAAAGTCATAGAGCAAATTACTAAGCAAGTGAATAAGCTTATTGATGTGCTAAAAGTGGTAGATCTTACTGAAGGTACGCACATTGAACGCGAACTTATGCTGATTAAAGTCGCGACTCGCACAGAGTCGGTACGTGCTGAAGTGAAGCGCAACTCTGATATCTTCCGTGCGCGTATTGTGGATGTGAACGTAAACAACTACACCATTGAAATTACGGGCACCACAGATAAGCTAGATGCATTTGCCACGACTATGGGGCAGTGTGCTGAAATTATCGAATCATCGCGCACCGGTGTGTGTGGGCTTGCTCGAGGTGATAGGGCGCTTCGTCCTTAAACTTTTTCTGAGTTTTCGCGCACTGTGTTTTTTTTGAAAGGCTGTCATTAGACAGCCTTTTTTGATCCCATAAAAAATTACTCTAAGTATCGCGCCCATAATAGGCTTCTACGCGCAGGGCTACGCCGTATGAGGTTTTAAAATCCTCTTCACGTAGCCATAAAACGAAAGGCTCTACCTCAAAGAATAGCCAATCGCGCAGCATGTTGTTACGCCACCTAAACCCGCCATAGACTTCTTCTACGCGAAAGTTGGGTTGGCTAAGCCCTTCCACCATAAAGTGAGGAATAACGGCGTTATGTTGATCTACCGAGAATAAATGGTGAACCTCGTGACGCCATAGCCAGTCGTTGGTATCGTCGCGGTAGTAGTAGCGATTATTTTGTCGAACCAGATGCTTTTTATTGATTTCGTATTGAAAAGCGACGCCCACCTCTGCACCCAGCCGGTCACGGGTGTAATAGTAAAGTTCGGCGTCGTATAGCATGGCCCATTGTTTAGAAAAGGCAAAAGCATCTCTGTATCGGGTCATCGCATATAGCTGGTCGCGCCGACCAGCGCCAATTCTAAATGAGTAGTGCGAGTCTTGCTCAGGACGAAAGCGAAGCGCAATAGTCGTTCTGTCTCTACTGTTATTGCCGGTATCTCTTGCTGCCCGTATCGTGTTGTTCTGAGTTTCGTCTTCGTTATCACTCAATAGTAAATCAACGCGTTCTTTTAAAGCCGGTAGGCGAACTCTTACCCTGAAACGCAAATCCGTATCCGAGAGCATTCCACTTCTTGGCTCCCATGCAAGCTGAACACGGCCTTCGGCTCTGGCTTCCTTCTGTCCTGAAGCATCTATTTCATCTGAACTTTTAAACAAACCATCAAGCTGTTTTACAGTGAAGTCCATGGTGTCAGTGAAGCTACGCTGCCAAATATCAAACCACTGTTCATTGTGTGTGGCTACTGAAACGGCTGGGGAAGCTTCTGCAGAAACGTAAGACGGTAGATTTTCAGTAGTTGCGGGCCTCATAACAGCGCTACTTCCACTGGTCGTGTTTACGGTGGGGTTCACCTTACTATCGGTGATGTGTAAAGTCGAAGGGGCAGTAAGTAATAAATGGCAATAAATAACAGTAAGGCACAACATTACTCACTAACTCCTTGTAAAAATTAGAATAGTTGAATGTTTCCACTATTCGCTTTTAAGATATAGAGAGCATGGATTGTCATTAGTAAAACGTCAATCTTTATTCATTCAGGTAAATATTCAGGTGAAAGCATCAGCAGGCAATGGCATACTGTGCCAATCGATGTAAGGGAGATTATTTTTATGGGTGGTATTAGTGTTTGGCAGTTGCTTATCATACTGGTTATTGTGGTGCTTTTATTTGGTACGAAGCGTCTTAAAGGTATAGGTACTGATTTAGGCGGCGCAATCAAAGGCTTCAAAAAAGCAGTCACCGAAGAAGACAAAGACGCTGACTTCGAGCAAAAGAAGCAAGTTGAAGAAAAGTCAGCAGCAGAGCCTGTTTCAACTAAGACGCAGAGCGACGTTAAAGAAAAATCCTAATGTTCGATATCGGCTTTTGGGAGCTATTGGTTATCGGTGTACTGGCGCTTCTTATTTTGGGGCCAGAAAGACTGCCGGGTGCCATGCGCTCAACTATAAATACAATTCGTAGCGTACGTAACGTGGCAACAGGCTTTAAGCAAGAGGTTGAGCATCAGTTGCGCGTGCACGAATTGCATGAAAATTTGAAAAAAGCAGAGCAGCAAGGGCTTAAAGCTCTTTCACCTGAACTTGAACAAAGCGTCGATGAGCTAAAAAAAGCTGCAGAGTCGGTTCAAGAACCTTATAAAAAGCAATAGATGTCTGACGCTAACAACCTTATTTCTCATTTAATTGAATTGCGCAGTCGTATTCTCAAAGCACTTTTGAGCGTATTGATTGTGTTTGTGTGTCTTGCCGCATTTGCACAGGATTTATATAAGCTGTTGGCCATGCCTCTGCTTGAAACACTTCCAGAGAACGCGAGCATGATTGCAACCGATGTTGCTTCACCTTTTTTCGCACCTTTTAAACTTACCTTAGTATTGTCGTTTTTCATTGCTATTCCCTATGTGCTCTATCAGGTTTGGGGCTTTGTTGCTCCAGGCTTGTATCGAAATGAAAAGCGTCTGGTTGCGCCACTGCTGCTATCAAGTACCTTGTTATTTTATGCCGGTATGGCATTTGCCTATTTTGTTGTCTTCCCCATCGCGTTTGCGTTCTTCACTAGCGTTGCCCCTGAAGGGGTTACTGTAAGTACCGATATTTCAAGTTACTTAAACTTCGTGTTGAAACTCTTCTTCGCATTTGGAGTCTCATTCGAGATACCTATAGCTATTATTCTTATGTGTTGGACTGGGGTAACAGATGCCAAGTCGCTACGAGCAAAACGGCCTTATGTGGTCGTAGGGGCCTTTGTTGTTGGCATGCTGCTTACACCGCCTGATGTGATCTCTCAAACGTTACTGGCTATTCCCATGTGGCTGTTGTTTGAAGTTGGTGTCATCGTAGGTGGTTTTTATGCAGGTAAAACGCCAAAAGATGAAGGCGAAACGCAAACACCTGACAACACATAAAAGTTCAGAAGAGAAAGGAATAAAAATGAAAACTCAACTGCTTTCTATTGCCACTTTATTGTGTGCTTTTAGTGCATCTCAAGTACACGCTGAGTCTATCGGCGATGCGATGGAAAAATGCCGCAAAACCGATAATAGCCTTAAGCGCTTAATGTGCTATGACGGCGTGGCGAAGTCGTTAAATCAATACGATGGTGTTAGTGCGCAGGTTGGCCAACTGAAGGCTTACAAACCAAATAATAGCGCTCAGGCTAACTCACGTCCTGCGCCTGCTACTCAGCAAGCTCAATCGTCAGAGCCAAAGAATGATTTTGGTTTGGAGCACAAGCGCGACCTGACTGAAGCGGCCTCTGAAATTGCCGTTACTATTAACGCAATCAAGAAAAACCTTCGCGATAAGTATGTGCTTACGTTCAGTGATGGTTCTGTTTGGCAGCAAACTGATCAAACTCACTTGAAGCTAAAGGAAGGGCAAGTTGTGTCTGTTGAACGCGGACTTCTTGGCGCCTTTTACTTGAGCGTTGAAGGCCTAAATAAGCGCATGAAAGTGAAACGCGTAAAATAAATGTCCTGGTTTGATGCTGGAGTCAACTTGCTTGATAAGCGGTTTGACGTTGATGAAGTTATCCAACGTGCAAAAGATGCAGGGGTAGAAAAACTCTGCATTATCACTACGCATCCTAGTGAATGGGATGCCGCAGCAGCGCTTTATAACAAGTATTCAAGTCAATGTTGTTACACTATTGGTGTGCACCCGCATAATGCCAAAGACGTTACAGAAAGCGATTACCAGCGGTTACGCGAGCTTGCTCAACAGGAAGGATGTGTTGCCGTAGGTGAATGCGGCCTTGATTTTAACCGTAACTTTTCACCTCAAGACGTTCAATTAGAGGTTTTTGAGGCCCAGCTGGATATAGCGGTATCGTTGAATCTTCCCGTATATCTGCACGAAAGGGATGCCTTTAACGAACAAGTCAGCTTGTTAACTCGATATATGCCGCGCTTGAGAGGGGGATTAGCCCACTGCTTCACAGGCACAGCGGAACAGGTAGAAGCGTATTTGTCGCTAGGCCTTTATATCGGCATAACAGGGTGGGTGTGTGACGATAAACGTGGCGAAGATTTACGTGATGCCGTAAAACACATACCGCCTGACAGACTTATTCTTGAAACCGATGCACCGTACTTATTTCCGAAGACGTTGCGCCCTCGAAAACGCAATAATGAGCCCGCATTCTTGCCTCATATCGCTCAGCAATTAGGCGAATATCTGCAAGTTGAGACTGATAAATTACGTATTAGCAGTTATGCTAATACCTGTGAGTTATTTTCTCTCAACTAACCATAGGTTTATATGCAGACAAATCTAAAAGCGATGCGCAAGTATGACGCGGGTCTTATTCTCACTACAGTTCTTGCCGCTGTTGCTTTTGTCTTTGTCTTGATGAACTTGTCTCCAGCGACAAGCGTTTCACCTCGTTATTCTCAGTTAAGTTATTTAAAAGAGGTGAATGGGAAAACGTTCGACTTTAATAATATTATACAAACGCCCGCGAATGATTGGTCTCCAATTGCCTCTCCAGTCAACTTAGGAATGGATACCGATGTCTATTGGTTTTCGATGATAGTCGAGCCAACACAGAGCAACCAAAGTCGCTCTCTTCTGCACATCGACTACCCATTATTAGATAAACTTGATGTGGCCGTGTATAGCCAAGTGGGCAGTAAACCCATTGTGACTTACTCGAGTGGAGACAATCAAAGTTTTGACGATAGGCCCATCACACACGTTAAGCCTTTGTTCCCATTGCCTGCCAGTGCGCAGTCTCAGCGCGTTATTATCAAGATGCAGACATCGGGCACTATTCGCCTTCCTATCCTTATCTGGGAAGAAACTGAGTTTATAGAATACACATCAAGTAGAAACTTAGTACTAGGCATCTTTTTCGGTATTTTAATCGCGATGGGAGTGAGCAATGCGTTTTTGACTTTAACCACAAAAAACGTGTCTTTCTTATTTTATGCCGGTTATGTGGTCAACCTCGCACTTACGTTGATGACGCTACACGGCTACGGTTTTTCCTATATTTGGCCTGCAAGTACATGGTTTCAAAGCAAGGCAATTATCGTTTTTGCAAACTCTACCATTATGTTTGCTGCGTTATTTACCCGTAGTCTCTTGCCTATAAGGGAATACAGTGAAAAACTAGACCGCGTGACCAAAGCGATTAGTTGGGTGTGTGGCTTAAGTATCATTGCAGGTCTTATCCTTCCTTATTGGTTAATGATAAAAGCATTTCTTTTATTGCTAAGCCTCGTGGTTATTTTTACTTTGTCTCTGGGCGTGTGGCTTTCACTGAAAGGAGAGGTGGTAGCCCGCTATTTCACAATCGCATGGGCCTTTCTATTAGTGAGTGGATTAACGGCCAGTCTAGATAATGTAAATATCATCCAGTTGCCTATTTCGTCCAACAACCTGCTGATTATTGGTGGTACGGTTGAAGCGCTTATATTAGCGCTCATTCTTGCCATTAATTACAGTCACAGTCGTGACGACTTAATTAATGCCCAGCAGTTTGCCCTTGAGCAAGAAAAGCAGGCAAGCACCGCTAAGGAAAAACTGTTGGAAGTGCAAAAGCGCTACCAAGACGATTTAGAATACAAAGTTCAGGAACGAACACTTGAATTAGAGATAACCCTGCGCGAGCTTTCTGAGGTTAATCAAGAGTTAGAGCGGCTTAATGCGATTGACCCGCTCACAGGCGCGCACAATCGTCGACATTTCGACAAGCGATTACGCTCAGAGGGAAGGCGGAGCCGCCGAGAGCAAACGCCTTTATCGCTGATTATTATTGATGTGGATCACTTTAAGAATATTAACGACGAGTATGGTCACGACGGTGGAGACGCATGTTTAATCCACGTTACAAAAGTTTTTCAAAAACTCATCCATCGCCCAACAGATGACTTGTGTCGAATAGGGGGTGAAGAATTTGCCATTATATTGCCTAATACAGACTTGGATGGCGCGTATCACGTAGCCGAGAGTATTCGACATAGCCTTGAAAACAGCCCTCTTGAATACGAGAGTGAAATCATTAAGCTAACCGCGAGTGCAGGTGTATCTACCACCATTATTGCTGACGAAGAGCACGCGCAGAGTCTATTTAAATTTACTGATGAGTGCCTGTATGAAGCAAAAGCTTCAGGGCGCAACAAGGTAATACACAAACATTTACAGGAAAAATTATGATGTCTTCATCTTTCCCTCACCGCCGTATGCGTAGGTTACGTGCTAAAGATGCGCTAAGAGGGCTTGTTGCAGAGCACAGGCTAACTACGGATGATTTAATCTATCCCGTGTTTGTATTGCCTGGTGAAAATGCCCGTGAAGCTGTACCTTCTATGCCGGGTGTGGAAAGACTTTCTATCGACTTGCTAGTGCAAGAAACGGCGAAATGGGTAGAGCTGGGCATTAGAACGATAGCGCTTTTCCCTGTAACACCCATGTCGCTTAAAACCGAATGTGCAAGTGAAGCATTCAATCCAGAAGGGCTTGCTCAACAAGCTATGAGAGCGCTTAAAAAGGCGTTTCCTGAAGTGATGCTGATGTCTGATATTGCTCTAGACCCATTTACGTCTCATGGTCAAGATGGCCTTTTAGACGAAACGGGCTATGTGATGAACGACGAAACAGTCGAGGTGCTCATTAAGCAAGCGTTATCGCATGCTGAAGCTGGCGCTGATATTGTTGCGCCTTCTGACATGATGGATGGGCGCATTGGCAGTATCCGAAAAGCACTTGAAGAAGCAGGTCATATGAATACGTGTATTATGGCTTACTCAGCTAAGTACGCGTCTGCTTATTACGGGCCATTTCGTGATGCTGTCGGCTCCGCTGCAAATATAAAGGGCGGCAACAAGAAAACCTATCAAATGGATCCTGCCAACACCGATGAAGCACTTCACGAAATGGCGCTTGATATAGAAGAGGGCGCTGACATGGTAATGGTTAAGCCAGGTATGCCGTATTTAGATGTTGTTCGCCGCTGTAAGGATGAATTTAAAGTTCCCACATTTGCCTACCAGGTAAGTGGTGAATACGCCATGCATCAAGCTGCTTTTGCTAATGGTTGGCTAAATGAAGACGCGGTAATATTAGAGTCTTTACTTGCTTTTAAAAGGGCGGGTGCAGATGGGATTCTGACGTACTTTGCGCCTAAAGCGGCTGAGTTACTCGCGAAACAAAATGCCAAGTAACGCGCTTATTATTAACGCGTATTAATCGTCCATTGAAAAAACCGTGCTTAGCACGGTTTTTTGTTTTTTAAAGTATAAATGTGAGTGTTTACTTACAGGCGAGCTCGCAACCAGCTTTGTGTTGCAGCCAGCACTCATTAGCTAGCTCGGCACTAATCAGAGGGTGGGACTTTAGCCAACCTTCTGGGAAGGTAAGTGTCCACTTACTATCATCGCAGCTTAGAGAAACTTCAGGAATATGCTTGTTCTGACGGCGTAGACATAATACAACAGCAATCCTTAATATTCGAAGTAAGCCTTTTAGCATAGGGCGGTAATCTTCGTGATACTTTTCGAAAATTTGAGTGTTAATGGTTAAGCGATGTTGCGCTACTAAATCGCGAATTGCTGAACGCTGTAATCGAGTAAAGCCAGGTAAATCGATATGACTTAGAATATATTCACCGTGCTCGTGGTGACGTTTATATTCAATATGAAGGCCGATTTCATGTAACTGCGCTGCGGCGCCCAAAATGGTTTCGGTATCTAGGTGACAAATATTTTGTTGAGCACAAAGCTGATGGCATAGCCCAAGTGCCACATGACGAACGGAATTCGCGTGATTTTTGTCGATATGATAACGCTGTTTTGCTTGGTTAAGCGTTTGCTGGCGTCTATCGTTTTCTGTGACATTATCTAACATTCCATAGATAAGCCCTTCACGCAGGGCGCCGCCAGAAATGTTCATGTGCTTAATATTTAGTGCTTCAAACAGGCTGATCAAAATGGCTAAGCCTGAAGGGAAAATAGCTTTTCTGTTGTCTTCTAAGCCGTCAATATCAAGGCTTTTAATACTGCCACATTCAATACATTGCTTTTCAAGGTGATACAGGTAGTCTAAGCGGATAGCGTCGCTGATGCCTTGGGCCACCAAAATTTCGGTAATAGCCTGCGGCGTGCCAGATGCACCTAAACAATTTTCCCAGTCAAAACATAAGAAAGCGTTCGATACATTGGCAATGAGCGAATGCGCTGCTTGCTTAGCGTTTTGGAAATTACTTTCAGTTATTTTACCGCCTGTAAAATAGCGCTCCATAAAAGTCACGCAGCCCATATCCAAACTTTTCAGATGAATCGGTTGCATGTCGTTCCCGATGATGATTTCGGTACTCGCGCCGCCAATATCAATAACTAAGCTATTGCCTTGGTTGGCTGATGTATAGGCTACACCAAGGTAAATTTGGCGGGCTTCTTCTTCACCGCTAATCACGTCAAGCTTGTGATTAAGGATCTCTTCTGCTTTACGAATGAAAATATGCGCATTGGTTGCTAGTCGCAACGTAGCGGTAGCAACAATTTTTATGTTAGAGGGAGGGATGTCCTGCAGGCGCTCCGAAAATACTTGCAGGCATTGCCAGCCGCGTTCCATGCTTACGTCATCCAGTGCTAGGTCATCATCTAAACCTGCTGCCAGGCGCACTTTCTGTTTAATTTTCCCTATTATTTGCACACTGCCATTAACAACGTGAACAATCACCATGTGAAAGCTGTTAGAGCCTAAGTCTACGGCAGCGTAATACTCACCGTAAGTTTGTGCGTCGTGCTGGAGTTCTGCCTGCATAAAATCTCGTTTCTTATTAACTACCTTTCGCTTTATTACTGCGCTCAATTGTTTCGGTTTTGGGGCTTTCCTCGGCCTCTACCGTTACCACGGCGTGAAGAATTGCGGTTGTTAGGCGTACGTCTTCTACGTGGTTTTGGAGGCGTTACATCATCAAGTAGGGCGCTGCGGTCGTAATCGGTAACCGGTATTGCCTTTTGGATGTATTGCTCAATAGCAGGTAGATTTAGTGCGTACTTCTCGCATGCAAAACTAATCGCGACACCACTTTGTCCCGCGCGTCCGGTTCGACCGATTCGGTGTACATAGTCTTCCGCATCGTCAGGCAAGTCATAGTTAAATACGTGGGTGACCGCATCAATATGAAGGCCGCGCGCTGCAACGTCGGTTGCAACCAGAATGTCTAGGTTACCTTTAGTAAAATCTTCTAAGATCCCTAAGCGTTTCTTCTGCGGTACATCGCCGCTTAGCAAGCCTACGCGATGGCCATCAGCGGTAAGCCAGTCGGTGACTTTTTCACAGCTGTTTTTTGTATTTGCAAAGACAATTGCCTTTTCCGGCCACTCTTCTTCTAGAAGCGTAAGAAGAAGCAGCATCTTGTCATCATCAGATGGATAGAACAGCTCTTGAGACACGCGGGTCGCGGTTGTTTGCTCTGGGGCAACCTGAACATGAGTCGGGTTGTTCATGTGCTCGTAGGCAAGTTCTTGTACGCGATAGCTAAGCGTTGCTGAAAACAGCATGCTTAAACGTTCGCTTGCAGGTGGCATACGGCGGAATAAAAAGCGGATATCTTTAATAAAGCCCAAATCGAACATGCGATCGGCTTCATCAAGTACGGCAACCTGAATATTCTTCAGCGTGAACACATTTTGCTTGTAGTAATCAAGAATGCGTCCTGTCGTACCAATTATAATATCTACCCCTTCTTCCAAAGTTTCGCGTTGACTTTGGTAACCTTCGCCCCCATAAATCAAACCAAGCGACAATCCAGTATGCTCACTAAGAAGTTTGGCGTCGTTATAAATTTGAACGGCGAGTTCTCTGGTCGGCGCCATAATAATTGCGCGAGGGCCATTTGATTTGCTGTTATCTGCATTTTCTGCTTTGCTTAGCAAATAGTGAAATGTAGCTACCAAAAAGGCAATGGTTTTACCAGTTCCGGTTTGAGCCTGACCTGCAATGTCGTGACCTTCTAATAAAGGAGGCAGTGCAAGTGCTTGAATTGGTGTACAATGTGAAAAATTAGCTGCCGCCAAGGCGTCAACAACCTTGCCGTTAATCGGCAGGTCAGAAAAGTGAGTATCAGTTAAGTGAGTAGGCATAGCTTATAGCTTATCAGTGCTTGCATTAAAAAACAGTTTCTATATAACACTTATGGTCGGGCTGAGACAAATCAGCGACAGACCAATAATGGAGAAAAGAATGAGCGACAAAATTATCCAGTTATCTGACGATAAATTCGAAGCAGATGTTATCAATGCTGAAGGTCCTGTACTGGTTGACTTCTGGGCCGAATGGTGTGGCCCGTGTAAAATGATCGCACCAATCTTGGAAGAAGTTGCGACCGAGTTTGATGGCAAGTTAACAGTTGGCAAGTTGAATGTCGATGAAAATAACGAAACTCCACCTAAATATGGTATTCGTGGTATTCCTACATTGCTACTTTTCAAAAACGGTAACGTTGCAGCAACTAAAGTTGGCGCGCTATCCAAAGCTCAATTAACAGAGTTTCTTAACGAAAATCTTTAATAGCTATAAAACAAAAAACCGGCGCGAGTAAAGCGCCGGTTTTTATTTAAAACACAGGTACTTGCATTCCATATTGGAAAAGGGCACAACAATTTATTTAACATTTGGGCGGTAAAACGCTGGACGTTGGTTAAATATAGTGCTAACTTTTCTAAAGCGCTCATCCGAGCAGCATTCTGCTTACGCCCATATCCGGGTGATATCAAATCTAAACTAGAACAGAGTGACTTTAAGTCCTGTAAGCGAAGTTCAAGCACAAAGACCCACCAGTATGAATTTAACTGAATTAAAGAACAAACCAATAAGCGAGTTGGTTAACCTGGCCGAGGAAATGGGCCTGGAAAACATGGCGCGCGCCAGAAAACAAGACATCATTTTCTCAATCCTAAAGACGCACGCAAAAAGCGGTGAAGACATCTTTGGTGACGGGGTATTAGAAATTTTACAGGACGGTTTCGGCTTCCTACGCTCAGCTGATTCATCGTATCTTGCAGGACCAGACGATATTTACGTATCGCCAAGCCAAATCCGACGCTTTAACCTGCGTACAGGTGATACGATTGCCGGAAAAATTCGTCCGCCAAAAGACAGCGAGCGTTACTTTGCCCTACTAAAAATTCGCGAAGTTAACTTCGATAAGCCTGAAAATTCACGTAACAAAATTCTTTTTGAAAACCTTACACCACTGCACGCAGCAGACCGCTTGCGTATGGAGCGTGGTAATGGCTCGACCGAAGACATTACGGCTCGTGTACTGGATTTGGCGTCGCCAATCGGTAAAGGCCAGCGTGGTCTTATCGTAGCGCCACCTAAGGCCGGTAAAACCCTTCTTCTTCAGAATATTGCCCAGTCAATTGCTGCTAACCACCCAGATTGTGAGTTAATGGTATTGCTTATTGATGAGCGTCCGGAAGAAGTAACCGAAATGCACCGCCTTGTACAAGGCGAAGTAGTGGCATCAACCTTCGATGAGCCAGCAAGTCGTCACGTACAAGTGGCTGAAATGGTTATCGAAAAAGCTAAGCGTCTTGTCGAACACAAAAAAGACGTGGTTATCCTGCTTGACTCTATCACCCGTCTTGCCCGCGCTTACAACACGGTAATACCTTCATCAGGTAAAGTACTTACTGGTGGTGTTGACGCGAATGCACTTCACAAGCCCAAGCGTTTCTTTGGTGCCGCCCGTAATGTTGAAGAAGGCGGAAGCTTAACTATTATCGCAACAGCGCTTATCGATACCGGCTCTAAAATGGATGAAGTTATCTACGAAGAGTTTAAAGGTACAGGTAACATGGAATTACATCTTAACCGCAAAATCGCGGAAAAACGTGTATTCCCGGCAATCGACTTTAATCGCTCAGGTACCCGTCGTGAAGAACTGCTTACTGCGCAAGACGAACTACAGAAAATGTGGATCCTTCGCAAAATTGTTCACGAAATGTCAGAAATTGACGCCATGGACTTCCTTATCAGTAAGTTGTCGATGACCAAGACAAACGATGAGTTCTTTGACGCCATGCGTAGACAAAAAAGTTAATGAAAGCTTAGTAATAAGTTGATATTAAAAGAAAAGGCGCCACTCGGCGCCTTTTTTGTTCCCTGCATCGATAAAACACTTTTCTTATACTTCCGTCTAATACCCTCAGTCTAGTGAATGGGGTATTTTCGTCTTCTTATTGATTTTTAACAGCAATCGTTAGTTCAGTGGTGTGTTCTCCCTTGAGATGATTTACTCTGTCTAAAAAACACCAAAGGAAATAATAGTTATGTACCAGAAATTGCTGTCACTTGCATTTGCAGGGCTGGCCTCTGTCTCTGCTTCTCATGCTACTCAAATCAATGTAGATGAATTAGCCAATCAAGTAGAACCTGACGTAATTAAATGGCGTCACCACTTTCATGAATTTCCTGAACTATCGAATCGCGAGTTTAAAACCGCTCAATATGTCGCTGACTACCTTGAAAGCTTAGGTTTAGAAGTGCAAACCGGCGTTGCAAAAACGGGTGTCGTAGCTATTTTAGACTCGGGTAAGCCAGGTCCCGTTGTTGCTTTACGTGCAGACATGGATGGACTTCCCGTAAAAGAGCAAAACGACCTAGCCTATCGCTCAACGCAAATGGGCGAATATAACGGAAAAGAAGTACCGGTTATGCACGCATGTGGTCACGATACTCACATGGCAATGCTTATGGGCGCGGCAAAAATTCTTACAGAAATTAAAGACGAGCTAAAAGGTAAAGTGAAGTTTATCTTTCAGCCTGCAGAAGAGGGCGCACCCGCTGGAGAAAAAGGCGGTGCGGAAGTTATGGTCGCTGAAGGCGTACTTAAGAACCCTGATGTAGACGCTATTTTTGGCCTGCATATTAATGCCAATACCGATGTTGGTAAAGTACGTTATAACGCGGGTGGCACCATGGCCGCAGTAGACCCATTTAAAATCGTCATTCACGGTAAGCAAGCCCATGGCGCTTATCCTTGGAAGAGCGTAGACCCTGTGGTTACAGCGGCACAGATGATCATGTCTATTCAGACCATTGTCAGCCGTGAACTGAAATTGATTGACGATGCAGCAGTCGTGTCCATTGGGTCTATTCATGGCGGTAACCGTTCAAACATCATTCCTAATGAAGTAGAAATGGTTGGCACAATCCGTACGCTCAATGAAGCCGCGCGCGATCACATTTACGAATCGCTTCCACGCAAAGTAAAGGCAATAGCTGAAAGTATGGGCGCAGACGCAGAACTTACGCTTCCGCTAGATTACTATTACCCCATTACGTACAACGACCCAGAGCTGACAAAAGCTATGCTGCCTACTATGCAGCGTACCGCTGGCGTTGAGAACACATTGCTTTCTAATCCGGTCACGGGTGCAGAAGACTTTTCATTTTTTCAGGAGAAAATTCCAGGTTTGTATGTTTGGGTAGGCGGCAAGCCTTTGGATGTAACTGAAGAAGATAGCCCTGCTCACCATACACCGGAGTTTTATGTTGACGATGAAGGCATGAAATTAGGTGTGAAGCTTCTTACGAACTTCACTCTAGATTACATGGATCAACACTAAATCGACTCGCTGGAGACATGCGTTGAAAATAGGTAGTAATGCATTTTCTTTTTCATGGTCTCTGGCCTTTCAAGCACTACTTGTATGTATACTTGGTGCTGGGTTAAACGCGCTCAATCCGCCTTTTGATAGTTCGGGTATTGCGACTTTTGGCGTGGGCGCTGCGGTATACGCATCGCTTCGTTTTTCCCCTTATTTATCTATTCCCATTGCGCTGTTAATAAGCCTTCCAATGTGGCTAAGCGACGGGAGTATTGTGGGGAAAGAAAGCCTTACCTTACTGCCAATCGTGCTGAGTTTTTTCGGCTATAACAAGTCGCTGAGGCAAGTGATCAAAGTCGGCGCAGGTTTTTGGTCTATTGTCTTTTTGCCGATTTTGCTTTTAGAACACTCTCTTTACGATAGTGATAACGCTAATATGTTGTTCTCAGGTGTTTTAGTGACCTGGGTGAGCGGTGTATTTGGCCTGGTTACCGGTCATTTTGCATATCTGGCCATATACGGTCTTAAACAGCAAACCTCGAACAAATCGGAACGTATTACACTTCACTTTCTTTTCGGATACTTCTTTTCGGGTTGTTTCTTCGTTGCGTCTATGGCCGTCATTTATCTATCAGTCAGCTTGTTTCAACATCAGCAAGAGCAACAAATCCATAGCTACATGAAGCAGCGGGTGAAAGTGCTTGAGTTTCAGCTTTCAACCTTTATACGTCATCATCAAAATGCCATTATCAGTACAGCGCAAGTTCTTTCAAATTCTGCATCGAAAAATAGCTTAGAAGCAACGGCCGGCGCTAATTTACAAATTGTTGCGTCGCACAACCCTGAGTTTTTAACCTTTCTAGTAGCAGATGAAAGCGGCGACATCACACACGCTTATCCGCCAAGTATGCTGGAAAAGGCGAGAAAAAATGGCTTACCTAACGTGTCTTATCGTCCTTATTTTTACGAAGTAATGCAGTCAGGCACGCCATTCTTGTCCAATGTTTTTCAAGGCCGAGGTTTCGGCAACGACCCAATTGTCGCGCTATCTGCGCCAATCTTAGATAGTGACGGAGTGCCCAAAGGTATTGTAGAAGGTTCACTATCTTTAAAAAGTTTTAACGCAATTGATGACCTGAGCCTTGGCGGATTTTTGATGCTGATAGAAGATCAAAAAGGTGAGGTGATCTACGCATCCGATGCGCTAGCGATGAAACCGCTGACCAAAGCGCCGTTTTACTCGTGTGAACCCAATTGTGGCGTCGAAGTTGAAGAAGTTAATAATGGTTCCGGTTCCCAAGGTAGAAAGTGGCTAAGGTTCACCGAAAACCTTTCTTTTGCCAATTGGAAGGTTAGCTATTACTTCGATAAGCGGCTTTTACACGCCTCTATGAGCAGTTACTTGCTAAAAGACCTCCTGTTATTATTGGCTTTGTCTGCTTTTGGAACATTCACGGGGTATGTGGTGGCCAAAATGGTAGGCGCGCCTATTCGCCGACTTGTCCGCTACATTGCTGAGTTCGATCCTAATCAAAAAAATGGAAACAAAGCTCCGCAAAGAGCTTTGCACATCCAAGAGCTTTCGTCACTAAGCGATGAGTTTATGAGCTTGGAAGCTCGCTTACTTGGTGCGTTTGACGAACTTAAAAAAGCGAAGGAAATAGAGCAAGAATTAAATAAAGAACTTAATGAGTTGAACCAGTCTTTAGAGCAGCGCATAGAGGAAAAAACCGAGCATTTAGCGCTAGCTCTGAAAGAGGCCGAAGCCGCAAACGTGGCCAAAACTCAGTTTCTTGCCAATATGAGTCATGAGATAAGAACGCCAATGAACGGTATCGTTGGCTCATGTGATTTAATGCTAGACAATGCGTTGCCTGAGCATGTCGCAGTGAGGGCAAAAACTATCTCTCGCTCAGCGACGAACCTACTGATTATTTTGGATAGCATTTTAGATTGGTCTAAAATCGAATCTGGGAAGATGCTCTGTGACATTCAGCGTTGCGACATCCGTGAATTATTAACAGCATCCTGTGAGCTATATCGCCACACTGCGCAAGTAAAAGGCTATGATATTACGCTTCGTATTAGCAGCGATGTGCCAGAAGTCTTGAACATTGATGCTGGTAAAGTAGCTCAAATACTCAATAATTTACTAAGCAACGCCATAAAATTTACCAATGAAGGTGGGGTATCGGTTAACGTGAGTTATGCCCATCAAGGGTTGAAAGTTTCAGTCCTTGATACTGGTATCGGAATTGCGCCCGACAAATTGCACCTTATTTTCGAGAAATTCGAGCAAGCAGATGCATCGACTACGCGCCACTATGGGGGAACCGGTTTGGGGCTGGCCATATCAAAAGGGCTGATCGAATTGCTTGGCGGTGAACTCTACGTTGAAAGCGAGTTAGATGTAGGAACTAGCTTCACTTTTCATATTCCAGCCACAATCTGTGAGGGCGGCATTCAAAAACAGCGTGAAGTGCCTCCATCCTTGCCTAGTGCAATTCGTGTACTACTTGCAGAAGACAATGACATAAACGCAGACATCGTTATGGAAATGCTTAAGTCAGAGAATATCAAGTGCATTCGAACTAAAAATGGGCTAGACGCGGTGGCCGCAGAAAAAAAACACGACTTCGATGTGATTCTAATGGATTGCCAAATGCCCATTATGGACGGGCATACTGCATCAAGGCTTATTCGCGAAGAAGGCAGAAATAAAGACAAGATTAAAATCATTGCGTTGACCGCCAATGCGTTTATCGAAGACAAAAATGCCTGCTTAGAAGCAGGCATGAATGCGCATTTAAGTAAGCCTATTCGCAAGCAGGTTCTATTTGACTGTATTGCCCGTGAACTTGCTCGCGTTTGATGCTACATCAGTGTTATCGCTTGGCGCTTCGCTAACGAATCGCAGTACAATATACCCTAAGCACGCCGAAACAAGTGAGCCGGTTAAAATGCCCACACGCTCGTCAAAAATTTGATTGATACCTGTCTGTGCAAAGGCCAGTCCCCCAATGAATAAGCTCATTGTAAAGCCAACGCCGCAGAGTAGCGCACAGCCATAGATATGCTTAAAGTTTAGGTCGTCAGGTAACTTAGCCAGCTTTAGCTTCACCATTAAGTAGCAGAAGCCGAATACGCCAATTTGTTTACCCACAACCAATCCAAGAAAAATTCCGAAAGTAACAGGGTGGAAAATACCCTCTGGACTGATGTTACCAAAACTTATGCCGGCGTTAGCAAACGCGAATAAAGGTAGGATCGCGAAACTCACCGAGCCATTCAAACCGTGCTCTAGTCGCGTTACCGGAGAATAAGATGCGTCTTTCTCATCCCGCATAGGAATAAAGCCAGCAAGTACGACACCTGCCAGTGTGGCGTGAACGCCTGACTTCAACATGGCTACCCACAGAATGATTCCCACAAAAACATAAGGCGGAATATCTACCATATTGCGTTTATTCATTTGCCACAACAGCAATAAACAACCTGCAGCAATATACAGCGCACCCGCGGTAATGTGCTCGGTGTAAAACAGGGCAATAATTACGATAGCACCGATATCGTCAATAATAGCTAGGGTGACTAAGAAAACTTTCAGGCTCGTAGGTACTCGACTACCTAGTAGCGCCAAAATACCTAACGCAAACGCGATGTCAGTAGCGGCGGGAATTGCCCACCCTGCAATGGCTACGGGGTTGTCCCAGTTAATGCCTACGTATATCAAGGCGGGTAGTGCCATGCCACCTACAGCACCCGCTGCGGGTAAGATAATATCTTTGGGGTTGGCCAACTCACCTTCGCAGACTTCCCGCTTCAATTCCAAGCCCACGTGAAAGAAGAACACCGCCATTAACCCGTCGTTAATCCAAAGCAATAATGGCTTATCGATAGCCCACGTACCGGCTGATATTTGTACCGGCATACTGATTAAATGATCGTAAAGCGTATCTAGGGGAGAATTAGCAATAATGAGCGCAAGAATCGTTGCACCCATTAACAATATGCCGGGAGCGGCTTCGCGATTTAAGAAGTCAGAGACCACGTCTTGTACTTCTTCTATCACCTCATCAAGTACATCGGGTTCGTGTTTATCTGTCATCAATAACCTCTAACGCCCGTTCATGGTCAACGTCGCAAAGTGTGGAAATAAATGCGTTCGTTAATCCGTGTAGTCAGGCAACTTTTCTACATAAATTAATTATAGTTAATACGATTGACAGCGAAGAGATAGATCACCCTAATAAGAGAGTAGCCTCAACAACCCTTAAGCGAGTGGCACTATAATTGACGCCATTTCCGGTGGGATTTTGAACGGTTTTACGCTACAATCGCGGCCTTTCCAAGGTTGTCCACTTTACCTACCCCGAGGATCTCTAGATGGCAAAAGTCGCGATTGTGATGGGTTCAACTTCAGACTGGCCTACTATGCAGCAGGCCGCAAAAATGCTGAAGTCGTTTGGTGTTGAATTTGAAGCGAAGGTGGTGTCGGCGCACCGTACACCCAACTTGCTAGTAGAGTTTGCAGAAAGCGCTGCAGATGAAGGTTTTAGCGCAATCATTGCTGGCGCAGGCGGCGCAGCTCACTTACCGGGTATGATTGCTGCACACACGCATTTACCTGTGTTTGGCTGCCCGGTTAAATCAAAAGCGCTCAACGGATTAGATTCATTGCTTTCTATCGTTCAAATGCCGAAAGGTGTTGCGGTAGGTACACTGGCAATAGGTGAGGCTGGTGCAGCAAATGCGGGTCTTCTCGCGGCACAAGTTGTTGCGCTGCAAGACGAAAGCGTACGCAATGCCGTTATCGCTTTTAGAAAATCGCAAACTGATACGGTACTTGCTTCAAGCAATACGTTGGAGCTAGATGAATGAGAGTAGTCGTTTACGGCGCAGGCCAACTTGCTCAAATGATGTACCTTGCGGGAAGCCCGTTAGGTATTGACGTTCAAGCTGTGGACGTAAACAACGATACCGTTGTACATCCAGTTAGCAAAACCCCTCTTGAAATCTCACTTGCTCAAGCATTAGAAGGTGCAGATGCTCTTACCGTAGAATTTGAGCATGTACCTGAAAGGCTTCTTGAAGACGCGGCGAAAACAAACAAGTTGATGCCAAATATCGACAGCATTCTTGTTGGCGCCGATCGCGTACGTGAGAAAAAGCTGCTTGAAAGCATGCAGGTGGCAAACTGTGAACACCAAATAGTTACCGACCTTACCCAGTTAGACGATTGCGTAAAGCAGTTGGGTAGCAAACTTATTCTTAAGGCTAGCCGCGATGGCTATGACGGATATGGTCAATGGCGTTTAAGTGATGAGGCTGATTTACCTGACCTAAAAAATGCACTTCAGGGATTAGATTTGCAGACAGTGCCTTTAGTGGTTGAAAAAATGGTGGCTTTCGACAGAGAGTTGTCATTAATCGGTGTGCGCAATGCGAATGGCGACGTACGCACCTATCCACTTGCTGAAAATTTGCATCACCAAGGTCAACTTCACGTGTCGGTTGCGCCAGCGACTAACGTTGATGATGCACTTCAGGCCCAGGCTCACGATATTTTTGCGAAACTTGCTGAGGGTATGAACTACGTCGGTGTGCTGGCTGTGGAACTATTCCAAGTAGGCGACAAGCTTCTTGTCAACGAACTCGCTCCCCGTGTACACAACTCTGGGCACTGGAGCCAGTCGGGCGCTGTAACCAGTCAGTTTGAAAATCACTTACGTGCAGTCTGTGGATTGCCTCTTGGTGACACGTCAGCCATTGGCCCAAGCGCTATGGTCAACATTATTGGTTGCAGCAGCTTCTCGCGCGATTTGCTAAGCATCGATGGCAGTCATCTTCACTGGTACGGAAAATCTGTTCGTGAAAAGCGCAAGATGGGACACATCAATGTCACCACGAATAGTTATGAAAGCTTGGGTGAAAAGCTCATGGCATTGAGCAAATATTTACCACTTGAGTACTTCCCAAAATTAGTTGGTGAAGCAACGCGATTAAAAGGTTGACACCCACGCGTTTATCGCTAGAATACGCATCCGCTGTCTAGGCAGCGGTTTTTAAAGTGTGCCGACTTAGCTCAGTT
This sequence comes from Alteromonas sp. 5NW40-0090, assembly GCF_057552975.1. Taxonomy (NCBI): domain Bacteria; kingdom Pseudomonadati; phylum Pseudomonadota; class Gammaproteobacteria; order Alteromonadales; family Alteromonadaceae; genus Alteromonas; species Alteromonas sp. 5NW40-0090. The sequence goes on from NZ_BAAJLT010000013.1 coordinate 150,498, forward strand.
GGTAGAGCAACTGACTTGTAATCAGTAGGTCGCCAGTTCGATTCCGGCAGTCGGCACCATTTTTCTTTTTTCCTATGCCAATCTTACGTACACTTGCTTACGAGTATTCATTCGGAGCAGACTGTATGTCATTTTTTTCCAAATCACTTAAACCGTTAGTTATCGTAACTGGCTTATTTTCTTTAAGCTTGTCTGCGACTATTTACGCGCATGGCAATGACCATGATAACCATCACATGCCAAAAGAGCAGCACAAGCACGCCAGTAAGCAATCAGATGTAATGGTAATGAATGGTTATGCCAGAGCGACCTTTGCTTTGGCAAAAACCGGCGCAGTGTACTTTACTTTGCATAACAATAGTGACAGCGATAAAACACTGACGTCTGTTTCAGTATCAAGCGATGTAGCAAGTGAAGCACAAATCCACACTACGGTGATGGAGGAAGACGTGATGAAAATGCGTGAGCTAACTGACGGCGTTAAGATAAAAGCGGGCGAAATGGTCTCTTTTGAATCAGGCGGCCGTCATATCATGTTGATGGGGCTGACCAAAGGATTAGAAGAGGGCAGCGAAATAGCACTAACCCTCACATTTAGCGATGCGAGCGAGCTACAAGTTTTGCTACCTGTTAAAAAAGAAACGGGCGACAGCCACCATCACCACCATTAATAGGGTGGCTGAGGCAGAATGTATAAAGTCATCGATTAATGCGATGAATGCAATCAACTAAACCGTTAATCTAAATCAAAATTTCTGTAGTACTATTAACTTATATTATTTAAACCAAGATCTTTCAGCGCCGATGAATGGACTGAAGGTAAATCTAAAAAGGGTTTTAACGTTAAGGAGTGTGACATGAGCAAGATTGATATTGGTATTTCTGAGAGCGATCGTAACGCAGTAGCAGAAGGCCTTAAAAAGCTATTGGCCGACTCTTACACTTTGTACCTTCAAACGCATAATTTTCACTGGAACGTAGAAGGTCCGCAGTTCCGTGAATTGCACCTAATGTTTGAAGAGCATTACACAGAGCTTGCCGAAGCGGTAGACGAAATTGCAGAGCGTATTCGTACGCTAGGTGTTGCTGCACCGGGCACATATAAGTCGTTCGCTGAGCTTAGTTCAATTGAAGAAGTGGAAGGTGTACCTGAAGCGACGGAAATGGTGAGATTGTTAACTCACGGTCACGAGCAAGTTGTGAAAACCTGCCGTGAGTCGTTAAAGATAGCGCAAGACGCAGACGATGAGTCATCTGCAGCATTAATTGGCGATCGTATGCGCGTTCACGAAAAAACTGCGTGGATGCTTCGCGCAACATTACCGAAGTAAATCGCTATATAAGTGCGGTGACGGTGGTTTAACATAGGCTCAATCGGCTAGGCACCTTTATCGCATAAGCAAGTGAAATTATCACAAAGGGTACAGCAGCGCTGTGCCCTTTTTTGTATACTGCCTTCCACTAAGAATAATAGAAGAAGCCTGTGTGAACGCGTGCACGGCTTTTTAAAATGAGGCTCCTAGCGATGAAACCATCAACTATTTTAGCTGTACCATTCAAACCTGTGAGCGCGCTAGCGCAGTCACTTACTTGTGTATTGGCGCTTACGATCAGCCAATCCGCTTTAGCTCACGGAGATCATAAACATGGCGAAGCGCATGAAATCACCGATAGCGATATTACCGTAACCACGCTCGCTGAAGGGCTCGTTCATCCGTGGGGAATGGCATTTTTGCCAAATGGCGATCTGCTAGTTACGGAACGTGAAGGTGGCATTCAGCGTTTATCAAAAGACGGTAAGTTATCAGGACGCCTAAGTAATGTGCCTGAGGTGGTTGCGCAAAACCAAGGTGGTATGTTGGACATCGCTATCGACCCGGATTTTGCCAGCAATAACACTATCTACTTCTGTTACAGCAAAGCGAGTGAGGTAGAGGGGAAGCCGGGCAGCAGTAGCAGTGTTGCAAAGGCTAAGCTTACCGACTCAGGCCTTGAAAATGTTGACGTTATCTTTAGTGCCGACTCAATTGTCGATAACGGCTTTCACTTTGGCTGTCGTTTAGCGTTCGATGCTAAAAAGCATTTGTACGTCACCATGGGCGACCGTTATAAGTATATGAAAGAAGCACAGAATACCGATAACCACTTCGGTAAAATTGTACGCATAAACCGTGACGGCAGCGCAGTAGAAGATAACCCTTTCACAGACGGCAAAGCCCCTGAAATATTCAGCTATGGTCACCGCAACGTGCAAGGCGTTACTATTCATCCTGAAACTGGCGCGGTATGGGCAATGGAGCATGGCCCAAAAGGTGGTGATGAAATCAATATCCTTGAACGCGGTGCAAACTACGGTTGGCCTGTGATTACCTATGGCGTTGACTATAGTGGCGACATTATCAGCGACAAAACCCATATGGATGGTATGAAGCAGCCTTGGTTGTACTGGGACCCGTCTATTGCACCAAGCGGCCTAACCTTCTACCAAGGCGACATGTTTAAAGAGTGGAACGGCGATATATTAGTGGGTTCGTTGAAATTTACCCACCTTCGCCGTATCAAGGTAGAAGATGGAAAGCCCGAAGAGCAGTTTGAATATGTTCGTGACAATCACGCCCGTATTCGCGACGTTGAAGTTGGCCCAGAAGGTGCCATTTACTTACTGACCGATGCTCCGAACGGCAAAGTATTAAAGCTAACCAAATAACGTAGAATGAGAAAAGGCGCCACTTCGTTTACCGCTGGGCGCCTTTTTACTTTCTGTGATATTTGGCTCTAGCTAGATATAGCTATTCGCCATCCTTTTCCTTCTTGTAGCGCTCAAACCACGCCACAATATTTCCTACTTTTTGTATTAAGCGAGAAGGGCGACTTGCAATGCCGTGCGAAGCCCCTGGAATCCGCACCATTGCAGCATCTACGCCCTGTAACTTCAAGGCTTGATAATACTGCTCTGTCTCGCTAATTGGCGTACGGTGATCGGCTTCACCGGTTAGCAACATGGTTGGTGTTACCACGTTGCCCACCAGACTTAGCGGACTGCGCTGCCATAACTTCTCGGCAATATTCCACGGCATATCTGCCATCCAGTAGTTGCTGAAGTACGGGTATGCGTCGGCAGTCAACGAAAAGCTTACCCAATTAATGACCGGCTTAGCCACAACAGCTGCGCTAAAGCGATCAGTTTTTCCAATAGACCAGGCGGTCAGTGTGCCGCCACCTGAGCCACCAGTAATAAACAAGTTCTCTGAATCTACATAGCCTTGTTTAACAACTGCGTCTACCACGTCCATTAGGTCGTTATAATCTTCTGATGGGTAGTTATGGTGGATCAAATTACCAAAGTCTTCACCGTAAGAGCTGCTGCCCCTTGGGTTAGCCCATACCACGACATAACCTTGCGCGGCCATTAGCTGAATTTCCATGGCAAAATGAGGGCCGTAGGCAGCATGAGGACCACCGTGAATTTCTAAAATCAGCGGGTATTTTTTGCTGCTATCGAATCCTGGTGGCAAAGCAATCCATGCGTCGATAGGTAGCTCGTCCACACTTGATACTACGGAAAGGTCTTGTACTTCTGCCAGCGTTTTATGACCAAGTGCATCGCTGTTTAAATCGGTGAGTTGCGTATCGTCTTTGCCTTTTCTATAAAGCGCCAGGTCGCCAGGCACAGTGCGGCTTGCCGTGGTGTAAACAATGTCACCTTTATCACTAACGGCGAAGTCGCCCGACGTGTAAGGGCGTCCAAACGCTTGTCCACCTATGCTAACGTCGATTGGTTTCACATCGCCTTTCAGGTTCACCGCAGCAAGTTTAGTTTCGCCATGATCAAGGTATGAAAAGATTAATCCTCGGCTGTCTTTGCGCCATTCAAACTTGCCTAGGCTTCTATCTAATGACGTAGTTAAACGGGTGATGTCACCACTTTCAAGCTCAAGTACAACTAGGTCGCCATTCTGATAAGAAAGCTTTCTGTCGTTGAGCTGAGTAAACGCCAAGTATTTTCCGTCGGGACTCAAGGTTGGTCTACCTTCAGGCCCTTCAATATCGGTAACTTGTTCAACTGCCGCTGTATTCACATTCACTTTATAGATGTCGCTAAACAAAGGGTGCAGCGCGTAGTCTTCTCGTTGTGGTGTGGCAAAATAAATCCAGTCATTCTCTTTAGAAAAAGAAAGGGGGCCGCCGCTAGGGAATTTTCCAGTTGTTAATTGACGCGGCGTACCGCCTTCAACAGGCAGAACAAATATCTGGTCAAAGCCTTCGCGCAAATAGCCTCTTCCGTCACCTCTATACTGCACCGCATCAATAAAGGTGCCTTGGTCAGCCCACTTTGCTCCTTTAGGCTTGCTCGGCATGCCGGTAAACAATAGCTTTTGTTTTTCTTCGGTAAACTGGGTGAAGGCTAAGGTTTTGCTGTCATGAGACCAGGTTAACTGACGAGGCGCTTCGCTGGTGTTGGTCAAGCGCACAGACTGCATGGTATCTAAGTAATAAAGATGGATTTGTGCGCGGCCGTTGACCGATTTTGTATATGCCACCATTTTACCGTTGGGAGATAAGGTAGCCTGTGACAAGTTTTCATCTACACCAATAAACGGGCGATGCTCACCGGATTTAATATTTACTTGCCACAGTCGGCTTTGTCTTCCGTCAGTCATAACATCCATGCTCTGACGAGAATAAATTACCGTATCCTTATTAAGAAACTGTGGGTTGGCCACAAATTCTAAGTTAAAGGTGTCATCGTATGTAAGCGCATTTAAGCTAGTCGAATCAGAGGCAGATTCCTGCACTGCATTGGCCTGACTTATACCTAAAACCAATAGTGATAATGCAGTCGAGGTAACACATAAGCCTTTTCGTACTGGTCGAAAGGCGAAACGAGACGCAAACATAGTTGTTCCTTTTGTTATTGTTTTTTGCGCTGAGCGCGATAGGTAGAATGTTCGCTGTCGTGTGTTTAGCGTAAATCCTAACGCAAATGTAGCAACCTGCGAACCTTGTCTCTAACCATATCGCTTTCGTTTCTCTTATGTAAAGCGCGTGCGGTGAAGAGGCTGGATTGTCCGTTAAAAGTACATATCCAACATTAAGCGCAACGTTTAACAACGCAGAGCGCTAGCAATGGCGGTTATCATTATTAATAGAAGGCTGGCCGTACTTTAAGTCATTTGAGCTTTATTCGCCTTTAAGACTAATTTTGCCCACAAGAATATCTTTAAACATGACCCAGTCGCCCATTAGGCTGTAAAGCGGGTGTTTAAATGTCGCAGGGCGATTTTTCTCAAAGAAGAAATGACCTACCCAAGCGAAACCGTAACCTACTAGCGGAATAAACCACAGTAGCGACCAGCTAGCCATAAATACTGCAAGTGCTATAACGCCGAGAACCAGCCACGAGCCGATAAAATGAAGCGTGCGGCATGTACTATCTCTATGTTCATTTAAATAAAACGGGTAAAACTCTTTGAATGAAGAAAAATGCGTGTCAGCGCTTGTTTGTGTAGACATAAAACCCTCTCGGCCATAAGCATGTATTTTATAGAAGTAGAGTGACTTAGTAGCAGTAGTTTACACTACGTTAACATTCTATTCTGAAATAGATTGTCGTGAATACGACAAAAAGAGAATGAGTTTTTGCAAACATGCGTGCTCACTGGCGCAGATCCAACAAAGTGGCGAATTAAGAGGCGCTTCCTAGTGCAAGGCGCGGTGACCAAAGATAGCCTACCTTAACCTTGTAATTTCAGGCCGTCTGCCCCATATTCCTCTCAATACAAGAAATTAAAGGCCTGCGTTATGGAAAATCTCGTTGCGAATAGCCAAGCAACCATCGTAGATATTACGGTAGAAAACTTTCAACAAATCATCATTGAAGCGTCGCAAGATAAGCTGGTGCTAATCGATTTTTGGGCAGATTGGTGCGAGCCCTGTAAAGATCTTATGCCTATTTTGGAAAAGCTGGCGGGTGAATATAGCCAGCACTTGATCCTGGCTAAAGTAGACTGCGAAGCCCAGCAAGAAGTCGCTGCACAGTTTGGTATTAGAAGTCTACCAACGGTGATGGTGGTGCAAAATGGTCAACCAGTCGATGGCTTTGCGGGTGTGCAACCTGAGCAGCAAATTCGCGAAATGCTCGCTAAATATTTACCTAATCCTGAAGACGATCTACTTGCCACTGCTGGCAAAGCGATTCAGCAAGGTGATTATGCAGAGGCACTGCCCGCAGCTAAAGAAGCCCTAGCGCTTAACCCAGATAATGTAAACGCTAAATATATGCTTATTGATTGCTATATCGAGACCGGCTCTATCGATACAGCCAAAGCGTTATTGGAAGAAATTAAGTTGGTTGATCAAGACTCTCGCTATAAGAGCTTAGTGGGAAAAATTGAATTGGCAGAACAAGCCGCCGACACGCCTGAAATACGCCAACTTCAAGCAGCGGTAGAGGCGAACCCAGACGACTTGCAGCTTAAAGTTGATTTAGCGGTACAGTTGCAGCAAGCGAACAAAGCACAAGATGCACTAGAACTTCTTTATAGTGTGTTAAAGAAAGAACTTGGGTTTGGTGACGCCAGAAAGATAATGATGGATATGATGAATGCGCTTGCCGACGGCGACCCGCTTAAATCCGAATATCGCCGCAAAGTATATAGTTTATTGTATTGAGCTTTTAAAGCGCTTTAGAAGTAGTTAAAGCTTGAAAACGGTCATTTTAACTTCAATAAATGGGACGTGCGACTTTGTGCTGGTGAATTGAAAACTGTAATTATGTGCTTTTATTTTTTCATCAGCGCATTGATAAACCCATTTACTAAGGCTGAACAATAGGGGAAAAACCTTCTTTGTGCAGCCAGTTTAGAGCTTGAAAGTACTTTTGAAAATATTCTCGTTCGTAGTTGCTTGATTCAAAATCCCGTTGTTTAGATGGGTGCGTTCTTTCTAACTGGGCTCGCCTTACCATGCCAGTCTCCAGCACATAAGCAGAGCGAGTTAATCCTCGCGAAATGTTCACTTTAATTGCCTCGGCTAACTGAGTTTGGCAATCTGGGGTAGATAACACCCAGCGGCGACCGTCCATCAGAGCGGCCCAAGGCTTATTATCGAACCTAACAATTAGCTCATGCATTTCTTCAATAAAAAATTCGGTTGTCTTTAGGTTCCACGCCCCTGTGGCGAATACCTCAAGAACATTACCTGAGACATCCAATGAATAATTTCCGTATTTAGGGAAACGCATAAAATACCTTTAATGTGTGTCTGCGTGGAACAGACCAAGCTTGCTAACTCGAAAAACTAAATAACTCACCCTTATATGATATAGCAGAGTTCTCAAGATTTGCAGTGGATATAGATATATAGGAAATATCATCAAGCGTACTAATTTGGGCAAAACTATTTACACCTAATTTGTAAATAAATGTTTTGTTACAGGCGCAGATTCATGCGAAAAATGAAGAAGTCTGTTAGGGTTTACGCAGTTTTTATATTGGGCAATAGAGCATGTCATATCAGCAGTTTTATACAGGTTTTCTTAATGCCAACAAGGGTAAACAGCATTACGCGTGTCATAGCCACTATTTCTGGCCCGATTGCACACGCGATGCAATGCTCAACTACTGGGATGACAGCGCTAAGTATGTTGACGAAAAATGGGGATATTTCTTCCAAACTTTGGTGCCAGAGCTACAGCAACGCATTAGCAACATGCTGAATACTGGTGCGCCACAGCAAATCGTTTTTGCGCCCAATACCCATGAGCTGCTTTATCGCGTAATGAGCTGCATCGATAGCACTGCGCCTTTTAAAGTCGTGTCGACAGACAGCGAATTTCACAGTTTTCAGCGCCAAGCGAGTAGGCTGCAAGAGCAGGGGGCGATAGAACTTATTACCGTACCTACTAAACCCTACAATACGTTTGCATCGCGCTTTAAGGCCGCCATTGCCGAACACGATCCCGAGCTGGTTTTCTTTAGTCAGGTGTTTTTTAATTCCGGATACGTGGTGAACGATGTTACAGATATCGTAAATAGCGTAACTAACGACAATACACTTATTGTGGTTGATGGCTATCACGGGTTTATGGCAAAGCCTACCGATATAGCGGACATTGCCCACCGAGCCTTTTATCTTGCCGGTAGTTACAAATATGCTCAGGCAGGAGAGGGCGCATGTTTTGCGCACGTACCCGTGGGCTGTGAGCTAAGACCTGCTTACACAGGCTGGTTTGCAGAGTTTGGCGAGCTAGATAAGCCTCGCAAAGTTGGCGGCAAAGAGGGCGTTCAATATAGTCTAGATGGAATGCGCTTTGCTGGTGCGACCATGGATTTTACCGCGCTCTACAGATTAAGAGCCGTGCTTCGTATGTTCGACGACAATGGCATTGATGTAGCCACTATCAACGATTACGTAATGGGCATGCAGCGCACATTTCTAGAGAAACTTGCTACCTGCAACCATCCCTTGTTAAATGAAAAACATCTAGCAGTAAGTGATGAAGCAAACCGAGGGCACTTTCTTACCTTTGAATTAGAAAGTGCCGATGAAACAAAAGCCCTTGCTTCAGCGCTTAAAGAGCGCCATATCCTTACCGATTTTAGAGGGAATCGCTTACGGTTTGGTTTTGGTCTGTACCACACCCCTGAGTACATTGATTTAACCGCACTGAATCAGAAAGCGTAAGTCGTTGCTTTAAACATACGTAAATATTAACGTCACACTTATTTAAGGATAGTTTTATGGAGTGGCTACTACCCGCTTTAGCGTTGGTACTTATTATAGAAGGAATAGGGCCGCTTCTTTTTCCAAATAAATGGCGCAATTATTTACTTCAGATAAGCCAACAGCCCAGCAATCAACTGCGTCAAATTGGCGGAACCTTTGTGATAATAGGCGCACTACTGCTGTTTTATTTCAGTTGAGTTAGCGCCCAGAACTAGGCATTAAAAGGTGCGAAGCGGTGTGAAAACGGACCTCACCAAACTCTGCCGCACGCTTTACCATAATAAATAGTACGAAAAGGAGCACGACTTTACCGTTGACTGAAAAGTGTGCTCTTAAACCTGTATTCAACATTCAGAGGTATATTTTCAGCCCTTTGAATACCACATTAGCTTTTAAGCATCCAATGCCCGTGAATAATAGCAAAACGTTATATAAATGGGTGTAGTGCAAACTGCGGTAGACCGTCTGTTCAGCTTTTATATCAGGTAATGTTTAGAAAGCTTTAAAAATTAGCGTCTTAGAATGTTTGTGCTGAAAAATAAGAAGCCAAGCCTTATTTCAAAAAGGCTCGAGCGGCAGTGGGGCATCTTTGTGATTTCAAAAATAAAAATAAAATAGTCGTATTTTTGTTCGAAAAAGAGATGATCCTTGCCCTAGAATTTTGTAGAATCCCCGCCTAATTTTCTTACACATATGATTCATGGCAAAGAACGTTGTGGTACTCGGCACTCAATGGGGTGACGAGGGTAAAGGCAAGGTCGTAGACCTACTCACTGATCGCGCAAAATATGTTGTTCGTTACCAAGGCGGACACAATGCAGGTCACACTCTAGTAATCGACGGTGAAAAAACCGTACTTCACTTAATCCCATCAGGCATCCTACGCGATAATGTTACCTGTATTATTGGTAACGGTGTTGTGCTTAGCCCTGACGCACTAATGAAAGAAATGACTATGCTTGAAGAGCGTGGCGTTCCAGTGCGCGAGCGATTAAAGATTAGTGAAGCTTGTCCGCTTATTCTTCCTTATCACATTGCACTAGACGTAGCGCGCGAAAAAGCCCGCGGCGCAAAGGCAATTGGAACAACGGGTCGTGGTATCGGTCCGGCGTATGAAGATAAAGTAGCCCGTCGTGGATTACGCGTTGGCGACTTGTTTAATGCAGAAGACTTCGCAGCAAAGCTGAAAGAAGTGCTAGACGTGCATAACTTCACGCTTACGCAGTACTATGGCGAAGAAGCAGTAGACTTTGATGAAACCTTAAAAGGTGCAATGGAAGTTGCTGACATTCTTAAAGCAATGGTAGTTGATGTAACTGACGAACTGGACAAAGCACACAATGCTGGCTTACCTATTATGTTTGAAGGTGCACAAGGTACACTTCTAGACATCGATCACGGTACTTATCCTTATGTTACGTCGTCAAACACTACCGTTGGTGGTGTAGCAACGGGTGCAGGCTTTGGCCCACTTAAGCTAGACTACGTACTGGGTATTGTTAAAGCGTACACCACGCGTGTAGGCTCAGGTCCTTTCCCTACTGAACTTGAATGTGAAGTTGGCCAACACTTAGGTGTTAAAGGTCACGAGTTTGGCGCAACCACAGGTCGTAAGCGCCGTACAGGTTGGTTCGATGCGGTTGCAATGAAACGCGCAGTACAAATCAACTCTATTACAGGTTTCTGCTTAACTAAGCTTGACGTACTAGACGGTCTTGAAAGCCTTCAAATTTGTGTAGGCTACAAAGATGCAGACGGTAACGTGAAAGACGTTCCACCTATGGCGGCTGACGGTTATGAAAAAGTGACGCCAGTTTATGAAGAAATGCCAGGTTGGACAGACAACACCTTTGGTGTAACTGAGTTTGAAGCGCTTCCACAAGCAGCGAAAAACTACATTAAGCGTCTTGAAGAGCTAACGGGTGTGCCAGTTGATATCGTTTCAACAGGCCCTGACAGAAACGAAACTATCGTTTTGCGCAGCCCATACGACGCGTAATAGTTACATATTAAATACGTTTGAAAGCCCAGTGTTTACTGGGCTTTTTTGTTTGTATTTTTCGACCTTTTACTTTTATACAATCTTGTTATTGCTTCAACGTTAACTGTCTGTACTTCTTAAGCGTAACGTCAGCCACTTGCACCTAAAATACGAGCTCATTAAACATTAATTAACAATTTAGTTGCGTTGTCTTCGAACATCCCTATTAATATAAGATAGTATCAGTTAAACATTGCGCAGTTTTGCCCGACAACAATCTTAAGATGAACCATAGAATTGTTGCCGTGGGTGTTATGCTATCGGAGCCTTCTTATGCCAAATAGACCTTCTCTTCACGCAGTGGAAACTGGCGTGTGTTTCGTTGACGTTGTTCACAAGCTTAACGACAGTTTCGATACAGGGAAAACCCAGTCCCTGGAATGGCGTAAAAGCCAGTTAAAGGCATTAGAAACTTTACTGAAAGACAACCAGCACGACATTTTACAGGCCCTTAAAAATGACTTGGGCAAATGTAAGACTGAAGCCATGGTGGCGGAACAAGGGTTTCTGCTTTCTGATATCAAGCATACGCTTAAGCACTTGGATAAATGGGCAAAGCCACGCAAAGTATCAACGCCTATGGTGGCATGGCCAGGTAAAAGCTTTCGCAAGCCTGAGCCTCTTGGCACCGTGCTTATCATTGGTGCGTGGAATTACCCGCTTCAGTTATTGCTAGCTCCTTACATTGCTGCTATCGCAGCGGGTAACTGTGCCGTATTAAAACCCTCCGAGCTAGCACAAGAAACATCGTCACTGGTGGCTAAACTTATCCCCCAATATATGGATAATTCATGCGTTGCCGTAATAGAAGGCGGTAAAGATGAAGCAACAGCGCTACTTGCTTGCAAATGGGATCATATTTTTTACACCGGTGGTGAAGTGGTGGGCAAAATTGTCATGAGCGCCGCGGCCAAACATTTAACGCCAGTAACCCTTGAACTTGGCGGTAAGAGTCCTTGCTTTGTTGATAAAAACACAAATCTTGCTGTAACCGCGCGCCGTTTAGTGTGGGGGAAATGGATGAATGCGGGCCAAACTTGTATTGCGCCTGACTATGTTATTGTTGAAAAGGGCTTTGAGCAAAAGCTTATTGATGCGGTTAAAAAAGAGCTGAAAAAGCAATACGGCAAAGCACCTTTATCGTCACGAGATTACGGCAATATCGTTAATCATCGTCACTTAAAGCGTCTTGAAAGTTACCTTGAAAATGTCAATGTGGTGTATGGCGGCGAGCTAGATGAATCTCGTCCAGCAATGGCGCCTACCCTTGTACTGGAGCCATCGCTAGATAGCCCGCTAATGAAAGAAGAGATCTTCGGCCCTATTCTACCTATTATCACTGTCGACAACATGGAGGCGGGCATTAAGTTTGTGAACAGCAGGCCTAAGCCACTCGCACTTTATGCATTTAGTGATAAGGACGATGTGCTTGATAATATTATCAGCAAAACCAGTTCAGGCAGTGTGTGTACTAACGACACTATGCTGTTTATGACTAACCCTGAGTTACCGTTTGGTGGCGTAGGAAATAGCGGCATGGGTAGCTATCATGGCCAAGCTGGGTTTGATACATTCAGCCATATTAAAACGGTAATGAAACGTTCATTCGCACTTGACGTGTTCTTTCGTTATGCGCCGTTTTCTAAGTTTAAGCTGTCGTTGCTTAAGAAGTTTTTATAACAGGAGTTTTCATGGTTCAACCTTTTCATCTTGCCATTCCGGTCACTAACTTAACCGACGCAGAAGCGTTCTACGGTGAGTTGTTGGGTTGTGAAAAGGGCCGCAGTGACACCCAGTGGATAGATTGGAACTTCTTCGGCCATCAATTAGTGACCCATTGTGTAGAGGCTATGCCGTCGCCGCCTGCCTTTAACGGGGTAGACGATCATGCTGTGCCGGTGCCGCACTTTGGCGTTGTGCTAACCATGGACGATTGGCAAGCACTGGCAAGTAAATTAGAGGCTGCCGATACCGAGTTTGTTATCGCACCTTACATTCGTTTTAAAGGAAAGCCGGGCGAACAAGCCACCATGTTTTTCAAAGACCCTTTCGGCAACGCATTAGAGTTCAAAGCGTTCGCCGATATTTCTCAGCTTTTCGCTTCATAATAATCCGGTGTCAGTTGCTCTTTGACGTACATCAAAGCGCAGCTGATACTTAGCTAGCGCTTCTTCTTTTTCGGTTTGAAGCGCTTATATAAAAGCGCAACACCTGTAAGAGTGAATAAAAAGGCGCTGCCCGAAAAAGCAATTAACCACGGCGTGTTAAAGTTACTTCTGTTTTTATAATCCATGATGTGCAGCATCCACATAAAATCAAATAGCCGCCAGGTGTCGGTACGCACGCGCGAGACGCTGCCAGTATTCGGGTCGATATAAAACCGAGTATTGAGCTCGTCATTAAAACTAACCTGCCACAAAGGGGCTGGCAAGTTTTGTACTTCTTGCGGTAGCTCATCTAACCGCTGTGCTGCAACAATGTCACCATTACCTGCATATTGCTCTATTGCTGCTTCTCGCACAGTACTTTCCTGCAGTGCGTCTAATCGTTCACCTGTTAAGGCGCTATAGCGATAATTATTATCGCCATCGACGACATAATAAACAGGGATGGCATCAAGCGAAGATTGTGAGGTATTAACGCGATAGGTGAGAGAAAGCGACGCTGAGCTACTGTGCTCACTTAATATATCTGAAGGGGAGATCGCTGCCTTGTGCCAGGACGTGGTGATGCTTTTTTTTAAGTGGTTACCTCTTACTTCATCTATGGGCAACCAAGCCATGACCAAGCCACTTAAAAACCATAGACCTATTTGTACAAATAGTATTAAGCCCAAGTAATTGTGCGCTTTGCGCATAAATTTCATTATCACGTTTTTTGGTTTTAATGGCAAAAGGCTATAACATCAGAAAACACTAACCGAGTAAATTGATAAAGAGAGTAGTTTTGAAAAAAGCTCTAGTGCTAGTAGACGTACAAAACGTGTATTACACCTGCCGTCAGGCGTACAAACGTAACTTCAATTATAATCAGTTTTGGCGTGAACTTAGCTACATCCTTGATATAACCCATGCTTTTGCATACGCCATCGACAGGGGCGATAGCAAACAGCGTGAATTTCAAAATATTCTTCGCGCCATTGGGTTTGAGGTGAAATTAAAGCCGTTTATTCAGCGCGCCGACGGGTCGGCTAAAGGCGATTGGGATGTAGGTATTACGGTAGATGCGCTAAAACACGCCAATCAGGTTGATGAAATCATTCTGGTGTCAGGTGACGGTGATTTCGATATTTTGGTAAACGCGCTTAAAGAAAAAGGGAAAACCGTAACGGTGTACGGTGTTCCTGCATTAACGGCTGAAAGTATTCAAAAAGTGGCGTCTAAGTACGTGCCTATCGACGCCACGCTGTTGCTGTAGTTTTCAGCTTGTACCTTGTTCAAGGCTGAACTAATAACGCTGAGCCCTCAAAGCTCCACTAATAGTGCTCAGCTAACAGCCCTGTGCTAATAGGGTTGTACTAAGACGGCTGTGTTAATATGGCTGTTCTAATACGGTTGTACTAGGCTTTTACCCCGGCCGCTTTTTTCCGACGCGGCTTCTACACCCTCTTTAGTGCGCTTAATTAAATGTACATCACCAAAGCGACGGTTATCTATGGTATAGCCCATTGCTTTAAGCTCATTTACGGTTGCCTCTGTAAACCCGTCGTGCATACGTATGGTGTCTTTGGGCAGTAGCTGGTGATGAAAACGTGGGGAGTTCACGGCTTCTTCAGCGCTCATATCGTAAAGCAGGGCATTCAATAGCGACTGTGTGACCGACGAAATAATGGTAGTGCCGCCAGGAGAGCCTGTTACCAGAACCACTTGGTCGTCTTTAGTGACCAGCGTGGGTGTCATGGAAGACAGCATGCGTTTGTAAGGTTCAATAGCATTCGCCTCTCCACCCACTGCGCCAAAAAAGTTGGGCACGCCAGGCTTGGCACTAAAGTCGTCCATTTCATCATTCAACAAAAAGCCAGCACCAGTCACAACAACACCGCTACCAAACGTAAGGTTGATGGTCGTTGTATTGGCAACCGCGTTACCCCATCTGTCCATAATAGAGAAGTGTGTTGTATCTTCGCTTTCTTTTAAACCAGGCTTAACGCTTGGGGTATCAGAAATGCTGGTAGGCTGAATATCTGCTGCTCGTTCCGTTATGTAGTTAGTATCTGTGAGCGCTTTTACCGGAACACTAACGAAGTCAGGATCGCCCATGTATTCAGCGCGATCGGCAAACACGCGCTTACCAATTTCTGACATTACGTGAATGTATTCGGTGCTGTTTTGCGCTGGCAAATCGTGCGTTGCGTCATAGGCTTCTAACATGCCAATCCACTGGGCAACGGCAACACCACCAGAGCTTGGAGGAGGTGCTGTAACCAGCTCATAACCTTGCCAGTTTAGGTGAAGAGGTTTGCGCCACACTGCTTTGTAAGCCAGTAAGTCTTCATAGGTAATAAGGCCGCCGTTTTGCTGCATAAAATCAACAATATGCTTTGCAACATCGCCTTTATAAAAGCCATCCTTTCCCTGTTGCTGAATAGCTTTGAGCGTTTTCGCTAGCTCTGGCTGTTTGAAGGTAGCGCCTGCTTTAGCGTGTGCAAAATACTCGCTAAAGTTGTTATTGATACCTGCTTTTTTGGTACGTTCAAGATAGCGACTAATGTTATTAGCCAGCTTTTCGTGAACCACAAAACCTTGCTCGGCTAAATCAACGGCTGGTGCGAGTAGACGCTCCCAATCCAATGTGCCGTATTTTTTATGCGCGGCCCACATACCTGCAACGGTACCAGGAATGCCAGACGCTTTAGCCCCAAACAAAGACTCATACGGTTTTACGTTACCTAGCTCGTCAAGATACATATCGCGATGCGCATTTTCAGGTGCCATTTCACGGTAATCTAAAAAGTCGGTGCTATCTTCAAACTTTATTGTCATAAAGCCGCCACCGCCTACATTACCCGCCTCTGGCAGTGTCACGGCCAACACGAATTGTGCTGTAATGGCTGCATCAATAGCGTTACCGCCTTCTTGAAGTACCTGCATAGCGGCATCGGCACTGTAGCTGTCAGGCATGGCAACGGCCTGTTGGCTAAGCCCTACTGTATTGTTGCTAGCACTATCAACTGGGGGATTTGGCACATGGGAACACGCTGCTACCACAGAAATAAATGCCACTATTACCGAGATAAACCCGACGTTATCTATCCGCTTTTTCATTAAAAACTCCTTGTTACAGACATTGCTAAATCTTTGCGATTAGCAACTGACTTCCAGCAACCTTTAATCAACGGCATTAACCAAGCATGATCAAGCTTGCTACAAAATAAGCAATAAGCGTAAGTGCGCCCGCAAATAGTGCGTAGGGAAACTGAGTTTTAACGTGCGTTAATACGTCAGTACCTGCTGCTAGCGAAGATACGGCAGTAGTGTCGGAAATAGGCGAACAGTGATCACCAAATATGCCGCCCCCCAAGATAGCGCCAATGACCAGTGAAGGGGGTAACCCTAAACTTTGAATCAGCGGCACACCAATAGGAATTAGGATGGCGAATGTGCCCCATGACGTGCCTGTGGTAAACGACATGATCGCTCCGGCAATAAATAGCATGGGAACAATAAGCACTAAAGGAAGATACTCTCCCACTATGCCCGCGACAAACACGCCTGTTCCAAGCACCTTAAGGCTATTGCCTAAGGTTAACGACAATAACACTATGGTAACTAAAGGAAGTAGTTCACCCATCCCTTTAAAACCAATTTCTACCGCTTCCTTGTGGGTAAAACGTTTGTGGATTAAGAGCAGGCCATAGGCAATGGCAGTGGCTAGAGCCGTAGCGTAAAGTACAGATTTGCTCCCGCTGCCTTCAGACAATACGCCATTACCTGTCCAGAACATGAAGCCAACCATGCTTAATACCATTACTATCAGCGGTACCAACATAAAACGTGCCTTGGTGGCAGGTTCAGTAGTTTGGTTAACCTCTAAATGCGTGAGCGCTTTTTCTTCTTCAGCCATGGGGCCGTGCACTTTGTCAGCGGAAATAGTGTAGGCCACTATAAGTAAGGTGAAGATAGCGTAAAAGTTAAAAAATACGCTGCCCCATAAAATTGAGGCTGAGGAAGCTGGTAGCTCGTATGCATCGAGCAGGCTTAGTATAAATGCCCCCCAGCCGTTCAATAAAATCAAAATACAAACGGGCGCGCTGGTGGAGTCGATGATATAGGCTAAGCGCGCGCGGCTCATGCCGAAACGGTCAAACAGACCTCGGGCGAATATACCGGCAGTGAGCACACTTAAGTTTGATTCTATGAATACAGCGATACCAGTGAACATGGTCAAGCCGCCAACTTGTTTGCGACTCTTCGCTACCCCTTTGTTTACTAGAAAGTTGACCGTTGCCGTTACTCCGCCAGAGTCACGTATAAATGCGAGTAACGCGCCCACTAGTACAGAGAAAATAAGCACCCGTGTATTGCCAGGACTCGCGGCGGTATCAACCACGCGCTCTATGGCATTAATGGGCGCCAAATAGCTGCTAGTGATATCAGCATTTACCAAAATTAACGCTTCCGCGCACAAAACAGCCAGCGCTAATGCGAGTATGACTTCTTTTTTCCAAAAGACGACGGCAATTGCCACAAGAGGGGGGATGACTGACATCCAATCCATACTTCTTTCCAAACTTAAATTTATGTGTGCCCAGGACTTGTTGAGCATTGATAAGTTACTACGCTCTTACTTGCCCTATAGGTATGTCTATTTGCGTAAGAGAATGAGTGATTGCAGTTCAAAGTTGGCGAACATGCTTCTCTCATTTATGCTAGCGTACCGTATTGTGCTTCGTGTTACCAAGGATTAGATAAACATTGTTATTCCAGCAAGTTATTTGTAAAAAACGTGCTTCATTGATGGGCCTTAGCGCTATCTTGTCAGGCGTACTCATTTTATTAAGTGCTTCCCTGTTTACTGTTAGCGCAACCGCTCAATCTGGAAGTGCTAACGCTTCGAATAATCCTAAGCCCAGCGCTGATGCAGAAACAATTCGCGCTGTAAAAAACATGCTCGGGCAAAAAATCATTTTGGATTTTCGCTATTTCTGTGAGGACAATACGCCGTCATCGCGCTGCCGTACGCCCATGACCGTAATTCCACCGTCACTTTTAAATGTGCTCAGTACGCACAACATCGGCGGTGTTATTTTGTTTTCAGAGAACATTCAAAATACCGAGCAGTTAATTACGCTCAATTACACTATGCAGCAGCATATGGTAAAAACAGGGCGTCAGCCGTTGTTTATTGCTGTCGATCAAGAAGGGGGCAGAGTAGCAAGGTTGCCTTCAGACATGCTCTCGCCGTTTGCGGGTAACATGGCCATTGGCGCCACTTTTTATCAGCGAGGCAGCGCATTTGCGCAAAGTGTGGCATCGCATATTGGCCAAACGCTTTTACCACTGGGAATAAACACCAATTTTGCGCCGTCGGTTGATGTAAATAGCGAGGCGAAGAACCCGGTTATAAACATACGCAGCTTTTCGGAAAACCCAGAGCAGGTAGCCGCACTCGGACAGACATTTGTCAGTGCTATGCAAAGTACAGGTGTAATGAGTGCTATCAAACATTTTCCAGGCCATGGTGATACCCATGTAGATAGCCACAGTGGCTTGCCGCAAGTAACGCATAGTAAAGCGCAAGCTATGGCGGGAGACATCCTTCCTTTTGCGAATATTATTAATAGTGCAACGCCTCCTGCAATGGTAATGAGTGCACACATTCAGTACCCGTCTTTAGACGATACGACAATTATTGATAAGCATGGTAAGTCACAAATAGTGCCTGCTACTTTGTCGAAGAAGATACTAAGCAATTTGCTTCGCAACCAATTAGGATATCAAGGCCTTATCGTTACTGACGCGTTAGACATGGCAGGTATTACTCAGTTTTTCTCCCATGAAGAAGCATTAGTCAGTGCATTCTGCGCAGGTGCTGACATTGCGCTTATGCCGTTCAGCATAAGAACCCAAGACGACATAAAAAAGTTCGCTTTACTTTTGGATAATGCAGCAAATCGAATGTCGGAAAGCGCTTTCTTGAAAACGTCTCATAATCGTATTATTAAGGCAAAACAGCGCTTTGCTTTGCAAAGTTTTATTTCCAAGCCCATGTCATGGTGGCTCAATGAAGCGAAAGAAAATGCTTCAATGAATAATCCTAACAGTCTGAAAAACCGAGGGATTCAAATTGAGAAAGCGCTTTCCAGGTCGTCGGTATCTGTACTTTTCGGAAAGGATGAGTTGCCAATAACTTCAAATCGCTGGTTGGCGCTTATGCCAGATGCGGCAAGATGTTTAGCATTTGAAGCCGCGCTTACGCGCGCACGTTCCAACTTCAACAATACGACTCTGGGGTTTGCGTGTTTACCGCTGACTGCGTTACCTAAAACCCAGTTAGCAATGAATCTATTAAAACAAGCTGATGTGCTGGTGGTTGGCAATATTAGCCCGCTCCATGCTAACTATGAACTAGGAGGAGTCGATTTACTTGAACATGTGAAACAACGCGCAAGCGAGACTGATGTGATGGCATTTAGCAAAAAAATAATGGTTGCAGCGAAAGCACAGAATAAAACCGTGGTCTTTGCTCCACTGCGCATGCCATACAAAGCGCATGACGTGAAAGAGCTAGCCGATGTTGCTATTGCTACATTTAGTTATGCGGTGAACATTACCCAGCAAAGTGACAAAGAAAATCAGCACGTCACGAGCTATAGTCTTAATGCATTGGTTGATGTATTACTTGGTAGCGCGCTTGCTGAGGGACGTTCACCTGTTTCGTTGAAATAGGTGGCCACGCGAATGCAGAGACCAAAACCAAAGATATTGCCCATTTAAGTGCGAACTAAGAGCCAAGCCAAAAGTCATTTCAAAAGCCAATTCAAAAGGAAGTATCGTGAATACAACAAATACATCAGGCGCTACGCAAACTTCATTAGTCGATACGGTATTAAGTGCGTTGTTCCCTTTTGTTCCGCTCCTTGTCGCTATTGTATTGGTAATAAGTGCGCTCATCGCCCTGCACTACCTTCTGCTAGCCAAGCAAAGCCATCTTACTAGTGAGCAAAAGTTACCTCGCCAAGTAGCAATGTTGGTACTTACTATCATTGGCGCCGTAGTTATCTCGATGACGCTCCCTGTAAGTGAGAGTACTAGAAATCAGGTTATTGCACTTATCGGCGTACTTATATCAGGTGTGATTGCCTTTTCTTCTACCACTATGGTTGGGAATTTGATGGCGGGGATCGTACTTCGTGTAAACCGTCCGTTTAAAGTGGGTGACTTTATCAAGGTAGAAGGCTACAGCGGTCGCGTTACCGAAATGGGCTTACTCGATGTGGAAATTCAGACTGAGAGCAGAGAGCTTATTGCCTTTGCCAATACGCTGATGGTGAATTCGCCCGTTTCTGTGACCAGAGCGTCTGGCGCAATTGTTAGTGTGGATATCAGCTTAGGTTACGATATTCATCACAGCATTATTGAAAAGCACTTACTTGTTGCAGCTGAAAATGCCCAGCTGTCAGAGCCATTTGTACAAGTGGTTGGGCTAGGCGACTTTTCAGTAAGTTATCGCATTTCAGGTTTACTAACTGAAGTGAAGAGTTTGCTGAGCGCGCGCTCAAGGCTTCACAAAGCCGTACTCGACGCTTTGCATAATGTCGATATTGAAATTGTTTCTCCTAGCTTTATGAATCAACGCCCCCAGCCCGACGGTTTGAAAATGATAGCTAAATCGCCTGGACACACTAAACAAAAAGAAGCATCTCCTGAAGACGTTATTTTTGACAAAGCTGAAGAAGCCGAGCAAAAAGAAAAAAGTAAAGAAACGCTGATGCAGACGATCGCCGATATTGATGCAAAAATCGCTGAGAGTGACGGTGAATACAGAGATGAGCTTAAACATCAAAAAGCCACCGCTGAAGCTCAGCTCGCAGCTTTGGTAAAAACAAAAAATGAAGAAGGTTAGTTTTTACTAACTTTTTAAATTTCATTAAGCATGGATTTGTGGGGGTGTGAGTGTTTACTTACATATTGTGTGGTAAGTTAGCATCGCTAACGCTTCCTCCACATTTACCTTGATAAGATACCTCAAATCCTCAAGGCGTTTATCTGTACATCAATCCGTGTCTTCGTAAAGCAGGTATGCTTTTCGTTTTTCTCTAAATTTGCTTAACTCTTTCTGCCAACTCTGGCGAATTTCTGCAGGCGTTTTACCGGCTTGAATTTGATATCGTAGCGTATCGGTACCCGCTAATTTGTCGAAGAAATCTGGGCGAGTAAAAAAGGTTTCTTCAGAGCCACCATTGGTGCTGACTATCTTGTTATATCCAGAAAAACGAGAATAGGCATCTATCAATGTAGCGATATCTAAGCCACTAATAGGTGAGTGCTTGTGATTTGTTTGCTTTAAGTCAGAGCCTTCCAAGATCGTAGGATCAGCATAAGAAAAGATATGTGCACTTAGCAGGGTATTTTCATGTTTAGGGTGGGGCGCTGCACTATTTCCATTTACCGGTATCTTGGTTTTACCAAACTCAACAAACGGGTGGCCAATAAGTTGAAAAGGAAAGTCAGTACCGCGGCCTATACTCACGTCGGTGCCCTCAAAAAAACACAGCGTTGGGTAAAGGCGTATTGATAAATCGTTTGGCAGGTTAGGGCTAGGCGCTACGGGCAGTGAATAATGTGCAGTGCGTTGATAGTCCTGCACTGGGACAACGGTAAGCTTAGCGTTGTCATAACTGCTCGTATCAATATCTAACCACTGTTCCCCCACAATCATTTGAGCAAGCTCGCCCAAGGTCATCCCGTGTAAGACGGGAATAGGGTGCATGCCAATGAATGACGAGAATTCAGACTGTAGTACTGGGCCGTCAACATAACGGCCGTTAGGATTTGGCCTATCTAATACGATAACGTCGATATTATGCGCAAAGGCCGCCTCCAACACATAGTGCAATGTGCTTAAATAGGTGTAAAAGCGTACCCCTACATCCTGAATATCGAAAACAATCACATCGATGCCATCCAACATGGCGGGGGTAGGCTTTTTGGTTGCGCCGTAAAGGGAGTGAATAGGTAAACCGGTTTTAGCATCAATATTGCTATCTACCTTTTCGCCGGCGCCTTTGTCTCCTCTAAATCCGTGCTCCGGCGACATAATACTTACAACATTAACACTGCGTTGAAGTAGAGCATCAAGCAGATGCTGATTGCGCTGGCTTGTCTTTATCTTATTTAATTGTTTAGCCAAGCTGTCGCTTGATTCGCGCTCTACAGGCTCAATCGTGCTAGAAGGCAATGCGCTATGGCTGGAAACCAACGCGCTTTGGTTTACCACTAAACTAACCCGTTTACCTGCTAGCAAGGGCAGGTATTTTGAATAGCGTTCAGCGCCTAGAATAAACTGCTTAGTGCTTGATACGGGCTGCTTATCCCCTAGTGTAGGCTGCTTTTCTATTAACGTAGGATACTTCGCTTTGCCACCTGTGTCACTTGTATATACATGTGTAGATAAGCCTTGCTGTGCACAGCCGTTAAGCGATAAGCTAATTAGTGCAATAGAGATTACTGCAATGAATGCGCTCGACGTTAGGCGTCTAAATACATTGCTCAATGTGACCGAAGTTAAAACCTTCATAGCATTAGTTTACCGTGGTTATTCGCTTTTATTCACGGCGGAACGTAAATACCCACCGCTAGCATCTAATTGAGCGGCGGCCTGCTCGGCAGATTGCCCAGTTAATACCATTAAAATAGCAACTTTAGCTTTGTTATTGCACGCACTAAGCGCAGCTAAAGCAGCATTTTCACTGCAGTCCGTAGCCTGCATAACGATGCGAAGCGCACGGGCTTTTAGTTTTTCGTTAGTGGCATTCACATCTACCATTAAGTTTTGATAGGTCTTCCCCAGCTTAATCATGGTGCTGGTGCTAATCATATTGAGTATGAGTTTTTGCGCCGTACCCGACTTCATGCGCGTACTGCCAGTAAGTGCTTCAGGGCCAACAACTGGGCATATAGCTACATCAGCATGGGTAAAAATAGCGGCGTTAGGGCTACATGCAATAGCGCCAGTAAAGCAGCCAAGCGAACGGGCATATTCCAGTGCGCCACTTACATAGGGTGTACGACCGCTTGCCGAAATACCAATAACGGTATCGTTGTGGTTTAAGGACAACGCTACAAGGTCAGCACGCCCCGCGTCGACGTCATCTTCTGCACCTTCTACGGCGTGCTGAATGGCTTTTTCACCGCCAGCTATTACGCCAACAACCAGTTCATCAGGTACGCTAAACGTGGGGCGGCACTCTACCGCATCAAGTATGCCAAGCCTGCCGCTGGTCCCTGCACCTATATAGATAAGTCTGCCACCATTTTTAATGCTAATGGTTGCAGCATCCACCGCTTTTCCAATTTGTGGAATTTGCGAGGTAACTGCGTTTGCCACTTTCGCGTCTTCGTTGTTAATACGGGCAAGAATGCCTTCGGTGCTTAGCGTGTCTATATCGAGGGTGTCTGGGTTTCTGCCTTCTGACACAATTTTATTCAGTGATTGGGCTAATTCGTTAACGGTGGGTTTATTACCTGCCGCTTGATTGTCAGTACTGACTGTATTTTTAATACTGGCGTTGGCGGACGATTCTGAAGTAGAAGGATTGTGCGAAGACATTGAAAACCTTGGGGCAACGAAATTGTGATAATGAGCTAGCGCAAAGCATAACGGTATTTTATGCCATAAGAAACCTTGCGTTAGATGGTACGTTTTTCATTATTAATCCTGCGCAGCTAATACGCTTCTCGTGGTACACTTTGGCTTTCGACATTCTTTCTCATTAAACATTTAAGGAACGTGTTTTTCTGTGAGCCGACAAACGCAAGCTATCATTCATGCTGACGCCCTTTTACATAACTTTAAAGCTCTTGCTGCTTTAGCGCCCTCAAGTCAGTCTATGGCGGTAGTAAAGGCCGATGCTTATGGTCATGGAGCAGTAAATGTAGCGCGCATTCTTCAGCATGTTTCTTCGCGTTTTGCCGTAGCCATAATTGAAGAAGCCATTGCGCTTCGCGACGCGGGAATTACTGCGCCTATTGTGGTGTTAGAAGGGGCACATCAGGCAAAAGAATGCCAAATGGCGTTTCAGCATAACTGTATATTAGTTATGCACTGCGAAGAACAGCTTACGTGGTTAGAAAGCTGCCCCGAACAGCAGCGCCCGCATATTTGGCTTAAAGTGGATAGCGGAATGCACCGGTTGGGATTTGCCCTTTCCGATATCGAAGGGATTGCTGCTAAGTACAATCATTTACTTAGCGAGCAAACGGTTATTGCTACGCACTTTGCGTGCGCTGACGATGTAGATAATAATTTTACCAACACGCAAATCGATGCGTTCAATCAAGTCGCGAGTAAACTGGGCTTGCCAACCAGCGTGGCTAATTCTCCCGCCACGGTAAACTGGCCTGCAAGTCGAAATGCTTGGAACCGTTTAGGTGTGGGGGTTTATGGCGGTGCCGTTTCTACCTCACAAAATCTCGACATTGAAATCTACCCTGCCATGACACTTCGCTCCAGTGTATTAGCGGTACGAACCATACCGGCAGGCGAGGGAATTGGTTATGGTCAAACCTGGGTAGCAAGTAAGCCCAGCAAAATTGCAACCGTAGGCATTGGTTATGCCGATGGCTATCCAAGGCACTGCAAAAACGGTACGCCGGTAATGATAAGAGGTAAACGCGCCTATTTAGCTGGCCGCGTTTCTATGGACATGATCACAATCGATGTAACTCATATCGACAACGTCGCGGTGGGCGATGAAGTTGAACTCTGGGGGCAGAATGTGCCAATTCAGGAAGTTGCGGCTAATGCTGGCACTATCGACTACGAATTAATGACCCGCGTTTCTCAACGCGTGCCGCGCATTGTAAAATACCTTTAACTTTCAAAGCAGTGCCAATTTGGCCAATCTTTATATAAGTTTTAATAAAGCACTATTCATTAAAAGAATGAGACTTTTACCCCCATTTTGAGCCTATACTGTAGTGGCTTTGTTGCGGGATTGCGGTGAATGTTTCGCCTCCAACTGTGCTGAGCAACAACTCATAAGTGAGGTTTGTATGCGTACTTCGTTTTCTCGTCCAAGAGTGAACCGTGGAGTAGTAAGTCGACCGTCAAGACCTGTTCAGAAGAAGCAATAGGTTTGTTGTAGGCGTCTAGGAATACAAATAAAAGATACAAGAAAGCCCGGTTAGGTTGTGCCTAACCGGGCTTTTTATTTGTTGCCCTAATCATCGCTGCTGTCTCTTTTTGAGAGGAGTAACAGCGAAAATTTATGACCGAATGGCAAAGACTGGCTGAGTAAATTTAGCCGTTTTGTGCGCGAAGCTCGCTGTCTAAGCACTGTTCTAGGCTGTTTTCAGCACGATTATCCATGTGATTGGTATCGGCATTGTTTGACTCAGCGTTTGCCTTTTTTGACTCAGCGTTTGCCTTTTTTGATTCAGATTCGCCTTGCACTGGGAAGTAACGCTCTGGTCTATGGTTAAGCGAAATAACCATGTTCAAACAAAATGCCGCTAAAATTGAAATTAGCACTAAAGGCCAAGCGATGAAAAACAGAGCACTAAGTAATATGCAGCTATCTACGGTTAGCTGGAATGTACCGGCTCTAATATTAAAACGCTGTTGTAAATAGAACGCCATAATACCAACGCCACCAAGGCTTGAGCTATGACGAAACATCATCAGCATACCTACACCAATTAGAATACCGCCAAATACCGCCGCGAAAAATGGATTTACGTGGCTAATATCCACGAACGCTGGAATTTGCTCAGTTAGTACAGAAACCGTGGTGACGGATATAAAGGTGTTAATGGTGAAACGCTTGCTAATTTGCGTCCAAGCTAGGGTGTAAAACGGTAAGTTAATCAGAAAGAATAGCAAGCCGAAGTCCATATCTACGGCATAAGTACCTAACAGCGCTAAGCCTGCCGCGCCACCTACCATTAAGTCTTGAGACTGAAATAAGTATACGCCAAAAGCAACAAACAAGCCGGCGCTTATCAGGGCGAAAACATCCTCGATGACACTGTGTTTTGTTTTTTGCATAAGAAAAAGTTTGCGTTAAGAAGACACCGCGTAATTATACGTTTACAACACAGTAGGTTACAGCGAGATGAAAAGTTAACTCGGTGCGATAAATGGCGGAAGGTAAGTTTGCCTTTACGACTTTTAGCGCACCGGTGAATAGGGTGTTGCGTCGATGTAAACGTTGCACCAACCTGGTTCACATAAAACGCAAAAAGTAGAGGAAGCTGCTAGGGAGTCTGGTTACTCAACAATAGAGAATACAACGGTATCTTGCTTATTAAACTCTACACTGCATTTCATAATGCCCAAGTGTAGAGGGCTATATGCTTCGATTTTGCTGCCATTTGCAACAAACT
Source organism: Alteromonas sp. 5NW40-0090 (assembly GCF_057552975.1). Classification (NCBI taxonomy): domain Bacteria; kingdom Pseudomonadati; phylum Pseudomonadota; class Gammaproteobacteria; order Alteromonadales; family Alteromonadaceae; genus Alteromonas; species Alteromonas sp. 5NW40-0090. The sequence goes on from NZ_BAAJLT010000013.1 coordinate 176,814, forward strand.
CTGTATCCCACAACAATAAGTTTGCAGTATCTAGCTGGCGTTCGACACTTTTTTTCGATACGCCAGGCGTAAAATTATCGCAGAGAATTATGACTTCGCGCCTTGCTTCTATCCAATAAAACGTTGTAGTGATCAACAGTGCTATTGCCGCTATTGCAACAACATCAGCAATAATGGAACGCTTCATGGCCTGCACGTGCTACTTCTCCTCTACTTCCTTACACTATTCACTTAAAGCCTTGCTGCAAAGAATATTGCAACGACAAGGCGCACTTATATAAAGTGCAATTAGGTGGTTTGGATCAAATCCCACTTATTGCCAAACTTATCTCTAAAGATGGCTACCGTACCATACACTTCTTCCCGAGGGGTTTCTAAAAATGTCACCCCTTTGCTTTGCATGGCATTGAAGTCGCGCCAGAAGTCGTCAGTATTCAAAATTAAAAATACTTTATCGGCGGCTTGGCTGCCAATGAGTGCCATTTCTGTGTCATTTTTTGCTTGCGCCAACAACAAGCTCGTAGCACTGTGTGGTGGGGTTACCAGAACAAAACGCGAGTTTTCGCCGGTTACTTTGTCTTCGGTTAAGGTAAAGTTTAAAACCGTGGTGAGGTATTCAATGGCACTGTCGTAGTCGTCTACAAGAAAAGTAATGGCCGAGAGGTTTTGCGTCATAAATCAGGATCACTTTGAAAGTTAAGCTAAGTTAGCTGCGCATACTACCTAAAAGCTGACTGAGCTGAAATGCGGGTTGTCAGTTATTGCGTGAATTTGAGCGATTTCATTAAGCGCAATATTTTGCGTGGTTTTGTCGATGGACATTTGAATACACTCTGTGGCCACGTCATTGCGTTTATCGATAACTGTGGTCAGTGCTGTACCGTTTGTCGTATTCCCGTCTTTTAATACTACGCTCACCTCAAGCCCATACATGCAGGCAATTTCAATGTAGTCGTAAAGCTGGCACGCTATGTTCACATATTCCCCTATTCGCTGTTCAAGTGGCGACCAATTAGTAGAGAAGACCTGACGTTCACAGCAAAACTTTCCGCATCTACCGCGCATACATAGCACTTCATAGAAGTCTGACCTTAACAAATGATCTTTTTTTAAGGTTTGCTCAGTATTGTTAGTACTGAAGGATTTATTTTGGTGCGCGATACACCTAAGCGCTTGAACGCCCCTCATGTTTCTTAGAGGCATTTTTTAGCAAAGGGTTCCCGCCAAAAATTCAATACAGGAACAGTAATGAACAAGCTACTATCCGCATTTTCTTTAGTTTCAATAGCCTCGTGCACCTCAAGCTTCGCAAATGCCGACGAACTTCCCTTTAATTTAAGCGGTCATGTTAGGGTTAACTACGGGCATCAAGACTGGCAAATTCCCGAGTTTAGAGATGGTTTCGAATTTGAATCATTCAAACTTGGCGTGTCGGGCGAGTCAGATCAATTTAGCTATAAAGCCGAATATCGATGGTACGAAAACACCGATTTCGACACAGTAAGGTTCGCCGACCTGACTTATCACTTCGATGAGCAAACCGAAATTACCGCAGGTATAACCCAAACCCCATTTGGTTTGCAGCCCTTTGCCAGTAACAACTTTTGGTTCTCGGTAAATTATTATCTTGGCTTCGAAGATGATTACGATGCTGGGGTGAAAATAAACCATGATTGGGGCAACTGGGATTTTCAAGCTGCCTACTTTATGAATGACGAGTACAACGATGCCGCTGAGTTTGGGCGCTATTCGTTTGACGTGGCGGATGACGGTGAATATCGAAACAAAGAAGACGGCCAATATAATTTGCGCGCTAATTATTCAGCGAACTTTATTCGTGGTGCCACTACCGATATTGGTGTGTCGTATCAATACGGCAATATTTTAAACCTGGATACCTTAGGTGATGGTGATATGAATGCCTATGCCGTGCATATGCGTCATACCCAAGGCGACCTAAAGGTCGAACTGCAATATATCGACTATGAATACGATTTGGCTGCACCAGAAGGGCAAGCAGAAGATCGCATTGCGCTATCCTCTTTCACCTTCCCATTCTTAGCCGCGGCCGACGGCAAAACCTATTCAGCAAACCTTGTGTACTCTGTGCCTTATAAGTTTACTCACATAGAATCACTTACTTGTTACTCAGAGTACAGCGTGGCAAAAGGTGAAGGAAGCGAAGGGAAAAACTCGTCGCAGTGGATAAACGGCTGTAGCTTTGGCTGGGATAAATTGTTTGTATATGTAGATAGTATCCAAGGCAAAAATATGTGGTTTTCAGGAGGTCCGGGCGTGGGACTCGACTTAGGTGGTAGACAAGAAACTACCCACCGCCTGAACATAAACCTTGGTATTTACTTCTAATCACTAACAGGACTTTGACATGCGATTACTATTAATAGCGACATTTATACTAGCGCTAGCTCCAATGCAAAGTTTTGCCCATTCATGGATGAAACTGCGCATAGCGACTACAGAGTATGCCCCTTATACGTCAACTGACATGCAGCACAACGGTTATATCAATCACATTATAACTGATGCGTTTTTAGAAACGGGCGTTGTGGTTGAGTTTGTATCTGTACCTTGGGAAGAAGCGCTTGAAGCAACATTAAAAGGCGAATACGACGCCATATCATACGGCAACTTTGTGCGCGCTCGGGAAACTGAGTTTTTCCATAGTAACCCTATTAGTGCGGAAAGCCTTGTGTTTTATGTGAATGCTGAAAAGGGCCCCGATACTTGGGCTGAATTAAGCGACTTAAAAGACTTAAAAATGGGTATCACGGAAGGCTATTTATACAACGATGAACTTGCCGCTTATATTAAAAGTAGCGGTAACGTTGTGGAAGCTGCCACCGACAAAGCAAATCTTGAAGCGCTTATAGACGGTAAGATCGACGTCTTTCCTATTGATGAGCTAACCGGCTGGTATTTACTTCAGCGCGATTTCACCAGGGGAGAGCGTAGAGATGTTATGTCTATCAAGCCTTTTATTTCTACCGTCACCACGCATCTATTAGTACCTAAAGGGCAAGGAAGCAGTCAGCTTATTCTGTCTTTATTCAACAAAGGGTTAGAAGAATTGACGCTAGACGGGAAGTTAACTCGCTTCAAACGTCTTTTGAAAGAAGGTTACTACCAGCATCCTAACAAAAAAGTGAATTTCGACCGACGCTAACGTAAAGCTTTGCATCAGTCGCAGGCGAATTCCCAAATTTTTTAAACCTAAAACCCGGTAGCGAACCAACGGCAGTTCGCTACCTTTATGCTTCTCATACTTACATCGCTTACTGTCTTTTCTGCGGATTATTTAACTGATATGGTTGACGGCTATTTTCTAGTACCCGTTTAGAGGTTGCCTTGTCGTACACAGCTGAAACATCGTTCGTTGCCCGTTTTATAGCCCTGCTAAAATTGCTTGGGCCTGGCGTGCTTATGGCAACGGCGGCTGTAGGTGGAAGCCATCTAGTTGCATCTACTCAAGCAGGAGCAAAGTTCGGCTGGCAATTAGCGCTGCTAATACTGCTGGTTAACCTACTTAAATATCCGTTTTTCAGGGCTGGCGTTAGCTACACCATCAGCACTAAACAAACCTTGCAGCAAGGTTATTTAGGCATGGGTAAACGGTATCTAGCTATTGCCTTGTGCTTAAATACTATCGCCTCGGTAGTTAATGCTGCGGCACTTTTGCTGTTTGCTGCAAGCTTATTGTCTTACTTTATTCCTTTCGATATCGCCATATCGATGTCTGCATCAGTCGTTTTAGCACTTATACTACTCATATTATTAGCAGGGCATTTTGAAGGCCTGGACAACATTGCCAAAGGCATAATGGGGGTACTTGTAGTCGCAACACTTGCTGTATTTATAGTCGCTCTTAGCAACTATACCGCACCGGTCATTCCCGCTGATTCGCAGCCTTCTCCATGGACACTCGCCACCTTAGGCTTTTTAGTGGTGACGATGGGATGGATGCCTGCACCAATTGAAATCTCCTCCATTACCTCACTTTGGTTAAAGCGTCAGTGCAAAGATCAATCTGTCACGCCTAAATCTGCGCTCTTTGACTTTAATTTAGGGTACGGGGTTACGGTTATTCTAGCGTTATTGTTTTTAGGGTTAGGCGCATTAATCTTACATGGTAGCGGCACCGAGTTGAGTACAAGCGGCATTGGCTTTTCTCATCAGCTTATCAGTATGTACTCGTCAACCATTGGGCAGTGGGCGCACTTGCTTATTGCTGTTGTCGCCTTTCTTTGTATATTCGGCTCGGCGTTAACCGTGTATGACGGCTACGCTCGGGTAGTCGCTGAAGCGATAGCGTTACTGTTTAATAAAAATAAAGAAGCTCGTAACACGCTTGTTACGCCGGTTCTTCTGCTCATGGCGGTGCTTAGCTTTTCTATCGTGCTCTTTTTTAAATCTGCCTTATTAGCCATGCTAGGCTTTGCGATGACGTTGGCTTTTGTAACCACTCCAATGTTTGCATGGCTTAACCATAAGCTGGTGGCAAAAACTGAATTACATCAAGATGCAGCGCCCAATATTGCGGTTAAGCTGCTTAGCTATTTAGGCCTGATTTATCTATTTGGCTTTTTAATGGTGTTCATCTGGTGGAAGTGGTTTAGCTAGCAGTCTTTCTTATCTCGAGATTTAAAAGACATATAATCAGACTGTATGCTGTTGCCAAACCTTCACGAAGGGCTAGTTTAAAATGTCCATACTCTTTGTTGTATCACCTTGATGTAGAAACACTATACTTGAGGTAATACGCCGCGATTACAAACATTTTAACGTTCGCTGAGTGTGTAATGATCTATGTGGACTGATATTAACAAAGCAGAATAGGCTAAACGAATCAGAGAGTAGTAAATTAGTTTAATTACGCACACTAAATCACGTATTCAATTTAGACTCATCTATACTTAACGCGATGCTGTTAAGGAGTGTTCGGCTAGGTGCGTAATATCAAACTGTTTTCACCACAAATTTCTCGTAAATACGCAAGCCTTTTAATGCTTGGAGTAATATGTCTGGCGATGTGTGGGTGTGCAAAAGATGCGCCGAAATCTATTCAATGGAACAACGCTTACGACATCGAAAGAGAGCTTCACCTATTAGGGCAGCAGGAAGACCCGCGAGAAATTTACAGGCGGTTACAAGGAATGAAGCAGCAAGCATCGCTTCAATTGTCGCAGCTGCGTCAAACAGGGCGACACGACCCGCTATTTATTGAATGGCTTGAGTCGTTGAGAATAAGTTTGTCTCTAGCCCCACTCTACGGCAACTCAATCGAGACCTGTAATGTGTGGCAGAACGCCATGGAAGAGGCATGGGGGGCAAGGATCAGCAATTTTAACGAGCGAGCTAAACTCGTTTGGCGGGTAATGGTGGCTACCTGCAACGCACGAGTTCGCTCTGTATAGTACGAAGTTTTACTTAGTGTAAACGGGGCGAGCCGCTGTTAGCGTTGCCACTTTATCTATCACTTGCTGTACTACTGTATCGTCTGCTGGCGCTGTTAACACATCACAAATCCAATGGGCTAATTGAGCACAGTCTTCTTCACTAAAATTGCGTGAAGTGACCGCAGGTGTACCAATTCGAATGCCACTTGTAACGAATGGCGACTGCGGGTCGTTGGGTACTGTGTTCTTATTTACCGTTATATTCACGCTATTTAATATCGCGTCGGCTTCTTTCCCCGTCATTCCTTTGCTGACAAGACTTAACAGGAACATGTGGTTGTCGGTTCCATTAGATACTACGTCAAAGCCACGCTTCATAAATACATCAGCCATAGCTCGTGCATTAATGACTACCTGCTTTTGATAAGCACGGAATTCTGCTGTCATGGCCTCTTTAAGCGCTACCGCTTTTGCGGCAATAACGTGCATAAGTGGGCCACCCTGAATACCAGGGAAAATTAATGAATTGAATTTCTTTTCAAGCTCGGGGTTTGACTTACACATAATAAGCCCGCCACGAGGGCCACGTAGTGTTTTATGGGTAGTAGTAGTAACCACGTGTGCTGCATTAATTGGCGAGGGGTAAACACCGGCCGCCACAAGGCCTGCAACATGTGCCATATCTACGAGTAAATACGCGCCTACGCTATCAGCGATGTCTCTAAACTTCTGCCAGTCAACCACGCGAGAGTAAGCAGAGAAGCCCGCTACAATCATTTTTGGTTTGTGCTCTCTAGCCAAGTCTTCTACTTGGTCATAGTCAATTTCACCAGTTTCTGTGTTCAAGCCATACTGAATCGCGTTGTATAGTTTTCCTGAGAAGTTAGGCTTTGCACCGTGTGTGAGGTGCCCACCGTGATCAAGGCTCAACCCAAGAATGGTATCGCCAGGGTTTAATAGCGCCATATAAACTGCAGTATTCGCTTGAGAGCCAGAATGAGGCTGCACATTCACATAGTCAGCTTCAAATAATGCTTTAGCTCTGTCGATAGCAAGCTGTTCTACTTTGTCCACCGCCTCGCAGCCACCGTAATAGCGCTTGCCCGGATAGCCTTCTGCATACTTATTAGTTAGCTGACTGCCTTGCGCCTGCATAACAGCTTTGCTGGTGTAGTTCTCCGATGCAATCAGTTCAATGTGATGTTCTTGGCGTTCGTTTTCTTGTGCAATAAATGCTGCGATATCTGGGTCTTGTTCGTGAAGGTGCTGGTTAAGTGGGTTCATGCTGGCTCCTAAATGTCATTATTTTGTATCTGATACTAGGAGTGTAAAAAGAATAAATAAAATTAATAAAAAATATGGCATTATAATTTTATTAAATAGCCTTGTGAGCAAGTTTGGCACTAGTAAAGCAAAACAGCAGGCAAAGCTAATAGAGAGGTGTAAAGCAAAGTAATGAAAAACTTATCGATAGATTTTCTGCGTTCGTTTGTGCTTATCGCACAGACGGGTAGCTACACACAATGTGCCGAGCAGCTTCAGCGCACACAGCCTGCCATTAGCTTACAGATAAAAAAACTAGAAGAAATGATTGGGGAAAAGCTATTTTCCCGCGACAAAAATCGCTTGGCACTAACTGGCGCTGGTAGTCGCTTATTGTCGTATGGTGAAAAGATAGTGGCACTGAACGATCAGGCTATGGCCGAATTCGGCAAGCCGCAGGTTACGGGAAATATTCGGTTAGGTATTCCCAGCGAATTTAGCACAACGCTTATGCCTAAAATCATTCGACGGTTCACGCAAACCTACCCGGAAATATCGCTAGAGGTGCATTGTGCGCTAAGTAAAGACTTACTTAGTGAGCCGCTTAAAAGTCAGTTCGATTTAATTCTGTCACTACAGGAAACACCAGATCCTCAGCAAGACGGCTACATCATTTCAGATCAACTGGTATGGGTGGGGAGTCAGCGCTTTGTAAACAGTGTGCCTGCTAAATTGCCTATTATTGCTGCACCGTCGCCGTGTATTTACCGCAAGCGAGCAACCAATCTGTTATCGGCTATCAAAAAACCGTGGCAGGTGGTGTATACCATTGCTGACTTAAACGGCATACAAACGGCCATTAACGAAGGGTTGGGTATAACCGTTCTTGCAAAAAGTTCGGTGCCGCCTGGTCTTCACGTTTTATCTAATTCAGAAAGTTTACCCGAGCTTGGGCATGTAGGTGTTTGTTTAGTTAACCCTCAGAAAGTGTCATCGAAAGCGATTAGCTTACTCACGGAAACCATTACCAACGAAGTCGCAAATTTTTAACAGGAAATAGCAGGGGATAGCTAGCGCGCCTGCCAAACAACAAAAAGGCAAGCGCACCGAGAGGAGTAACAGCTTTTCATTAAAAGCCGTTTATGCTTTTTTAACAAACTGCGCAGTTAGCATCATTTCACCCGCGCCATCTACTTTACAATCTAGTTGGTGGTCTTTGGCATCTTTCACGTGTCGGATAACGGCTTTGGTGCCAATTTTAAGTACCAACGAACTGCCTTTTACCTTCAAATCTTTTGCTAGCGTAATTTTGTCGCCGGCTACTAACGGTGTACCGTTGAAGTCTTTAGCTGAGACTTCCTCTTCTACCTCGTTCGGGTTCCACTCGTGTCCACATTCAGGGCAAATAAGTAGAGACTGATCTTCGTATACATATTCTGATTGGCAATGCGGGCAAGGAGGTAACGACATGTGGAATTCTCTTAAAATACTAAATTAAAGCGCTCGGGTCATAAAGTGGCTGTTGGGATCGATGGAGTAACTGCCAAATGGACCGCAATCAACAAAACCAAACTTTTTGTATAGGGTTCTGGCCGCTAAAAAGTAGTCTTGCGTTCCTGTTTCTAAACTTACCGAACTAAACCCCTTCATTTTCGCATGTTCTAGGGCAAAAAGTAATAACTGAGACGCTACACCGCAACCTCTGAACGGTTTGGCGGTGCGCATAGATTTTAGCTCGGCGCTATGTGTATCAAGGGTTTTAATAGCGACGCAGCCCGCAAGCTGTTGCTGCTTCCAGCCACTAAAAAAAGTAATGTTCGAAGCTTTTAGTGCTTCAATATCTAATGCATGTACGCTCTCAGGTGGCGATGTAGCATACATATCAGACAAATGCTCTTCTAAAAGCGCTAGCACTTCTCCTCCGGTGAGATCATCAATAATAATCTTCATGTGCTTTGGCCTTTAGGTATATTCTGAATAGACGGCGGTACAAGCCTGTTTGTTAAGTGCTTAAGGGTTTGGTCATGTTAAAAAAGCGGTCGTCTTCACTTTTAATGACAAATCCCACTTTTTTATAAAGCGAAACTGCGGGGCTAACCTTGAATACTCGTAAGTCAAGCGAGTTAGTATTGGCCCCTAACGCAAGTCTTTCTGCTTCTTCAATGGCAGTACTACCTATGCCTTTGTTTTGGGCGCTGGGTATGACCTGAAGGTCGCGCAATATACAGGTGTTACCGTCGTATTGAAGGCGCATAACCCCCACCGTTTCGCTGTCTACTTGAATGTCGTAATTAATGAGCTCGGCGGTAACTCCAAGCACTTTGTCGGCGTCCCAATCAGGCGCAAACTGAGCGTAATAATCGCGCATGTTATTAAAGGTAAACTCAGCAGCCCTTGGTAGGTTCGTACTTGGAATAAAGGTAATCTTCATCGCGTTTTCTTGGTTGTTTACTGCAAGCTAGACTCTTATCCATGACTTCTTGGCGCGAACATAATTATCGCCATACCAATCAAAGCGTCAAAGGTGCCCACCAAGTCCCATAACGTTGGCTTCACACCATCAACAAACCAATGGTTTTTAACTCCAACGGGCAGACCTCTTTTGAAATACTGCTGGTAAGCAAATAATACCTTTTGAAAAGGGCATTAGAGCGCTACTCGCACGCCATGCTAGAAAACTATCTTTCACTAGTTATCGTCGCTTTCAGAGCTAAACAAACCTCTAAAAAGCGCGGTAAGTGCTCCAGACACCGTATCTTCTATAGCATCGTTTCTGTGGTCACGCTTTTTGCTGTATCGGTTAGTAGATTCTTCTCGCTGTCTTTTTTCTGCACTGGCACTAGCCCCATCAAGGAAGTCTCTTGCAGCCCTATCAGAAGTTGAAGCGCACCCTGTTGAGATTACGCATATTGATAAGATTACTATCAATTTAATCTTCATGTTATCTAAATTCCTATCACCGTAAAACGTTTAATAAAGGGCATAATAAAGTGGAGCGTAACAATGAATCGTTATGCACTTTGCTTGCTCGTACCTCTAATTGCAAAGAAGTAATAGATTAAAAAACCCAACCACGAAAAGAAAAGGGAAATAAGCCCCCATGCTAACTTGTGTATGCCATTAGCTTTTTTGGATGTTAAGGCAATTAACGCTGGTAGAAGTGTAAGGCTGAAAAGCACGATAAAAATAATGATTTGCCAAAAACTCATATTAAAAGAACTCCTAATCTTTTGATTTTTAATTATAAGGGCTGCACCAAGCTCACCGAATGTAGACGACTAACCCCTGCTTGTTTCTATATCCATTGATTTCAACGAATTATTTTTTATTTGTTGGTTAAATGACGCCTACTCTGACTTTGAAAAACTTAGTTTTCTCACTTAAATGTTGATATGACCAAGGAGGATTTACTACATCAATGTTATAAACGCCCATCGTAGCAAGCCCTTCGAGTGAATAGTACCAGCCGATAAACTCTTCTTTCTCGGTGAACTGTTTATATTCGGAAGATTGTCCTAGTGTTGTTATTTTCTGGTCCACACCGATTTTTTCGAAGAAGTTTCGCTCGCGTATTACAGCTGACTTCATATATTTTTCTAAGTTCTGCTTTGTTAATTCCCGCTCTTTCTCAGGAAGAGCATCGATAAACGAAGTTATTTCCTTCTCCATCCCGGTTGTACCACCATGGAAACCAATAACTGCGTGATTCGAAATCCTGTGATGATTTGCCGCAGAAAAAACGTAGTTGGCGCAAGATGAGAGACAATACTCATTTATCTCAAGCTTCAAGTCATAGTCATGAACAATATTGCCAAGATCCATCCCATGATTGATTTCACCGCCTTCTGGCGTTATGGACAGCCATTCAACTTTACTCTTACCGTTTTTCAGAATTGAAAGAAGTTTCTGATTTGCTGATGGCGATAATTTACCGTGATAAATTACTGTGTTTTCGTTCAAATCGACAGTTGTTTCATTACCTTGTGCTGATACGCATGATAGAGAAATAATTAAGACAAAAGACCAAAAAAGTTGAAACATGCTGCCTCCTTGTGGTGTTTAACTTGTAAATAAGGGGCGTAGGGCATAATGGCAAAACCGCCCTGCGTGTATGCGTCCCAGCGAAGGCAGTGAGTGTGTTGATTGGTTTGTTATATGCGTACAATTTAAAACCCTTTACACATTCACTCTAATAAAAACAAATCCTAGCTACATAGAGGATGATATTTGTTTTAGGTGATTACTTGTTTGCCCATCGGTAACAATAGAACCATCCAACAGGCGGAATCAAGAAGTTGAGCAAGAAGGCATAAATGGCAACCAACCCGATATTGTCAGCCTTTCCTTTAGCAAATTTGATGGTAAAAAAAATTACAACTAAAGCGAGGGTGAAGAGTGCTTGTCCCCAAAATGTAGCGTTTAGGTTCATAAAATTCCTTATTGATGAGCTTCCTGAAAAGCATATAACTTTTAAATAAGGGGGCGCAGGCATATGGGGCATAATGGCGAAACCGCCCTGCGTGTATGCGTCCCAGCGAGCGTAGTGAGTGTGTTGATTGATTTGTCATATTGCAACATGCTCAAAAAGCTCTTTGAGGCTGAACACTAGAATAACAGATACGAAGCTTACCCCTGCAATCCTTACAGCTGGCGGCGCGTCTGCTTTAATTTTTAGTTGATTGGCAATGCCAAACTCTTCTTTGAGTGAGAAGAGAACTACTTTATCAATACACCAAATAACTAAAAAACAGTAGACGCTGAGCAAGGAGTAGAACTCAATATCTAAAAAAGCATGATCAGCATCGTTACAAGCGATGCGGTTTGAATTAGTAGTGAAACTTTTTTTACCAAGCTAAATCGTCCTTGCAATATAACGCCCCACTAAGAGGCAAAAAATAGTTGGTTAAAATTAGCGACGCAGGAGCAAAACCAACTGTTTTTTGTCCTGCTTGAGTGGCTTGTTAGGTGAATTTAAACTTTCTCTCAAATTTAGCTCTTTTAGATAGAAAAAATACCCCACCCAACAATAACAAAGCTAAAGAAGAAGGTTCTGGTACTTTGTTTATTATATTTAAACTTACCCCACCTAAAGCACTCGTTCCAATGATACCTATTTCACCATTGATATTATTATAAAAACTTAACCCGACCCCTTGCGTCCAAAAAGAAGGATCTAAGTTAGCATTGTCAAACATTGAACCAAGAGTGGTTTCACCTGTTTGAATATTTGATAGGTCTAGAGCCCAGCCACCGAAAGATGAACTTGCATGACTATATAAATAGTCAGCTAAAAAGCCCGTAGAGCTGTTTACTTCATGGTTCCAATTAAAATAATTATCAAGGAAAGGTGAGTTATCTTGTATAAAGTCAGGTCGAAAATTTGAATTTAACGTGGAGTAATTAAACACGCCTGAATTATTATTGTTCCCAAAAAATTCTATTGAAGCACCAGTAAGAAAAGAACATGTGATTAAAGTAGTTCCTGTACAATTTGATTTGGCTCCCATCTCGAACGAATATTTTGTTGTAAATGAATCTCCAAGCACAAATTCCGGGTATACACCTTCCGGCTTTGAAAGCGAACTTGCATCAGCGTATAACGTATAGTTAGATTCAATAATAGAGCTTACTTCAATAGTTATAATTGAAGCTTTTACATTTAAACTCCCCAAAGCTAATAGTAAAACTAATATCAATGTAAATGTTTTCATAAATTAATCCTTTAATTGTAGACAGAAACTACCAGATGGTTATTCACCTAACTTCCAAATATGGGGCGCAAACACGTGTGCAATAATGGCGAAGCCGCCCTGCGTGTTAGCGTCCCAACGAGCGATAGCGAGTGCCATAATTTGTTTGTTATAAGCCAATGTTAATACATCCTCATTCTAAAGGTTATTAATCTGCGCTCCCGCTACATCCAGAGCCTTCGTTCCCAGAATACAGATTACTACTCCCAGTACTATCTTCAACAGGAGTACCTCCGTTACCGGCCGCATATGAGCTTCTTATACAAAAGTGAACGATTACTGGGCCTACTAACGGAACTAGCCAATTTAAAAGCCCCAATAAGTACTTGGTATAACTCTTGATGAAAAAAGTGTCTTTGAAGGCAACCATGTTCAAAAATGCCCACACAATATGTATTCCAATTAGAACAGCAACTATGTACACAGGTGTCATGCATTAACCTTTGGCTTATAACACCCTCATAAAGGGCGATAACACATGGGCTAAAATTAGGAACGAAGTGACGCTGCCCATGTGTTAGCGTCCCAGCGAGCTTACGAGCGATTTAATGCGTTTGTTATACGCAATTTGCCACACCTGTAGCGCATTGCTACAATGTGATGACAAATAATTAGGAGACATATTATGGCAACCGCAAGCGTAAGACTAGACCAAGATCTAGTTGAGAAAGCTACAATTATGGGCAAAGCACTAAACCGAACTATGCCAAAACAGATAGAGCATTGGGCTAAGATAGGTGAAATGATGGAAGATAACCCAGATTTGCCTTACGAATTCGTAAAACAGGCAATTATCTCCAAAGCTGAAAAAGAGGCTGGAAAATTGGAGCCTTACGACTTTGGCTAAGACTACCAGTGTTTTACAGACAGCTAATTTTAAGAGAGCAGTAAAGAAGTTACATCAGAATCAGAAAAAAGACTTGGATAAAGCTGTTAAGGAACTAATGGTCGATCCTCTGCTAGGTGAGCAGAAAAAAGGCGACTTAGCCTTTCTTCGTGTGTACAAATTCAAGATGGTCAAGCAGTTAACTTTACTTGGTTACAGCTACGAGGATGGCACTGTAATACTTGAATTGATAGCACTTGGCTCTCATGAAAACTTTTATCGCGATGTTAAAAAGTTATTCTGATCAATTGCGTATAACTTTTAAATAAGGGGCGCAGGCATGTGGGCTAAAATCCGAGCAAAGTGAGCAGCCCACATGTTTGCGTCCCAACCCGCGCAGCGGGCGAACTTAATTTTTTTGTTATGTCTCATTGGTAAAAAACTTCCTTGAATATGCTCGGCGCACAATAGTCATTTAAGCTGACCACTATGAAGTGCTTTCTCACAAGCCCCGCATCTATTTCATACCATGCCTTTGTTTGGTTATCTTCTTCATACAAGTCTAGAGGGAAGATGAATGTTGGTTTTACAAGGCTGTCTGATACCAGCCGCACTGAATAAGAACTTTGACCTTCAATGCTCTCTGGTAATTTAATAGTTACAGAGAAGTTTGAACCTCTAAGGTTTTATCAATAGCAACATCTTCGACATGTTTGGAATTGAACTGTTCGCGCATTTCATCGGTTACTATACAGGATGAGGCAAGACAGCCAAAATTGACTAATAGAAGTAATAAAAAAATTAACCGCATTTATCAATTCCTTCTGAGACATAACGGCCCGCATAACGGGCAAAAATACGTAGGCTACAATACCAAGCGAAGCGCAGGGAGCCTACGTGTTTTTTCCCTAGCGAGCGCAGCGAGTGTTAATCCGTTTGTTATGCACTTACTCGCGGTCAATCAACGCCAATGTACTTTGATCAAACTGAATTTGAATAGGTTTGCCTTCTTCATCCCATGCTCCAATATGAATATGGGGGTTTCGGCTGTATCCATTATTACCGACTTTCGCAACGACAGTACCACGTTTGACTGTTTCACCTTCCTTTACTGCTAAATCACGTACATGGGCTAGTAATACCGATAACCCTTCTTTAGTTTTGAAAGTTATAGAGCTTGCCCTTCCTGGGGTCATTACGCCTGGTTGATTCGTAATTGGATTTATGTGGATTTTTGTAACTGTGCAATCACATGGTGCAAGCACATTCTTTTTAAAACCAAACCAATCTTCATTTTCAAAGCCATTGTTTGTGAAGGAACGTTGAAATAGTCTTTTATCATCTTCATACCACCCCCCAATAACACAGTCTGTTCCTAGTGCATCACCAGCATATTTAAATTGGCCATCCCAATGCTCAGTACATGCAAATGTTTCTTTGTGGATCGCGTGAATTTTTATTGATGTTCCCGCATATGATTTGAAGGTAAATAAAATCACAAGCAGAAGTAACTTAGCTTTGACACTCATTTGTCTCATCCTTAAGTGCATAACACCCCGCTTAGGGGCAATAACATGTGGGCTAAAATTTGGAGCGAAGCGACAGAGCCCATGTGTTACTGTCCCAGCGAGCCAGCGAGCGGCTTAATGTGATTGTTATGCGCTATTGACTTACAATGCACGTGTACCATAATTAGGTATATATTGGTACTTGGAGAAACCAGATGGCTAAAAACACCAGCATTACCCTTGGAGACCATTTTGATGGCTTTATTGCTAGCCAAATTCAAACTGGTCGGTATGGTTCAGCAAGTGAGGTGATTCGTTCAGCTCTTCGCTTGCTAGAAACACAGGAAACCAAATTAAACACTCTGCGTCAATTACTTGTAGCAGGTGAAGAAAGCGGCGAAGCTGAATACGACCTTGAGCATCTGATATCAGAACTAGACGGTGAATTAAAAGAGTGAAACCGTTTAAATTAACTGTACTAGCAAAATCAGATCTAAAAGATATCGCATTGTTTACGCAACGGAAATGGGGCCGAGAACAGCGTAATGTATATCTTAAACAATTCGACGATTCATTTTGGATGTTGTCTGAAAATCCTGATATTGGTAAAAGCTGCGACGAAATAAGAGATGGATACAGAAAATTTCCTCAAGGTTGCCATGTGATTTTCTACAAACAAACGGACAGTCAGGAAATTCTGATCATAAGAATCCTTCATAAAAGTATGGATGTAAATCCTGTACGCTTTGGCGCATAACTTTCCAATAACGGGCGCAGGCACGTGGGGCATAATGACGCAGCCGCCCCGCGTGTATGCGTCCCAGCGAACGAAGTGAGAGTGTTGATTGGGTTGTTAGGTACGTTTATAAACATCGGAGCGATGCCCGACTTTTATCACCTGTACTACAAGCTCGTTTTCTCGGATTTCATAAATTATTCTATAAAGACCTTGCCGGATACGATACAAGTCGAGTCCACTAAGTTTAATTGCTCCATCCCCTCGCGGGTTTTCAGCTAATAAGTCAATTTTGGCGAGGATCTTTTTAACGTCCGACTTGGGAATTGCCCTAAAATCTTTTGCTACTGACTTCTTGAAAGTGACGCTATATTTTTCCATCAGCTTCCAAAGTGTTTAGCAAGTCCTCATAGGAGATTTCGGGCTCTTTGGCCCTTTGTCTTACCGCAGCCAAATCTTCTTGATCTTCTTTCATAAGGAGTCTTACTGCTTCATCAATCAGTTCTGATATTGAGGTATCTGATGATGCCGCCCGCAGTTTCAAAGCATTATGAATTGCTGGCTCGAAGTAGACAGTTGATCGTTTTGATAAAGTACTCATTAATAAGCCTCCATTTATGTAACATTAAAACATTATAGCGTTAAAATGTCAGTTGGGCTAATTTTTACTCAAGAGTA
>NZ_BAAJLT010000014.1:0-191339 GCF_057552975.1 Alteromonas sp. 5NW40-0090
TGAGTGCCCACACAGATTGTCTTGTCTAAATTTTTAAAGAACATTCACTAGAAGCCGTTGCTTCTTAGTGACTCACCCTGTTCGAGTGAGGTGCGCATTATACACTGGAAGTTTTTATTGTCAACACTTTTTGAAAATTTATTTTCTGAAGCGTTTCTTCTAAACTCCCGTCTTTACTGGCCTATAAAGGTAGTAGAGACTTACTTCAAGAGGGTTGCTGTTTTGCTTTTCCCCCGAAGCGGATGCGCATTTTAGGGAAATGAGCGCTCACGTCAACACTTATTTTAAAAAAGATGAAAAAACTGAACTAACCGTCTATTTTTCATTCAAATGTGATAATTAGTAGACAATATGGACTAATTACTAATAGGATGGGAATTCAGATCCTATAAAGTAGTAGTTCTTAAAGTAGTATTTGATCCTGCCGTTATTATACAAATGCTTAATATTAGCGATAGATATTAAGGCTTGCGTAAAGGAATACGTATAAGAATGTATATAAGCGTAAAAGACCTATGCTTTGTGTTCTTTATAAATGTATTAATACTGGTGGTGTCAGAAATTGACTACGCAATAATTATAAAGGTGGGTTTATGTTACGAACTCTTACATTGCTATCAGCAGCACTACTAGCTTCTCAAGTTAGTCACGTGGCAATGGCGCAAGACACTTCTTCTGATGAAGTTATTCAGCCATCCACTTCAGCGAGCGTAGAAAAATCCGTTGAAGAGTCGAATCGCTTTCAAACAGCCTTTCTAAAACGTCAAGTTGATCAAACCATGTCTGTAGGACGTGCAATTAGTTCTATTGCTGGTCACTACCCACAGGAAATAGTGTCTATCGTAGACATTGCACTAGATACTTATCCTGACAAATACCGAGAAATAATCTTTGCAGCCATTTCGGCGCAGCCTTCCTCAACAGAAGAAATTGTTCAGCTGGCTATAGAGAAGGAAGTGAGTAGCTGCCCTAACATCGTACAATTAGCCATTAAAGCAGAGCCTACTTATGTTGACTTTGTGGTACAGGCAGCGGCCGTGTCCACACCTGAAGAATTAGATGAGATTGTGCGCGTAGCTGTATTAACTCAACCCGATGCGGCAGATAGTATTGTACAAACATTATCTAAAGAGCATCCAAACAAAATCGTCGATATTATGACTAGTGCGCTAAATGCAGTACCTTTTGTTGGCGAATATGTAGTAGACGCACTTTTAGCCGTATTTCCTAACGAAGCGGAAACGGTAGTTGAAACAGCTGTAAGAGAGTCGGCCCAGCAGCGTGAACAAGTAATGCGTATATTAAATACTGCACAACACGCAGGCGTCTCTCAAGATAAGTTAAAAGAGTACGCTATGTCTGCCGGACTGAGCGAGGACGACGTTAATAGTGCATTAGGTAATTAAGCCCTAAAAACTAAGTTTATAAATAACGGCGTATTGATTAGCTCAGTACGCCGTTTTTTTATATCACTCTATTAGTCATGGCAAGCGGAGTTCGCCCTCCACTTTTCATAAAAAATCTGTGTTAATAACAACCTTTAACTTTCGAATGAATATAGCATAGCGGCTTCTCTATAAAGCATAAGCTCTGCTTTTAGTAAGTCGACCTTAGCTTTAATCTCTTTGATCTTCGCCTTAATTTCGTTCTGAGCTCGCGCGTTCAATACAAACATATCGCTATCACCTGCGTCAAAGCGCGTTCTTTCTACTTTAGACAACGTTTTTGCTAATGCCGCATTTTCGCTTTGCAATGCCACAATATCTTTTGCTTGCGACCAGTACACTAAGGCTTGTTCGAACCGTTGTTCAATAGCTTGCTGTGTGGATGTTAGCTTGTGTGCAAGCTCCCTTTGCTTTGACTGAAGTTGAGCACGCTCTGCTTTCGCCTTTCTGTTGCCCAATGGATAAGAAAACGACAAGCCTACTTTCGTTTCTGTACCCTCAAGCGTTTCCGAGCCCGCCCCCACATCTCTAGCAATAGACGCGGTAAGATCAAGCTTTGGTAATAATGCATTGTCAGCAAGCGCAACCTTATTTTGTACCACCTGCTGTTCCAACTTCATTACGTCTAATTCAGGGTGGTTATGCAGCGCATTGCGAAGTGATACCAGTTGTCCGTTGCCAACCCAGTAGGGCCAGCTTATTTCACTAGGCGGCTGCTCACTATTAATTGCTAACATATCGCCACTGGGTGAACGCCAGTAAAAAGATAGCATTTGCGCGTGCATGTCGCGCTTTTGTTTAAGTTCGGCCAGCGTTAAGCGCTGTTGAAGCAAATTGGCTTTAAACTCCGTAAGCACAATACTGGCTAAGTCGCCCTTCTCCACTCGAGTAACCAACGCTTTTTCACGTTCAGACGCCGTATTGAGTAATTCGGTAACCGCTTGAATTTGTGATGCACTTTCGTACCACGCAATATATTCACTTACGCCTTTGTAGACAAAGTCGTTAATCAAGCTTGTGGCTAATGCCTGCCACTGGGACGTAGCCAGCCCTGCATTACGCAATTCAGTCCTACGCTTATCTATCTCTCGATTTTGTAACAGCGACATAGCAATACCCACGCTTGCTTCGCCGCCCGAAAGCGTATCGTAATCACCCTCATAACTTGGAAAGTCTCCACCTGCTATACGGTACTCACCAAATACTGCCCCGTTAAAATCTTCAATAGGGTTTGTAAAACGTTGCGTGAGGTTCGTCCCATCGTAGTAACCCGATACCCGGCTTTTCGTTTTCTGTTCAATGAAGGGGTCGAAACTGCTTCTTGCTATTTCAAGCTCAGCAGCCGCTTGATAGTTTCCTTCGTTAATTGCCAGCACGTACGGGTGATAATTCACCATACTATTAATCAACGCTTCAATAGTTGGCGCCTGTCTAGCACTTTGAGTTTGCACTTGGTGGCTATTTTGCGTCTGCGAAAATGCGTCAGATGCACTCCCGCCCATGTGGGTAACTAAAGCAATTGCAGTAAAAAACAATCTGCGCATTACCATATTGATGCTCCTGAGCCCTTCGCTCCACCTGAAGATGGCTGCTGTGTAGGTAGCGGTGGGAAGTTATTTAACTGTCGCCACATTTCATAACCTAAACGTACTTCTTCTAATAGTACCCATGCTTTGACCCGGCTACCTAGGCGAGCAGAGCTTTCAGCTGGCCATGGAATATCTGACTCGTCAGGCTTTATCCAAACATTAAAATCGCCCGTTGCGTTGGCGACCGGCTCTACATATACCACTTCACCGCCAAAGGTTCCTATTGCGCTTCCTGGCCACCCGCTAAACTGGAAAACCGGCCAACCATCAAACTGCAGGCGTGCCTTCGCGCCAGGTTTTACTAGCGGTGCGTCTAGACCTCTTACCGTTACCCGTACACTACGCTTGGCATCGGCAGGAATGAACTGACCTAGAATATCACCTGATTTAACGAAGGTAGACACGCCCCCCGACAGCAAACGCACCACTGTGCCGTCTACCGGCGCAAACTTAGTCTGGGTAGATTGGCGAGACAACGTCATACTTACTTCGTTTATTTCAGATACCGACGCTGCAGCTTTTGCCCTTAGTTCCTGTACTTTAATTTCGGCTTGTTCCACTTCTTTACGTGACACCAGCCCCTGCTCCTGCAGTGACTTTTGCCTCGCCAAGTTGTTTTCGGCATTTCTTACCGCGGTTTCGTTGGCTTGGTTTTTCAAATTTGCAGCAGAAAGCTGAGACTGAAGCTTTTCAAGACGCTGAGCATCGATATCAATTAGCGTGACGATGGGCTCGCCCGCTTTTACCTGCTGACCTTCTCTCACATGCCACTTTTTAACCTGCCCGTCGACAAGGGCATTGATAGGCTGAGTTCTGTCTTTCGGGTCGAGTGAGTCAACCATACCTGTGCCGTAGGCGGTTTGGATCCAAGGGGTGAAGTACAGTATTAAACCAGCGGCCAGCACCAAGAAAATTATTACACCAGTAATAACGCGATGTAGCTTAGGTACTTTCAAAGCAGGCAAAGACGTAATGTTATCTAAAAAGCGACGTTCTGCGTTATTCACTTACTTGTCCTCCTTGTTATTTTTCACATCGTTCTTTTTTACATCAGCCTTTGGTGCGCTATTGGTCTGGGCATTCATAGCACTAGTACTTTCTTTTACGCTGGCAACCGGCGACTCACCGTTTGTATATTCATTTAACATGGCGGTGGCATTGTCGTGTAAGTGCAATACACCCTCGAAGCAATCTGGTATTGGCATATTGGTAAAATACATTACAGTAAAGTCGTATTTGCTTAAGCGTCTAAGCAATCGTGCCCGCAGCTCTGTGGGTATAGCATCAAAGTGCTGGTTTAATATAAGAAGTTTGGGTTTCCCAATAATGGCGGCGGCCAGTTTAAGCAGTAAGAACTCAAGCGGCTGCAAAGGCGCACCTAATACCGACACTTTAGTTTGCAAACCTTCAGGCAAGCTATCGATAACTTTCGCCATTTCCACTTCCTCAAGCGCAGCTCGAATATCGGCTATGGTAGCCTGTGGATGAGCTAGTTTTAGATAGCGCTCTATAGATACTTCAATAATTAAAGAGCGATCTAAGATAGTGACGGCTTGCCTTAGTTCATGAGTGTCGTAGTCGTTTAGGCTAAGCTCCCCCAACAATATATCGCCTGACTTAACGCGGTCGTATTGCTTTAACAAACCAAGTAATTGCTTTTGAACCCAGCTTTTGTCAGTGGTAACAAAGTATTTCGTGCCTGGTTCAAACACCACATTAAGGTTGCAGGAATCATTACCATGTTTTAACTCTACATCGTTAAAAACGAGTTTAGACGATGCCGGTATATGCTCCGAAGCATTGAGCTCTTCTTGAGGCATAGCCAAAGCCCCCCCCAACTTCTCGGCGGCACCGTACAGTTCATAATATAATTTAAGGTACTGAGTGAAACGCGACAAACCGAAGAATACGGCTGACATAACAAGCTCAGCTGCAACAAGCTGACCAATAGACAGCTCGCCTTGTACAACAAGCACACCACCTATACCTAATAATGACGCACTTGCTACGGCATACATCAGTAGGAACATAACCACCTGCGAGAAGGTGTAGTGGAAGTGGCTTTTGTGTTTCTTAACGTAGTTGCTTATGTAGCCTTCGGTGCTGCGGCCGGCGTATTCGACATGATCGGCAGATTTGAAAAACTCATGAGCGATGGCAATATCGTGTAGCCATTTCGCTGAATCATATTTAGCGTGAGAAAGTTCAATGGCGGTACGCTTAGCGCCGCGGCCCCAAATTTTCCATACCGCATACATGGTAAGTAAAAGCACTACGTTAAACGCGAACAACGCCGGGTGGTAAAAGGATACCAAAGTGAAGCCCACCAGCATTTGTAATACCAATGCGAAACCGTCGATCATGAGAGAAGGCATATTCTTTTGAAACGTCATAATGTCGAAATAACGCTGCGTAATGCTCACGTTCTGGCGACCTTCAAAAAAACTATGCGGGGCAAGGATGGTTTTAAGCCCTAAGTCGGCGGTAAGACGCGCGTAAACCTTACGCTCATAAAATTCCATAACGCGCATACGAAGGGCGCTGAATACACCTGATATAAACAGAGTAAGGAAAAGAATGACGGCCAGTATGATGACTGCTCGGGTAGAGCCAATATTGGCGATACTATTAATTAGCGTTTGTACGGCAATAGGTACTGCCAGTGTCATCAAACTGATTGCCACGCCATAAGCGATAGCAACCCAAAAAAAGCCAGCCTCAGGTCTTAGTAACGAAAAAAGTGTTTTTCGCGTTTTACGTAAATCTATTGGTTTAGCCATAGTTATGTCTTCAATATACCGCTAGCTTGGAAAAATCAGTCACGCGTTGTTTACCGAATCTATGAAACAACACTTATAGTGTATTTCAATGGTTAGTTAGAATAAATCTGTTATATTCTTAATAGTTCATCGAAAATAATTGTTATTATGAATAATGGGGTCAGAGTACTTTTTATCGCCGCTCTATTATTTAATAGTATTTAGCGTCTTAATTAAGTATGCATCACCTAAACTACCATCACCTCTATTATTTTTATCTTGTGGCCCGCGAAGGCAGCATTGCCAAAGCCGCTAAGTTACTCCACGTTACCCCGCAAACGGTAAGCGGGCAACTCAGCACATTTGAAAGTCAGCTGGGCTATTCGTTATTCGACAGAATAAACAAACGGCTGTACCTAAACGCACGGGGTAAAGTAAGTTATCAGTATGCCAGTGAAATATTTCACAAGGGTAACCAACTGGCTGAAATACTTAACAATAACGATGAAGTGAATACGAAAGAATTCGTCATAGGTATTACAAATGGCATTCCAAAAGTGCTTTTTTACGATTTTGTGCACGATACCATGCGCAAATTCTCGCAGGTGAAGTACGTCATTAAGGAAGATAGCTTTGATGGTTTATTAAAGGAACTCGCCATTAACGCTATTGACTTTATCGTGGCAGACAGAGGTATTGCGCCTGGCACACAAATTAGTGCAAATAGCTT
The DNA here is from genome assembly GCF_057552975.1 of Alteromonas sp. 5NW40-0090. Classification (NCBI taxonomy): domain Bacteria; kingdom Pseudomonadati; phylum Pseudomonadota; class Gammaproteobacteria; order Alteromonadales; family Alteromonadaceae; genus Alteromonas; species Alteromonas sp. 5NW40-0090. Next base: position 6,524 of record NZ_BAAJLT010000014.1, read on the forward strand.
TTTCCTAGGGGAAAGTTCTTTGAGCTTTTTTGCTAAATCCCCCCTGGGAGAAGGTTTACAGTTCCCCGACTGTTTGAATCAAATGCCGCTGCTTATTCAAGGTAATACCTCTGGAATACGACAAGCGCTGACGAGCTGGCTTGAAACCGAGCAGCTTTACCCCAAAATTGTTGCCGAGTTCGATGATACCGCGCTGCTGAAGTTATTCGGCAGCGAGGACTTCGGCGTATTCTGCGCACCTTCTGCTATTTCGAAGCACGTTGAAGAACAGTATGGCGTGCACTGTATTGGTAACGCCAATACCCTTAATGAAAGATACTACGCCATTACTGGTAAAAGCCGTGCCGACTACACAATTAGTGAGGCAATCGTGGGATCGGCTCGCGAAATTTTAGCGTGACGCTCTGAGTTATGGGGTCAGAGTCGGGACTCTGACCCCAATGCTTCATATAGTCGCGTTTTAAACTGTTCTGAGCCAAGCGCCTTACCTATTTGACTGTATGTTCGAATACGCTCTATATCTTTATTTGAAAGTTCGTCATGAAAAAGTGCGCTGTAAGACTTTTGCCGTGCTTCAGGATCTGTGCCTAATGATGTATATATTGGGTGCTCAGTGCATAATGAGGTGTGAACACCACGTGCATTGCGATGATAGCTTGACCACTTATAATTAGCTGGGTGTTTCGCCAGGCCAGCTCTTACTGGATTGAGCTCAATGTAGCGTGACACAATCATTAGGTATTTCTCTGAATCCACTACACAGGATCGAAAACGCCCTTCCCATAATGTTCCGGTACGATCATATTTTGCATTAAATCTTCTTACATACATTCGACCGATTGACTGCATCATTGCACTTACCCCCCTATTATCTTCTTGAGGTGTGCAAAGTAAATGCACATGATTTGTCATCAATACCCAGGCATGTATATGTATATTAAACTTTTTCGCGTAGACATTGAGCCATTTTACGTAAGCAATAAAGTCCGTTTCACTTAGAAAGCAATTAGAACGATTATTGCCGCGTTGAATAACATGTACAGGGAAACCTGCTGGGGAAATCCTTCTCCTTCTTGCCATACTATAGCTCCGATTAGTCGTTATTACTTATCGATGATAAGTGGACTTTTGCGGAGTACAATCCTGTACCTAAAAAATCAGGCTCAAAGTTCAGCAATGAAGTTGTTGGAGTCAGTGGAGCACTGGGGTCAGAGTCATGACTCTGACCCCAATGCTTACTGCATGTTACGCTGCAACGCCATCATTTATGTTTTGCGAGTAGAAACTTAGCGTGAGTATTTTTTCTAATATGTAGCGTAGCGCATCATTTATAGGCATAAGCTTATCGCCTAACTCGTAATCCAGTTGCGCCAGCTTTTGTCTACCTTCAGCAATCATTGGTGGTTTGCTGTTTGATATAGACATGGGGTCAGAGTTGTTACTCTGACCCCATGCTGGCTGTATAGCGATAAGCGCAGCCGCATATTTTTCAGGTACAGCTTGCTTTATTGGTTTGCATACCGAAAGCGTTGCTTCGCCTGACTTTGTTTTATAGCCTGCCGCACCAAACATACGACAAATCCCGGGGCGGTATTCGTAAATTCCGCAATAACCTTCTGTACCGTCTAAACTCAAACGTTGATATTGCTTGCATGCAAAACCGCTATAACTTTGAAGTTCATCGAATACTTGTTCGGCTTGCCCTGTGTCAAACAAATGCAAGGCAAATGGCAGCATTTCTAAAGGCGACACTTCAATATCGGGTTTATTGCAACATGCGCCGCATTTCTCAACACAGCTTAATGACTGACTTGATTGAAATGCGCTGAACTCTTGAGAAAGAGATTGGTAAACATCCATCACTTGGCTGGAAAGCTCACGCAGCCTATTCATAACGACTCCGCTAATAAAAGCAAACTAAAACGAAACGAGGTTCACGCTGTGTTAAACGGTAGGTAGCATGAACTCAACACTTTGTTTACTGGTTTTAGTAACCAGTGAACAGATAGCACTGGAGGCAGAAATGTACTCTGACTTAATATTTTAAAGCATGCCTCTTCCCCGCCGGGTGTGAGTAAGCTTGAGGCTTAATGGCAGGGGTTGAATTGGCGCGGATTTTATTTTGATTTTTGATGTTTGGGAAGTTTTTTGTGAAAGCTCTTTGATGATAAGCACAATACAGCGATATGGGACACAGTAGGGACAAAAGATATGTATGGCTTGTAACGAAAAAAATTTTAGTCGATAACCGTTTTTAAAATGGTGGATGAACACTTTCACGCTTACGGGGTTAGATTGATTAACGCTTTAAACTGATAGTTGCGTGGGTATTTTGGTAATCTAAATATGTTAGCGCTAGCTTTGGTGAGCTAGCGCCATTGCTTAGCTAAACTATCGAGTAATCAACTTCGAAGAAAAAGACACAGAAATGTCAGGCGTATTCAAGCTACCTACGTCTGTATTTTCCCAAAATTCAGGGTATTGCTCTTCTAGATTCAATTTAAAGGTGAAACTTAAACGAGGAAGAATGTTAAACACAAGATTTTCGTTAAAGTCATCTGTGTAATCTACTTTGTTAGATTGCATTTCAAGTGTTGCAACAATACCTTCTTGCTTAGAGCCCAATAATTTCCAGGTATATTCTCTGTTGAAAACAAACGCATTATTCTCGCGTAACCCGACGATGTTGACCTCGTTGCTATCCATAGTCCACTGGAAGTTATAAAGCTCACCATCTCCTACAAAATATGACTCTTCAAAAGCAGAATAGACTCTGCCTGCGGTACCGTCAGGTTCAAAGTAATAGCCAAATACATCGTCGAACAATGGAGTTCCGTCTACGAATAGTGCTTCGTTATAAGAAAACATCCAGATGTTGGGCAATGAACTCTCTATGCTGAAATCTTCGGCCAACGCATAGTCTATGGCGTGCATATCACCAGTATATTTAATAGCTACACCATCGTTATCTAACTCATAAAGCGCCAGCACAAAATCATTCTGCGCTTTGAATGGTGTAACTGAAAATGACATTCCTTCCAATTCAATTTCGATAACACCATCATTTAACTGCCATGTACCTTGCGCATCATAAACGAGAGACACGAAAGTATTATCTTCTTTGAATGTAAACTGGTCGTTTAAAATACCAACCTCGGTACGCTCGTCTTCATTTAAGTACTCTTTATCAAACGTGTAACTTCCCTGATAAGCAAACACCCAAGGTGATGCTAGCAAATCCTCTTCGGTTACGGTAAACGTAGATGCAGTAGTGTTGCTGTACTTAACATTACTGGTAGTTTCGTACGTGGTAGTAAACGTAGGTTTATCTTGAATGTCATCCATCGGTGTGAGGGAAAGCTCAGTAGTAGTTGTTAACACAGCAAGTGCGTGCCCGCCAGCCTGTGTTAGCAAGTCCATACGTTCGGTTGTTACGGTTCGCTCCGTTTCCCAATATCGAATGTCATACTCATAGGCATAATCAGATATCTCGTAGACTGTTTGTTCATCAAACCGACTATAAATTTCTTCATCAAGAAACACAAAGTTTGCACTGAGCGACTGATCAAGCTGGTCAATAACTAGGTTTCCGTCTACAACACTCCACTCAAATTCATCCGAATAAATATTGAATGCATTTTCCGCAGACGTTTTTGCGCCGCTACCGTCTACGTTGAACGTATACGCTGTCATGCCCTTGCCAGCTTGCTGCTCTGAGTGGTAGTAAGTCGCAAAAACTGCATCCGCAATATCAGCATTTACATAATTTTGCTGTAACGTTTCATCTTCAAGGGTTTCTGCTCGGGCAGCATTAATTGCCTCTATATAAGCCTCGTCATACGTACCGTCTTCGTTTAACAGTCCCATGCTATCAACATACTTTCGGATGGTGCTTAGCGCATCGACTAGGCTTCCAGTAAAGAACGACAAAGTGCTCATACCTTCAGGAACCGGGAACTCGCTATTATCAGCAAGGACTTTAATAAAGCTGGCCAAGCCTAGAACCTTATCGAAGTCTACTTCACTTGCGAATGTATCAAAGCTCCCCTCTCCGCCGTTCTCTTTATACTCTGTATAAAGCACATCCATTGCCGTGCTTAAATGAGTTATCTTGCCTGCAGGAAATAGGTCGCTCGTAAGTTCATCGGTATTATTTTCGATGCTAAGGTTACGCATCGTAATAAAGTCACCTACTCGCGATGAGAGCGTTACGTGAGCTTGCTCTCCCGTTCCCACAGCATTAAGCGTTAAATCGCCGGGCGCAGCGCTTACCGTAATAGGAAGCGTGAAACGTCCATCCGCGCCGGCCTGCGCAGTAGCAATTACATTTCCGCCTATATCAAGCGCTGTCACTTCTGCATTGGCTAAAGGCGCATCGGTTGCAATACTTGAAATTGAAACAGACTGTTGATTAGTGATAGTAACCGTTGAACTTACTGTGTTTTCACCATCAGTTACGTCATAAGAAAAACTGACTTCGCCCATCGCAACCGTTGTAGGCGTATAAACAATTTCATTATTGATGATAGCGACTTCACCCACATCTGGCGTGCCAACTGCAGACACAGTCAGTGCATCACCTTCAGGATCGGTATCATTAGCAAGTACATCAATGGAAACAGCGTCACCATTTAGTGTTACCGCGGAATCGGCGGTAAGTATTGGCGCTTCATTGGTGTCGTCGGAGCTGCCACAGGCAGCAAGAAGAGTTGCACTAACGGCAATAGCAATAATGCTTTTATTCATTTCGAACGTCCCTATTCTGTTTTTGGTTAGTTATTATGCCTTTGAACTAGACGATACCCCATGTCTGCGTAAAAATTAAGAAATTATTTAAGAAAATAGTTATATCTTCTGCAGCTTATGCTCCATGTAGTGAATAATTTTGAAATGTTTTTATCTCTTACATAACCCAGTATACTGAACAAAGAAATATTACTATTAAATCAAGGAACGCTAGTGAAGCCAGTTATTCTTGCAGGCGGTACTGGAAGCCGCTTATGGCCAAAGTCACGTGCTGCTTTACCTAAACAATTTTTGTCACTTACTTCTGACAAAACTATGATTCAAGACACTGTGCTGAGACTCGAGGGAATCGAATCATTGCCACCGTCTATAATTTGTAATGAAGAGCACCGCTTCCTAGTTGCTGAGCAAATGCGTCAGATCAGTATCGATAACAGCGATATACTTTTAGAGCCAGTGGGAAGAAATACAGCTCCAGCTATAGCACTGGCAGCATTTCAAGCTATGGAAGGAGGCGACGATCCAATTCTTCTAGTTTTGGCGGCTGATCACTTAATTCAAGATAGCGATGCATTTCAGTCGAAGATAAAAGAAGCTCAGGCTTTAGCTGAACAAGGTAAGTTAGTTACATTCGGTATTGTCCCTACCCAGCCTCATACGGGCTATGGTTATATTAAAGCTGGCAACAAACTAAATATTGGCTTCGATGTGAGTGAGTTTGTTGAAAAACCTGATATGCCTACCGCTACCGAATACGTTAATTCAGGGGAATACTTCTGGAATAGCGGTATGTTCATGTTTAAGGCGAGTGCCTTCTTAAAAGCGCTTGAAGCTCACGCACCAGATATATACACAATCTGTAAAAAAGCTATCGAGAAAACAGAAAAAGATCTCGACTTTGTTCGAATAGACGAAGCAATCTTTGCCTCATGTCCAAGTGACTCTATCGACTATGCAGTAATGGAAAAAACATCAGAAGCCGCCATGGTAACACTAGATGCGGGTTGGTCCGATGTTGGTAGCTGGTCATCTTTGTGGGAAACCGGTGACAAAGACGAAAATGGCAATGTCACAACTGGCGATACGTTACTAGAAGGAACCAAAAACAGCTACGTAAATACCGAGCATAGCTTAGTTGCGGTGATTGGCTTGGAAGACGTAGTAGTAGTTGAAACAAAAGACGCTGTTATGGTGGCAAATAAAAAAGATGCCGAGCATATCAAAACAGTAGTAAACAAGCTTAAAGCTGAGAAGCGCCCAGAGTTTGAGTTTCATCGTGAAGTATTTAGACCTTGGGGAAGTTACGATTCAATTGATAATGGCGAGCGATTTAAAGTAAAGCGCATTACCGTAAAGCCAGGCGAAAAGTTATCTGTTCAAATGCATCATCATAGAGCAGAACATTGGGTTGTGGTATCAGGCACAGCTAACGTCACTATTGGTGAGGAAGTCCAGATGCTAACTGAGAATGAGTCGGTCTACATTCCTATTGGTGCGGTGCACGCCCTAGAAAACCCGGGTAAAATTCCACTAGAACTTATTGAAGTTCAATCAGGAGCCTATCTTGGCGAAGACGACATCGTTCGTTTCTCAGATAGATATGGGCGCTCAGACAAGTAAACGAACAAAACTATGTGCACATAAAACTGAAAAGGGGCCGAGCTTAAAAGCTTTGCCCCTTTTTTGTTTATAGAGCCAGGTGGTTTACTCTGACCCCACAAATCTTAAATTAATCAGCGTTGAACAAATCGCGGCTGTATACTTTATCAAGTACGTCCTCGATATCGCCTGTTACGCGGTTAGCGACTATAACGTCAGAGATTTTCTTAAACTCAACCAAATCGTTCACTACGCGCGAGTTAAAGAAGTCTTCTTCTTTAAGTACAGGCTCATAAACTACCACCTCAATACCTTTCGCTTTAATTCGCTTCATGATGCCTTGAATTGCACTTGCGCGGAAGTTGTCCGAACCCGACTTCATGATAAGGCGATAGATGCCCACAATTTTAGGCTTACGGCTTACAATTGAATCAGCAATGAAATCCTTGCGCGTGCGGTTTGCATCAACAATAGCCTGAATCATGTTATTTGGAACGTCACTATAGTTCGCAAGTAATTGCTTAGTGTCTTTTGGTAAGCAGTAACCACCGTAACCAAAGCTTGGGTTGTTATAGTGGTTACCAATGCGAGGATCTAAGCTAACGCCTTCGATGATTTGTTTTGAATCTAATCCATGGCTCTCTGCATAGCTATCAAGTTCATTGAAGTAAGCAACACGCATCGCTAAATAGGTGTTAGCGAAAAGCTTAATGGCTTCCGCTTCCGTACTATCAGTAAATAGCACATCAATTTCTTCTTTAATTGCACCTTGCTGAAGCAGTTTAGCAAATATCTCAGCTCGCTCAGTTCGCTCACCAACAATGATACGGCTAGGGTAAAGATTGTCGTAAAGCGCCTTGCCTTCACGCAAAAACTCAGGAGAAAAGATAATGTTGTCAGAACCAAAGCGCGCTTTTGCATCTCTAGTAAAGCCAACCGGTACTGTAGACTTTACTATCATCACGGCATCAGGGTTAATTTCCATTACTGTTTTAATAACCGCTTCTACACTACCCGTATTGAAGTAGTTGGTTTGTGGGTCGTAGTCAGTAGGCGTAGCGATAACCACATAATCAGCATCTTTATACGCTTCTTGCGCATCAAGCGTTGCTACAAGGTTTAACTCTTTTGTCGTTAAGTATTCTGAAATCTCTTTGTCTTCAATCGGAGACTTTTTATTGTTCAGCATTTCGACTTTTTCAGGGACCAAGTCAACTGCTTTCACTTCATTGTGTTGTGCAAGTAGCACTGCATTTGACAAACCTACGTAACCCGTACCAGCTACTGCTATTTTGTACTTTGCTAGCGTACTATCCATTTATAACTTCTCCAACCTTATTAACTATCAACGATAGAAACAATTACTAAAATACTTGCGCTATATTGCCAGAGTTTTTTGAAAATCTCATGAACAATGCATCATAAAAGTGCTTAAATTGATATATTCCTCGTGACCTTGTGCATTTCGACTCAAAACAAAGACGTCCTATATGAATCTTTAGTGCTCTGTTGCGTTACATTTACTGAAGCAACAATCACACCACCTAGAATTCTGTGTTCGAAAACAAAAAACAGCGAACTTGTAAGAAAAGAGGTCCGCTTATTTAGCTGAAGTGTATCAATTATGGCTTCAGGACACTCTCTTCAATTCAACGGCACTCTTAATTGAAAAGTTCTCGCGCTTTAGCGTTAAATTTGGATTGTAAGCAGGATCGTCTTTAATAAACGTACTCCATGTAGTTTGCAAATACGCTAACTCCCGATTAAAACGTGCTGCTTTTTCAGGGGAAATGTCTAACCCTCTGCTAACTGATTCATGATGGAAGAGTTCTGCTTCTGCGCAGTAAACATTATTAACACCTAAGCCTTTAACCTTAAGGCAAAAGTCAACATCGTTAAAGGCCACTGCAAGGTCCTTTTCATTTAAACCGTTTACGGCATCAAAATGTGTGCGTTTCACTAATAAACAAGCTGCCGTGACCGAACTGTAGTTATTTGTTGCAATAATTCTCTTTAAGTACCCAGTATGAAAGCGAGGAAAGTTTTTATGCGCGTGTCCTGCGCCACCGCCATAGCCTAAAACCACACCAGCGTGTTGTATCCTTGTATCAGAATAAAGCAACTTTGCACCAACACAGCCAACGTCTTCGCGCTCTGCATGACCAACCATATATGTCAGCCATTCCGGCGATATAACCTCAATATCATTGTTGATTAGCCCAAGAATGGAACCTTTAGCATGCTTAACGCCGAAGTTATTGATCGCTGAATAATTAAAAGGTGCCGGATACTTAAGAACCTTCACTTTTTCCAGCGTATCCAAATAGCTAAAATACTCAATACTTTCTTGCTCGTCAGAGCCGTTATCAATGAGCAGTATCTCGTAATTTTGGTAGGTTGTTTTTTCTAAAATCGATTCGATGCACGCTTTAACCAATGCTTTCCCATTTTTCGTTGGAATGATTAAGCTGACAAATGGATTTTTATTGGGCCAGCAAAGTCGATTAACGTTAAACTTTTCATCTAAGTCGACTACAGCACTAGTGTGCTCTTCTATCATTTTTTTTACGCGTTTAAGCGTAGTAAGCCCGTTCTCTTTTATTAATGAAAGATGCACCAACGGCAACGGCAAATGATTAATCGACAAGTCCTTTTTGGTTAAGGAGAGCGCTGTAATTAGCTCGGCGATTGACGTTTGCTTTGAAATTTGTAGCGACTTCAGCAACGCAGTTTTAAGCATTACACCACTATTGATATAGGCCGTAGAGTATTGAAGATCAGGGTTCCAACTTGGTAGGAACCTTGGTGATGATTTAACCCGATTGTCATTCAGTTCATCAGTATCACAGTAAGCTAAGTCGTTATCTTTTAGTGCTTCAAATAAGTGACGGATAGCGGAGTTTTCCACAAGGTCACCACCATTTAGCAATAGTGTAGGCAACTGGTCATTCATTAGTGAAATTTGCTCGTTCAATACACCTGTATCCATTTCGCCTGTTATCAAGCAAGCTTGCGCACCGAGTTCCTTAGTATTTTTTTCAGTCACGCCGTGGGGGTCACTACCGAATATCACTGCTTGCCATCCACTTATTTTAGCTGTTGAATTCGAGAAAGCAGATTCATTTACATCAAGCCAATGATTGTATAAAGCCTGAGTTTGTTTGGGCGTTGGAGCATCGAAAAATAAACCAGACTTTCTTACCGACCTCACATACAAACCGGTTAAACGTTCGTTTTGTTTTAACTTGTCTTTCAAGTTTTTAGGAATAAGTTGGAGGGCTGCGCGCACAGAACGCATAACTAGCTTTTTCATGTAAACAGTGTAGAGCCTTTTAAATTAAGAAAGCCGCTTTATATAAAAGCGGCTTTCTAGTTTAACACTTGTAAACGTGTATGGGTATTAACTAGCCGTACCCAAGCGTTCACCTTGATAGCTGCCATCTAATACCGCTTTCCACCAGCCTTCGTTTGCTAAATACCACTCTACGGTTTTACGAATACCGCTTTCGAACGTTTCCTGTGGCTTCCAGCCGAGCTCACGCTCAATTTTACTGGCATCAATGGCATAGCGCATGTCGTGGCCTGGGCGGTCTTGTACGTAAGTAATTTGCTCAGCGTATTTGCTATCTTTTGGCTTTACTTCATCCAAAATTGAGCAAATGGTTTGCACCACTTCTATGTTCGGCTTTTCGTTATGCCCGCCAATATTATAGGTCTCACCTATCTCACCGTTTAGGGCAACTACGACCAATGCACGTGCATGGTCCTCAACATACAACCAGTCACGAATTTGGTTCCCCTTGCCATACACAGGCAACGGCTTACCAGCAAGCGCATTTAGAATAACCAACGGAATCAGCTTCTCTGGGAAGTGATACGGGCCGTAGTTATTCGAACAGTTTGTGACTAGTGTGGGTAGCTTGTACGTTCGAAGCCACGAACGCACTAACTGGTCGGAACTCGCTTTACTTGCCGAGTACGGCGAACTAGGTGCATAAGGTGTTGTTTCAGTAAACAATGGAAGCGCTGTTCCTGGCTCAAATTCATCAGGGTGAGGAAGGTCGCCGTATACTTCATCAGTAGAAATATGATGGAACTTAAAGCCTGCTTTTTTATCGTCCTCGAGTGCTGACCAATAGGCTCTTGCTTGCTCAAGTAATGAATAGGTACCCACTACGTTGGTTTGAATAAACTCGCCCGGACCATCGATAGAACGGTCTACGTGAGATTCTGCAGCCAAGTGCATAATGATATCTGGCTGGTGCGTATTGAAAACACGCTTTACTTCTTCAGCATCACAAATATCAACTTGCTCAAAGCTGTAGCGCTCGCTATCTGAAACTGACGTTAACGACTCTAAGTTACCTGCGTAGGTTAACTTGTCTAGATTGACTACCATATGGTCGGTATCGTTTATAAGATGGCGAACTACTGCAGAGCCAATAAAACCTGCGCCACCTGTTACTAAAATTGTTTTACTCATTTTCTTTTTACCAAAAAAATAATCTTGTTCTTGTCGCTTACGCTTTCAATTCATCTAGCATGCTGGCTAATTGCTTACGCCAGTGCGTAGGCTTACATGAGGCAAATGCTTCGCGTGCGGTTTGCTTGTCTAATACGCTGTAATGCGGACGTTTTGCAGGCGTTGGGTACTGGCTTGACGGAATAGGTAAAATGGGAATAGCCTTACCCAACAAACCTTTCTCAACAGCTAACTCTTGAATAGCTAACGCAAAGTCATACCAGCTTGCGACGCCTTCGTCAGTCCAGTGATAAACGCCAACGGTTTTGTTTTCGGCGGCCGAGACACACGCTTCGGCCAAACCCTTAGCCCACGTTGGCGTTCCAATCTGGTCATCTATTACCGTTAACTGAGGTTTTTCAGCCATTAAGCGCAACATGGTTTTCACAAAGTTGTTGCCGTGTGATGAGTACACCCAAGCCGTGCGGATTAAGCAGCTTGCCTCTGGCAGAATTTCAAACAGTGCTTTTTCGCCTTCAGCTTTCGACTTGCCGTAGGCACCTTGCGGTTCAATAGGGTCGTCAGTTAAATACGGCGAGCCTTTGTGACCATTGAACACATAGTCGGTAGACACATGCACCATGAAGGCGCCATTAGTTTTACAGAAATCAGCCAAATTTTTAACGGCAAGCACGTTAATGGCGTTGCATGTTTCTGTATCTTGTTCCGCCTTATCAACAGCCGTATACGCAGACACATTAATCAACACATCAATTGATAACGGCGCTAACGTAGCGTCAATGCTATCGCTACTCGTAATATCAATATCATCACGCCCTAAAAACGTCACGTCGTGTTCGTTATTTTCTAGTTCACGAGAAAGCTCAAATGCTAGCTGCCCAGACTTACCTATAATTACAATATTCATTAATCGCTAATACTCAATGAAAGCCAGTGAAAATCTAATACCAATTAAAACGTAGGGGCATCCACAAATGCCAAACCCGCTTCATCTTTACCTGATAAAGACGGCTTCTCGCCATTTACTAAAGGCCAGTCGATATTCAACGTAGGGTCGTCATACTTAACCGATATTTCAGATTCTGGGTGGTAGTAATCAGTACACTTGTACACAAACTCTGCTGATTCACTGGTGACATAAAAGCCATGCGCAAAGCCTGCAGGCACCCAAAGCTGACGCTTGTTCTCAGCAGAAAGTATTACCCCAACCCATTTACCATAAGTTGGTGAGTCTTTACGCATATCTACGGCTACATCGTACACTTCGCCGCTAACTACTCGTACTAACTTACCTTGGGTTTGCTCCATCTGGTAATGAAGGCCACGAAGAATACCTTGGCGAGATTTAGAATGGTTATCTTGAACAAAGTCTACATCTGCGCATTCTTTTTTAAACCAATCGGTACGAAAGGTTTCTAGAAAGAAGCCGCGCTCATCGCCAAACACTTTCGGCTCAATAATTTTAACGTCAGGGATATCTGTCTTGATTACTTGCATTTACTTTCCGTACTAACGTGCAAATGAATATAAGAAGAAAGGTGGCAATGCCACCTTCTATAACTTGAATATAGGTTAAACTTTTACTCTGTCTTTAAGTACTTTCAATAGGTAATCACCATAGCCACTCTTCTTAAGTGGAGCCGCCAGCTTTTCTAGCTGCTCAGCGTTGATATACCCCATTCTGAACGCAACTTCTTCCGGACAACATACTTTTAAGCCCTGACGTTTCTCTATAGCGCCCACAAAGTTCGCTGCATCAAGTAGAGAGTCTAGAGTGCCCGTATCAAGCCAGGCTGAACCCCGTCCCATTAACTCAACTTTAAGAGAGCCATCTTTTAGATAAAGATTGTTTAGATCGGTAATCTCAAGCTCACCACGAGGTGATGGTTTTACCTCTTTCGCGAAATCAACAACTCTGTTGTCGTAGTAGTAGAGCCCTGTAACTGCGTAGTTAGATTTGGGAACAGGAGGCTTCTCTTCAATAGAAAGCGCGTTCCAGTCATCATCGAAGCTAACTACACCATAGCGTTCTGGGTCATTGACATGGTAACCGAATACAGTAGCGCCCTGCTCTTGGTTATAGGCGCTCTGCAGAGAGCGCTTTAAATCATGTCCATAATAGATATTGTCACCAAGAATAAGCGTGCAGCAATCATTACCAATAAAGCTATCACCTATAAGAAATGCTTGGGCCAAGCCATCGGGTGAAGGCTGAACTGCGTATTGAACACTAATTCCCAGTTCACTCCCATCGCCGATAAGCTCAATGAAACGACTCTGCTCTTCTGGTGTTGTGATAATTAAAATGTCCCTTATCCCAGACATCATAAGCGTAGCTAGGGGATAATATATCATCGGCTTATCGTAAACCGGCATCAGTTGCTTGCTCACGACTTTCGTCAATGGGTGCAATCGAGTGCCAGAACCACCTGCTAAAATTATACCCTTCCGTTTCATAGTTATTCCTTTTTAATTTTCTCTGATGACTTCAGCCAAGCTATTGGCTAACTCAGAAGCAAGCCCCCTATCTCTAGCTTCTATCATCACACGAATTAATGGTTCTGTTCCAGACTTTCTAAGAACAAGTCGTCCATTCTTACCTAAAGCCTCTTCTACGCGACTGACCTCATCTTTTACTACATCTAAATCAAGCACTGAATTCAGATCGTTATGACGAACGTTCACCATACACTGAGGAAGCTTTGTCATCCCTGCTTTTAGTTCACTTAAGGAGTATTCACTTTTTACTACTACGGTTAAAATTTGTAGCGCAGCGATAATGGCGTCTCCAGTAAATGTATAATCTAAGTTAAGAATATGCCCTGAGGTTTCCCCCCCAATTCGCCAACCAGTTTCCTTAAGTTTCTCGACGACATATCTATCCCCAACTTTTGTTCTAACAAACGGAATATCAAGTTCTTTTAACGCTATTTCAAGGCCTAGGTTGCTCATTAGTGTGCCAACAACACCGCCTTTATAGCCAGCTTGCTTAGCTTCACGAGCCATTAAAAAGAGAATCTCATCTCCATCAACCACTTCACCTTGAGAGTCAACAAACATGATTCTATCGGCGTCGCCATCAACGGCTATGCCTAGATCAGCTTTATTTGTCGTGACTGCTTTACTCAACGAGTTGAGGGAAGTTGCACCGCAATCATTGTTAATATTTATGCCATTCGGCGTATTGGCGATATTAATTACTTTTGCGCCCAGTTCCTCAAATACACTAGGTGCGACTTTATAAGCAGCACCGTTGGCACTATCGACAACAATTGTTAGGCCTTCTAAACTAAGCTCGCTCGAAAAGGCACCTTTACAAAACTCGATATAACGACCAGCGGCATCTTCAACTCTTCGAGCTTTGCCTAAACGCTCAGAGTCAACGCATTCAATACCATTTTCCAGCGCATACTGGAGCTTTTCTTCAATAGCCTGCTGCTGCGCGCTACCCAGTTTAGCCCCGCTACGACCAAAAAACTTAATCCCGTTGTCGTAATATGGGTTGTGGGATGCGCTAATAACTACGCCAGCGTCAGCCCTAAAAGTAGAAGCTAAATAAGCCACAGCTGGTGTAGGAATTGGCCCCGCCAAGGCAATATTTACCCCAGCTGCAGACAATCCCGCTTCTAGCGCGGACTCCAGCATATAGCCACTCGCGCGCGTATCCTTGCCGACTAGCACTTCTTTTGTACCGTCTGCCGCCAAGACAACACCAGCAGCCCAACCAAGTTTCATTACAAAATCGGGCGTCATTGGGAACTCGCCTACCTTTCCGCGAATTCCGTCGGTGCCAAAATATTTTTGAGACATTTTTACTTCCTAAAAAACGAAAGGCCACGACTTAAAAAGTCATGGCCGATTATCAAGACATTAGTGCTATTCTACTGTAACTGACTTAGCTAAGTTTCGTGGCTGGTCAACATCAGTCCCTTTAATCAGGGCTACATAATAAGAGAGAAGCTGTAAAGGAATAGTGTAAATAATGGGGGCAATAATATCTTCACAATGTGGAATATCAATAACGCGCATTGTTTCATCGCTTTCAAAATGTGCGTCAGCGTCTGCAAACACGTACATAATGCCGCCTCTTGCACGCACTTCTTCCACGTTAGACTTCAATTTTTCGAGCAACTCATCATTTGGTGCAACGACAATGACAGGCATTTCGTCGTCTATTAACGCTAATGGTCCATGCTTAAGTTCACCTGAAGCGTATGCTTCGGCGTGAATATATGAAATCTCTTTGAGCTTAAGCGCGCCTTCCATAGCAATCGGATATTGAGCGCCGCGCCCTAGGAACAAGCTATGATGCTTATCGGCGAACTCTTCAGCCAGCGATTCAATAGCGTCTGCAGTACTTAGCGCCTCTTCAATCTTACCCGGTAGTGTCTTAATAGCGGTGGTGATCGCTTGTGCCTTATCATCAGACAAGCCATTAAATTTACCGAGCGCTAGTGTAAGCATTAGAAAGGCGGTAAGTTGGGTAGTAAACGCTTTAGTTGATGCAACGCCAATCTCAGCACCGGCAAGAGTCATAAAAGCAAGATCAGACTCACGCACTAACGATGAACCAGGCACATTACAGATAGTTAGTGCGGACATGTAACCCAGTTCTTTGGCCAAACGTAATGCTGCCAATGTATCCGCTGTTTCTCCACTTTGAGAAATAGTCACAAGCAAACTGTTTTGATGAACGGCTGACTTTCGGTATCTAAACTCTGAGGCGATTTCTACTGAGCAAGAAATATTTGCATGCTCTTCCAGCCAATATCGCGCAGTCATTCCAGCATGATAACTCGTGCCACATGCGATAATTTGCACATGCTTAACTTGTTTTAAGATTTCTTCTGCACCATCGCCAAACAAAGCGTCGATGTTGTGAATATTATCCACTCTATCCTGAAGAGCATTTCGAATAACCGCTGGCTGCTCATAAATCTCTTTAAGCATGTAGTGTCGGTAACCGCCTTTGTCACCAGCATCATGCTCAACCGTCGATTCGATAATTTCACGTTCTACCCGAACACCAGATTTATCAAAAATTGTTACTTCTCGACGAGTAACCTCCGCTACGTCACCTTCTTCTAAAAAGATAAAGCGGCGTGTTACAGGTAGCAATGCTAATTGATCGGAAGCTATGAAGTTTTCACCTAAACCCAGACCGATTACTAAAGGGCTACCTGAACGCGCTACTACCATTTTATCCGGGTCTTCTTTGTCGATAACTACTGTACCGTATGCCCCAGTAAAGTGTGTTACTGCACTCTGAACAGCTTCTAATAAAGACTTACCGTCGTTAAGCATTTCGTGAACCACATGCGCGATGGTCTCTGTGTCGGTATCGCTTGAAAAGGTGTACCCTTTTTCAGAAAGGTTCTTACGCAGCGAAACGTAATTTTCGATAATACCGTTGTGCACTACTGCCACACGACTCGATGAGAAATGTGGGTGCGCGTTATATTCAGTGACGCCCCCATGGGTAGCCCACCGAGTATGGGCGATACCCGTGGTTCCCAAAGCTGTTTCACTTTCGACAGCTTCAGCCAAATTTTTAACCTTACCGACTTTGCGAATGCGCTTTAAGTTACCCTCCTTATCTAATAAGGCAACGCCAGCAGAGTCATATCCCCTGTACTCTAGCCTTTTTAATCCTTCTAGTAGTATTTCAACTACATTTCTTTCGGCGACTGCGCCTACTATTCCACACATCTCAAAACCTCTAAAAGACGTTTAATTTCCACTGTTATAAATTCTCGGTACTCTGCTTGAAATTAAACAAACGATTTCGTAGGGAATCGTCCCTATTTCCTCAGACATTTGGCAAACCGATAGCTCATCGTTGATAACTTCCACAAGATCCCCTGGACAAACGCTAGAATCAACTAAAACCATGCATTGATCCATGCAAATTCTTCCAACTACTGGGTACTTACGCCCTGCAATCATAACGTGACGGCCTTGATTTCGCCTTAGAAAACCATCCGCATAACCAATAGGAATTGTAGCGATATACCCTGATTCTTTCATGGTAAAAGTATGATCGTATCCTACGCATGTACCTTCAGGAACATTTTTTACTTGTGTAACCCGAGTATACAAGCTTATTGCTTGTTTAATATTACTAGAATTACTTAACCTCTTTGGTTCCAAAAGACCATACATTGATATACCTAACCTTATTGTATTGCCCACAGTAAGATTGTCCGATAACGCAGCACTATTCGATAAATGCACATAAGAGTATGCTGATTTATTAATATCCCTCGTTAAGCGTTCAAAAAGCAGTTGCTGATTCCTCATACTCGGTAAGCTCTCGCCGAAAGCATAATGAGTATAAAGCCCTTCTTTTTTCAGCAGTTTATTTTTGGATAAAATGTGGTCTGCTGTATTAACTTGATCTGCAGAATGGAGCCCTAACCTAGTCATGCCAGTATCAATTTTAAGGTGGATATTTATCGGAAATCGAAGTTCCCTATCAACGAGCTTTAGCCAATCTAAATCGTGAATAGTAACGCTTATTTTTTTTTCAGCTACAATGGACAAATCATCGATATCTATAACGCCTAAAACAAGGATTGGGTGGTCTGCATAATTTTCTCTAAGTATCAACGCCTCTTCCAATGTAGCAACCGCAAGCATGTCAACACCGCACTCAATCGCAGTTTTCGACACCTCAACCGCTCCATGCCCATAAGCATTAGCCTTCACCACAGCAATAGAATAAGCACTATTGATAGTATCTAAGATTAGCGAGATGTTGTTCGCTATCCGCTTTAAATTGATCTCAGCCCACGTTCTTCGCTGCGTACGTATTAGGCTCATTTAGCAAATTTCTCAAAAATTTCATTATCTTTTTTCAACAGCCCCTCTAACTCGTAAAGGCTAGGTGGAACATCAAGAACTTCAATTTGACTGCTTGATATTTCATTTATCCGTCTACACCCTCTTTTCACGGTTATTTCGCTTCCTTTCTTAATTACCAACGTTGAAATTGCTGTTGTTTTTACGTTATTTAAATAAATAGAATAAACATTACACAAGTAGTCGTTTGGATAACGAGTAAGTATTATCTTTGCTAGAGATAGCATAGAGGCTACTTTATGTTTTTCACAGATAGCCATTAATCTCTGATGAATATCTTTTGGGGTCTGCTGATCAAGAACATAGTTCAAGTGTAACCAAAATCTATCTATTGGGCGTTGCAAGAAAAGAATATTTTCTTGTGACTCCCTGACGCTGGCTACGCCACAATCTGGACTGAAGTGCCCTATTTGGTTCCCGTCGAAGAGCTGAGCAGATTGGCTATTCGAGGCCTTAGAATTACGTCCATCAGCGCTATGATAGTAAAATCCCCAAAAAACCTTGTCTCTTTCTTTGACAGATTTTAACCAAAAAAAGTCTGAAGAAAACGGTATGTCAAAAACGCGAACGACGGTATTTTCGCCCCATAGCTCAGAAAAACGCGCCCCCTCTCTATTATTTCCTTTATTTAAGGCATTTCTCACCCGCTTTAATATATTGGCAGGCAAACTTCTTAAAAAAGACAAGTCAGTTAATGAGGTGTTTTTAGCAATCAGATTTTCGATTTCACTGAACCTGAGAAAATCACCTCTGTTTTGTGGGTTATTTTCCGATAAAAATAAGATAAGAGCATTCAAGTTTTTCTTATCTTTTTTAATAAATTTCGAGATTAGATCATAAAAAATATCTATAGAGATATGCTGAATTTTAACCTTGCCGAGTTTTTTAGCGCTACATTCGCGTAATAACCCCGTGCCGTTGGTTACGGGATAGCTATCGCAAAAAGAAGCCAGTTGCTGAAGGTAACTCTCCTTAGCATTTTCAAACTTTTCTGCGTCCAACAAACTGTAATTCTCGGCTCCAACACCCTGTGATTGTAAAAACGCGTCCAATGCTCCTTGAAGACTGCCTAGCTCAAATTTGTTAAACCAGCGCTTTAATTGTAATCCTTCGTGAGAATAACTACTATTAATTCGCTCTTCTTGTTCCACTGGGATATTACTCAAATCAACCTCTTCAATGGAAGACAAGAAATCGGTGATTATATTTTTTTTGTAGAACACTGAGCTTCCATAAGCTCTAAGTATCATTTTTGAGCTTTCACCAAAACTATCTATTATTCTTTGAATCTTAAGAAGTGTTTGTGATTTAGGATAGTCAGGAATTGACATTTCAGTGGTTCTTCCGTGCCTTTTCACTGCCTGATTGTATGATGATTCGAACTGTTCAAGACCAAAACGAATGTAAGCAATAAATTTTGCATCTGGGATTGCGTTTGCAAGAAACTCTGTCTGTTTGAAAAAGAACTCTGATGAAAAGATTATTACCTTAGCACCAAGCTCCTTCGCGCGTTGTGTCTCTTTAAGCAACTTCTCTTCTTCGTATACTAAGTTGTTGTTAGAATCTTTTGAAAACAGAGAGAGCAAATTACCTGAACTTATGCCATTTTCGTCTAATGTATGTGAGGGATAGTAAACCGCATTTTCCAACAACACTTTTTGATGGCGAGAGCACCAATTTTGAATTGCAGAAGTGCCAGTTTTAGGAGGACCTATATGGATATAAATTTGCATAAATAATCAAAAAAGTAGCGTTGCTACTTTTACTTTAAATTCTCGTAAAAAGAAGAAACTTTTGCCAAAAGTGCGTCTTCACTATAAGTTGTAAGAGCAAACTTCTTCGCTCTTTTACCAATCAACCTACGCAAAATTGGGTTTTCTTTTAATGCTAATAAATGTTGTGAAACTGCTTCTATATCTCCAGGTGGTGTTAGGAAACCAGTCTCGCCATTTCGAATAAGTTCTGATACTGCACCTTTATTATATGCGATTGAGACTTTGCCAAAACACTGCGCTTCAGCAACTGTCCTGCCAAAGCTCTCCGCAAAATGCGATAGGCTTAATACCACATCCAACGACTTTATAGCGTCTCCAGGTATATCTGTGTAACCACAGTATTCTAAATTTTTTTGTTGCTGGGCCATAGCCATTTCAAGATAAGCAGTTTTAGGACCATACACTTTAAATATCAAGCCTTCGGTATCCTCTAAAAGACACGCCAACTTCATGAAATCACCTACGCCCTTCTTTTCAATATTGCTGCTTAAAAGGCCTATAGAAAGAGTATCCAAATTATTACTTTGAAAGTTCTCAGCATTGTTACACTCAATAAGGTTATAAATTACGGCAATACTTTTAGTAAAAGTTTTGGGCAATAACATTTTGGTTTGGGTTAGGCAATAATATGAGTTGCAGAGTATATTGCAGTCATATTCTATGAGTCTTTCTATAGCTTGGGCAGGACTACACATCATTGCATTACAAAGCGCGCTGTCCGTCAGTAAATCCTCTCTAATATGCACCAACGACTTTATACCCAAACTTTTTGCTGCAATTAGTGGCTCGTCTAGGACAAGAGTATTCACGTGCACTACATCAATTTCATTTTCTGTGAGTACATTTTGAAATATTTCGATTGTTTCTGGATTAGCTTGTTTTCCTTCAAACCACCACGAATAGGGTGCAATAATTATTTTGGATGAAAATTTTTTTAATTGCTCGATATACTGTCGATTTAATGCCTCAGGAAGTAAAACAAAAACGTTGTACTTTAATTTAGACAACAACTTCGCCAAATCTAGTAAGCTTCGCTCTGCGCCAAATATCGCCTGTTTAGCCTGATGCCCAACCAACAAAACATTCGCTTTACCGCCGGAGGCTTTATATCCTTCAAGCTCACCAACATAGTAAGAAGCCTCATTTCTTGATGATGCGAAATTGATTATTGCGTTTTCAGGAGCGCAAGCGGAGCTTAATATGTAGGAAGAAAGTGAAAAAAGAGGACCTGGGTCTCTTAACTCAGCGAGCCCCGTCGATATGAAATGCTGAAAGGGGTCGACTCCCCCCTCTTGTAAATCCTGGTATCGCTGCACGTACCACGCCGCGTCCCACAAACCGGATTGTCTTATCTCTTCTAGTGAATCATGAGGATTTACTTGCGTGCTGCCTATAAGTTCGTTAGGTGCTCTAAACGGACGTTCCTTGAGTTCAGGGGCTAATTTGAGATGCTCAACATTATTTTGGTGCCACCTGAGAGCTGCATCCATATACCACTTTCGAGCCCCCTCAAACTGGGTTTTAAGGCCAATGACTGAAGAGTGGGTTAATGAGCTTTTCCTCACCAATTGCAAGGATAGAGGGACATTAGGTAATACATGCTTTATCGATAACTTTCCTAATTTACTTTCTAACCTGTAATAATACTCAGTATCTGCGTTTGCTTTTACTTCATCCCAAAACCCTATATTCAGCAGCACGTCTCTACGGATCATAAGAGAGCTAACATTGCGTTGAATCCAATTTTGTTCAATGTTATTGCACTTGAAAAGAAAACCTTTAGTTACTCGAGTGCACGAACTAATCGAAGCATAAATTGTATCGTCATTGAATGCTGAGACCTGAAACTGCAGCTTTTGGGGGTGCGCCCAATCATCTGCATCATTAACTGTAAGAAACGTCCCCCTAGCCAGCTGCATTCCTTTATTTCGACTGAAATACGCACCTTCGTTTTTCTCATTTTCAATGTATCGTAAGGTAATATTTTCATGGTGAGTATTGGCGCTTGACCATTGTTTGAAAACCTTCGCCGTATTGTCGGTACTAGCATCATTAACAACAATTATCTCGATGTTTCGATATGTTTGTTTCGCGAGAGAATTTAGCGTTGACGCCAGCTCACCAGCAGCATTGTAGGCGGGTACTATTACCGAGACTAAAGAAGACGAGCTTTCGCTATTCTGGTCAATCACCTGCGCACGTGAAAACTGACAAGCTTCCAAATAATTCATTTGGCTTAATGCAATAGGAAGGCAACTGTTAGCCAAAAAAATTTGATTGAGGTATTCCACCGCACTTGTACTTGAGCCACGCGTAGTACATTCAATATTAGATTTCAGCAAGAGTGATTCATTGCTTTGAGGATAATGAAAATCAAGTAAGTTTAAAGCATCCGATGCAAGCTCAAGCTCTTTTGATGTGGTGAACACATCAATAATTAATATTAAGAAAGGCTTATTCGGCTTACCGTAGAAGCTCTCGATTACAGAAAACAACTCTTTTGCATAAAAAAGTGAGTTCTGAGTGTCACCATTATAGTTATACCATCTACCCAGATACCACAACGCCCTGGCTATCAACTCTTCATCTAACGACGAGAGCATATTCTTTATCTTTGTTAGCATTAGCTCTGGTCGACCTAACCAAAGCAACGAGTCGTATTTATCAAGGCGGCTATCATAGGGAAGCCTTCCTTCGTTTCTCCCATGAAATACAAAATGGAAAAAAGGCGGTGAACTATTAACCGCAACATCAGCGTATTGCTCTATATACCATTCAGAATCGAAATTCGGATAATATTCGGTGTTGAGGCTAGTTCCGTAAACAAGCGATCGGGACACCTTATATCCAGCTACTAAACGCGCTAACACCCCCTTAGGTAAAACAAAAAGGGGATCATTGATCACTTTATTTGTTTTGGACGTGAGTTTTGGAAAAAAACCACACGTCAATTCTCGAGCAAACCTTGCAAACTGTTTTATTTTGCTCTTGAAACTCATGCTTTTATTCACGGTTTAACTAGGCTCACATAGTCCTTCAGAGGGCCAAGGTCGTTGTCTTCCTCGTGTGGCTCTACATATGTAACGCGATCTGTAGAAATCAATGGTACTTTTTCCAGTTTTTCTTTAAACAACTTCTTAGATGGAGTAATGGTCAAGGAACAAGTTACTTCCATTCCATAAACTACTGGATACACGCTCGGTAAATTGAGGAATTCGAAAAATGTGGAGAGAGGCTCTTCTTTATCTTTTCCGTACTCCGGCCAGTGTAATAGTCCGATTTTAAAGCTTTCTTTCTTTGTATCTTCTTCCAAAAAGCTTTTCAAAACCTCAAATGTAGCCTCTTGACTGAAGTCTGCGATATATAACACATCACAAGAAAGTTGGTTATCACCGCGCTTTAACATAGGCTTGGGAGCAGCGAAAGGACGATTATTCCCATGAACAGATAGGTCACTAGATGTCTCATGCCACCATTTAGCTGCATTCCGATATAGATTTCGCAAACCTAGGTGAATTGTACTTACGTGCGTAGCTTTAGCCCTAGTAAGTGAAGCATCGTCGTCGAGGGCAAATGAGAAAGGAATATTCGGCTTATACTTCACTACTGCACTTTTACCGTAGTGCGCCTGTACTCTCCAAATGAACTCTGTGTCCCCGCCAATAATTACAGAATCCCATGGTCCTAGCACTGACAAAACTTCTCGACGAAACAGAAATGATGAGTGGTTCCACTGTAGTAGCTTTTCATTTAAGTTCCAATTGTGTGTAAACGTTAGGTCATCTAGTGCCCTCGTCCAATAGGTACATACCCCCATGACAGACCCCTTCCTAAGTAACAAATCCATCTGAGTTTCAATTTTTTGAGGGTGCGACCAGTCATCTGAATCATGAGTAGTGATGAAATCGCCTTCAGCTTCTCGAAGGCCTCTATTTCTCGCTAAATAAGCGCCTCCGTTTTTCTCCTGCTTAAAAACCTTTACTCGAGAGTCTATTTCCGCCACTTTAGATGCAACTTGAACGGTATCATCTGTACTGCAATCATCAACTACGATAATCTCAATATTCTTCCAGCTTTGGTTTAACAAACTATAAAGTGCTGCACTAATCTTGTCTTCCGCATTATATGTCGGCATTATAACGCTTACTTTTTGAGAGTGATGTCGGTTCTGACAAGAGGCTTGTATGTTACTGAAACTTAGTGGTTTGGTAGCATCAATTTTATTTATAACTGCTAAGCGTCTCTTCTCAAATATGCTATTTACTACTTTTAACTTTGTTTCATCATTGTCATAAGTATTCGCTAAAACAAGCAGCATATCTGTATCGTTTTTATTAGCTATCAAGTACTGCTCTGCTAGCGTTCTTGCCTTCGTTTTTTCTCCCATTGCCAGATAAGCGGATGTGAACATCATGACGGTATTTTTCTCTTTGATGTAATTGTTATCAAGAGAAATTATAAGCTCAGCTAGTTTTAGAAGAGTGTCGTAAGCCTGAACATAAAAATACCAGCGCGCGGCATGCCAAGCTGCAAAATAGCGCAGCTCGACATGCTGAGTTTCTGAGGTATATATATCTTTAAGCTCCTGTAAAGCAGTTTCTGAATAGCCTCCCCAAAGATGTTTTACTGTGGAGTTTCTAAGCTTTTCACGCTCATCCCTTGTCCTTTCCGTGTACTTTTTTCCAGAAATGCGGCGGCCTTCTTTCTGGCCATATCGCAAATAATGTACAAGAGGGTTCATGTTTTCTTGCGCAACATCTTCATAGTTTTCAGCGTACCACTCGGTATCAAACCACTTTGAACACTTTCGACTCTCACTACCGCCGAAAAGGAGAAAATGAAGAATGGGATTTTTAGACCAAAACTTATCACGAGCTACATCTTTGTGCTTCCACAAGTAATATTTGCTACTAAATAAATCTGAGTTCTGTAGCAATGCAATCTCGATTTTATATTTTCTTTTTATTAAATACGGATGGTTTTTAACCACCCTTTTAAGTGTTTTAAGTCCCATGTAGCATCCATCTCGGGCAATAATTGTTGACGCTAGAAGTATACCAGTTTAATGAGTAATACTCGAAGTGAAGATCGGTTGTTTGATTGTTCAAATGACAATGAGATGAATCTGCTATCGTGCTATATTTGCCTACATTGGTTTATGTCTAGATTAATAGACTGGTTACCGAAATTAGATTGGACACCATGAACGCAGATATTAGTGCGTAGCGTAAGGATTATTAATGAACGCAGAAGCAATACCTTTACTGTATAAATTTGGATATTTAGCCAAAGCTGGAGAGCGCCTGAAGTTAGCTAGTAGTTTGAGAAGCAAGCTTCCATTCTGGCGCGAGTATTTTTTTAATGAACTGTCTTTATTTGCGCACCCAGATTTGCCTATTACATTCTCTACAAAGAGTAATAATAACATTGTAATACTAGGGCACGCTTTTAACCCTTTTTCTAAAACCCTTGACTCACAATTGGTTTGCGACAAGTTAGCAAGTTTCGAGGAAGAGTCCAGCGTATTCTTTGAAGAGATGGATGAACTTAGTGGTAGGTACATAGTATTTGCAAAGTTCAATAACGTTTGGCGCGCGTATCCTGATGGCTTTAGCTCTAAAATGCGATACTTTACAAAAGAGTCATCACCAACCCTATCTTCACACGTAAATTTACTTGCGGAAGCTACAGGTAGCAGCATAGATTTTGACATGTATGCATTTATAACTAGTGAAGCTTATAAGAAAAAGGACGTAAAAAACTTACCAGGTTTAAAAACAGAATTCGAAAATGTTTATGTTGCCCCTGCGAATCATAGTTTGAGGTTGGACAATGGAGCTCTAACACGGTTTTGGCCACGAGGTAATATTTGCCACAAAGATACCGAGTTAGCGAGTAATGTTTTGATAAGTTATTTAGATGGCTATTCTGACTACATTGCTCAGAATTTTGATGAAGAAATATTTGGCCTTACTGGAGGTATGGACAGTAGAACCATGCTGGCGCCACTGATTGCTAAAGGAGTGAAGCTCAATACATTTACTCAATTGAGAGGCAGTCAAAGCAACTTAGCAGATTTAAAAGCCGCAAAAGCTTTGGCGGAAAAATTTAATTTCTCTCATAGAGTGATAGACGTATCATCTCAAGATGCGAGGGTAAACGGTTATTTTTCAGAAAGTAGAAATGCGCTTAGAACGAATGGCGGACCTCATCGATTGAATACAGTGTTTTCTACAGATGCACTTTATAACGCTTATAAGGATTTAAATACTTTAACTAACTATTCAAGAGGGTTTGGTGGAGAGATATTACGTGGCTTCCATCAACGAAATGGTAAGAAACTAAAAGTAGCCGAAGCTGAGCACTTTTCGAAAATAATGGCTATACATGCTCAAACAGCCTTATCGATAGATGCGTTTGCTGAGCAAATTTCAATGCTAGATTACGATAATTGTTATGATGCCGACCTGTATGACTTATTTTATATGGAGCATAGGATGAGTAAGTGGGGGGCAAATTCAATGAATGAAACTGACGTTGCAGTTCACACTATGGTTGGTTTCAATTCTAGAAAACTCTATGGCGCTAGTATGGGCTTACCTATAAAAGAAAGAGAAAAAAGAGATTCATTTAAAGATTCCATAACGTATTTTTGCTCAGAACTTTTGAAAGTAGATATTGTATGACGACCCAGTAAAGTTTTTACAACTATTTATCCCTAAAATATTCAATCCGTATCGACAGTTTTTAATTTTATTGTTTGTTTTGAAAGTAGGTTTATATTCCTTATAAACCTACTTTAACCTTTCAATTATTTATAAATATAGATCAACTATCATATTTTGGTAGGGATTGATTCCAGATTAGGTGCTTAAACCCGTCACCAACTTCCTCACCTAAGACAAGTTTGATATTGTTTTCAATACCTAATTTTGCGAGATACTGTAAGCGTTTGTTGTCTTTATTTTCGTAGAAAAGACTCTTTGGAGAATTCTTTCTGTAATAATAAAGAGGCTCAGGTATGACCTGTATATTCAATCCACTAGCAGAGGATTTAACGTAAAATCTATAGTCCACCATTGGTACAGGGTCACTATCTTCTGCATAGCCTCCAACACTAATGAAAGAAGATTTCTTTATTAGGAACGTTCCCTTACCGAAAAAGTTACATAAGATGTTAGTGCTGAAAGAGTTTCCTAACGAGTACGAATTATATTCTACATCAGGCAGTCCCTCTCCAGAAAAATTGGAGTGCTCAAATACACCTGCAAAACAGCTCATTATGTCAATTTCCGGATTCAATTGAACTGCATTAATATAATTCTGGATCATATCTGGGCGAGGTAGGTCGTCGTCATCAAAGAATAAAACGAACTCGCCTTTTGAACGTGATACACCATAGTTACACGCATACCCCTTGTATTTCTTTTCTTCTAGGTAATAGTAAGAGCAATTAAAACTGCTAGCTATAGCTCTGTTCTTAGTCCACTCAACGGAATTATCATCTACTACTACAACCTCAATGTTTCTATACGTCTGTTTGTAAAGTGCATCGAGAGTTTCCTCAAGTAATTCAGGTCTATCTGACGTCGGAATTACAACGGAAACAAGGGGTTCGCTAACATCAGAATTAGTTAAATTACTAACAATAATAGGACTGGTTAATAGTGAGCACCATTTTTCTTTTATGTGTTCCATAGAAAAAGAGAGCTCAGCATCTAAGAGTGCGTCGGAACTATCTTCCAGAACCAACTGCAATTTACTTGCTAAGGTAAAAGGATCGTTTGGTTCGAAAAGGCAATGTTGAGCCTCTTTCTTGACGAGTTCCTTTATGCCAGGAATAGCTGATGCTAAAAATTGTATATTGTATAAAATAGATTCTACTACTACACAGGAAGACGTTTCGCCTAGGGTAGGAAAAACTGTTGTAGCATTTCTTTGCTTAACATCCTTGTAGAAGTCAGGCGCTTGGCAAGCGCCCACGAATTCTACATCAAAGTTTGAGCGCTCCTTGATGTATACATTACTCTCAGTACCATCTATTTTGGTAGAGTTTCCAACAACAATTAACTTGAATTTGCCTTTATTCTCCTCACTCTCAGCTACTAAGTTTAAGGCATTAATGAGAACATCTATTCCCTTAAGTCTTTCGGCTCTTCCGAAAAAGACAATCTCCTTAACGTGAGGGTTTGTAGCACCGAGTTTACTTGTAATAGGAAGCTCTGATCCGTTCTCCTTGTAAATTATATTCTCGAGGTGAACCGGCATCTGAATCCCAAAAGCATCGTGTAGCCATTGAGCATAATAAGCACTTGGCGTTGTTACTTTGTCAGCCATTCTATACGATTCCTTTTCCATAAATAGAATAGCTTGCTCACTCCAAGTCTGCGTCTTTTTAGAGCCGAAGAAATTACTTAGCTTATTATTACCATGAGCTGAAATGACCAGTTCTACATTTAAAAGAGATCTTCCCATCTTCTTTGACAAAGTTGAGTAAAAAGCTAAGCCGTAAAAGTCATGAAAAACAACCCTATCAATATTAGACTCATTTTTCTCTAGCCACTTCTTCACTTCATAACTGCGCTTCATCTCTTTCGAACCGTAATCTTTATTATTACAGTTCAGACCCACAAAAGTTACACCATAGTTTTCCTCAAAATAAGAAACCCAATGACTTTTATTTCCTTTTGCATAATACGGGTCAGCGACGTACAGTACAGTTATCTTACAGTTATGATCCGATTCAGCTAGAGCTCGCACCATATTATAAAAGCATGTGGCAATACCACCACCAGGAGTAGGCCCCTTAATTCCTGCAGTTACGAAAACTACACTTTTACACGGAACTTCATCAACCCCAAGAGATTTTAACTCTTCAATATCTGCATCAAAAAGAGTAGTATGAGTTTCGTCCTTTAGCTTTCTGTAAGTTTCTAAACTCTTTTCGTAATCCCCTTCTATTTTATATCTGACAGCCTTTTCTAATAAAACTTTCAAGGGTTCATTTTTACTGCTCACCGACAACTTCCTTATGTTTGAGTAAAAGATACTGGGGGATGATTTCATGAGGATATAAACTTAGGCTGAGATTTGAATACTCGGTCGCTAACTTATATTTTTTCAATTTTTTATATATTTCGGCAATCATAAACGCTTCTTCGAAATCGAGACTTTTTTCACCGCTCAGAGATTCTATCAGACTGAGAAGTTGTTTTTCTTTTGTAACTTTGACTAGATCGATAATATGGTTTCGTAAAAAATTAAGGTGTAACTTATTGACATTTCTATAGGTCGTAAGAGCATCCACTTTTAGGCGTTGCACAGATAGATTTTGACCTAAGATTAAGGAGCCAATAAACTCATTAATCACCCCAGATTTGACAACAGCCGAGGCTGTATTGTGCATCGAATAAGGTACATGGATAAAAGAAATGTTTTGGCAGGTATTACACTCTTCAACTACCGCTCTGTGCATTTCATCTAATGGGAAATCGTGATCGCTGAGAACGATAATATTTCCTCTCAACCTTGCTAAATTAGAGCGTTCATCAAATTTAAAAGCCGCAATTTTATCTCTAAAACCAGTCCACCTAACATCTTCTATGAAACGAGGAGTTATCAGCACTTGTGGCGCTATCGAAATAGATAAATCAGCTTCAAAATAATCACTATAATGAATTGTCGCGTACCCGCCCATTGAAGAACCATACAACACGACCTTTCTTCCATTCGCCAACTCTTTTATTAATTGCTTGATGTTTTCCATATCTTCTGTATGCCACCAGTGATTCCACTTTTGGCACACAAAAACACAAGCTAGTCCATTTTTTCCAAACAAACCTGGATTGAATGGCTTACCACTACCTGAAGGACTGAAAGCAGCAAAGCTAATATAAAGTACATCACCATCCTTTATGAACTGGTTTGTATAGACAGCTGTTTCGTCAAATTCCGATACGATTGTGAGTTGCTTCATAACTTAGAATCCGAAACTTTAAAAATGCAAAGCCCTTTTTTATTTTTTACATCTTCGACAGCAAATTCATAACCTTTCTTAGTTGCTAATTCGCTCCACTTAGCTACTATTTCCTTTTCCTGCGCTCTATTAAAGTCATCTAGATACAAGTAAATAGAAAAGTCTGAGTTTAACCTTTCCAAAAGTAGCGGAAGAATTGGGTAACGAGCATGATTATTTGTTAACCCTGGAGGTCCATCAACAAGGCAAAATATTACTTTCTTTTTGACTAGGCTATTTTCGCTAATACCCAAATATTCATCTAAAATTTCCCCGCAATCATAGTAAGAATAGTCTTCCTCACCGAATTGATATGAAGCTAACTCACACAAATTTAAAGAAACTAGACTCTGAAGGTTGCTTCGTGAAATTAGGTCTTTTGTTTTTTGTAAATAATTCTCTGAATGTTCAATGGAAAGAAGCTTATTAGGGCTTTCAACCTTTTGCAAGGCTTTAGCGATAAGCCTTGTAGAGCTTCCACTTCCCAGTTCTATGAAGTGAGTAAAATTACCAAAGACGATTCTGTCGATTATTAATAGCGCTAAATCTTCGTCAATCGCCCAACCTTCGAAGGAAGGAGGTAGCACACCGTTAGTCAAGAAATTAGATATATCTAAATGGTTAATCAAACTACTATGATTGACAGGCTCATCAACACGTATATTTGCAGAACTAATAGCCTCCACTTCTAACTTCAACTCATACAGTTTTCTTAACTCCTTTTCTTTTTTTAAACTCTCGTTCAAAAAAGAAATTTTTTCATTAACTGCCAACCTTTCAGAAAAGGTGTAGACAAACTTATCGTTAAATGAATCTACCTTTTCTAGACAATAGTCGAACTTTTTGAGCGCTAAGTATTCCTGAAAAGGAAATACTTTGCTATTGGTTTTAAAGAGATAAATTTTATCAAAAACAAAATGCAGAGAAACAGATTTCAATAACTCACTAGACTTTTCTAACTCGGCTAAATTTACATAAGCAACAAGCTTTCTACCTAAAGGATTATATTCTTCTATTTTTTCTTTTAAAATATTCCCTAAATTTTTTAAATTAAAATGTAAATGATTGGTCTCAGAATCAATATTTGAAGAAGTCGCCCTTCCTTCGGGAGCTAGTATTATACATTCCACACTCTTATTTACGAAACGTTCTAGCATAGCGTCGTTAGGTGATATAAAAACTCTTATTTCCATTGCTAACCATCTCTGTTTATATATTTATCATATGGATGTGACATCTTTAGCAGAACTTCTGGGTTTTCTATAATGAACTCTAAAGTATTGAAGCTCGCAGATGGGTTTCTAAGTTCATAAAAGCCAAAACTGTAAAAATGTTCATGAGGTTGAAATTTGCTAGTCGCTACATCTGGATATGTATTAAGGTAATATTCGTCGTCTATCAGAGAGTGTGCTCTTAAGGTACTAAGAACTTCTGAAGAAAATCTTACTTTCTTTTTTTCCTTGCTTAATTTGGTAGAGCGCTCTCTAATATCCTTTACTAACGAACATTGCTTAATTATAAATTTTTCTAAAACCTTTTTTCCCTCTCGAGATTTGGCTGTAAGCTCCAATAGCTCTGATGAAAACTTACTCTCTAGACTTAAATTAAGATTTTCAAGTTCACTTACTTGTTTCTCCAAGCTTTTAACTTTTTTGTTCATCTCATATTTTAAATCACTTTCTCTTTTCAATACTTTTTGCTTTTGTTGCTTTAAGTCAATAGACCTACCAAGAGATTTCTTATAAGCAATTTCCTGTTCATCAAATTTGCATTTAACTAACCTGATACAATCTACTAAACCGAGCTCAGTTGATTCTTCAGTATCAAAACTAGAAACAAAATCTTTGAGATATTTAATACTCTGTATCTGAGTTAGTGAACTTATTTGTAGATCTTTTATTCTTTCTACAAGGTAAGGTATCGTAGTGTTTTGATAGTAGGATGGAGTGCCATAATTATAGGTATCATTTGCGAGTGGTGTAACTTTGCCCCCCAACTCTTGTGAGTAAGTGGGATGTAAATTTAAAACCTTTTGAATAGCCGTTGACTCAGTGGAGTTTATTCCGATACCTAGTTCGTTACTGACTTTGCTTCCTTCAGCAGTGGCGATGTCCAAAACACTTATATCAAAACCGGATTCATGTTGTTGAGATACAATTTTTTTAAGGAGTCTATTGTTTTGCACTATATCTGAAATGTCGACACCCAATTTAAACAGTAAAGGGTCCGGAAGTTTTAAGATGAAATTAGATGTACTGCTATTCATAAAAGAAGCTTTTGAATAATCAAAAACTACTATCTTCAGCCCATTTAAATTTTCGCCAAAAGTGCTGGTCAATGTTGGAAACCGAGAATTTGTCCAAGAGTGAAAAAATTCCTCTTCCTCTTCCAAAATGTATAACATATTTCAAAACCGTCCTAATACTAGCATTGCTAATAGATTACTTTTCCCTGGGTGCGCTTAGACTAGTATACCGCGTTTTACGCTATAGTTTCGATGGTTATTTTCAACGTTTGCTGGTAAAACCTCGTTTCAGTTAGCCTTACATTATCTGAGTAGTATTTATTGCCCTATTGATATCTCATCACTTAATAAACTTAACACTAACCCATCACTAGACTTAGCCTGCGCCCGAACAGAGATACTCGCTTGCTCAACGATTTGCGCCTGTGTTGATTTAGCGGTTTCTGCGGCAAAATCAGTATCAAGGATTTGAGAACGAGCTGCCATTAAGCCTTCATGCATGCGATCGTTCACTTTTAATGCCGACTCCATTTGATTCATTTTTGCGCCGTAAAACGCACGACTCTCGCTAACATACGCTAAGGCATCATCAATTTGCTGTAACGCTACTTCTGCATTTTCAAAGTTGAGTACATCGCTTTCAACCATATTTAGGTCAGATAAACCCACTGGCGTTTTTGCAAGATTAATGTAGTCCGTGCCCTCGCTTAACGAGTTGGTGGCAGTAATATCGACGGGGCCGGCTTCAAAGCTGTTTCCACCACTTCCGGCAGCACCCAACGTATCCCAATCTACTGTGGCATCAAATACACCTTGCCCCACTACTGAAATAATGAGTGGCTCGTTAGTGTTGTCGATGGTTAGGGTTTCTGTTGTTACCCCTGGGTGTTGGTCACCTGAGAAGGTGAATGTTGTTCCGTTGATTGTACCCGAGCCACTGGTGATTAAAGAACTGCCATCATAGCCTGCCGTTGGGGTATAGCCTTCTTGGGTTAAAAATAAAAGGCTTTTAATGTCGCTACCCGAACTAACACCGTTAATACTCCATACATTATCGGAGAGAGGCGTACCGACCAAGTGCCTACCGCTTGTGGTAAAAACTTGAAGATCATCGTCTAGTGAAAAGCTATCAATATTTATAGAGATGTTAGTAGAGCCCGCGGGAATGTAAGCAATGGAACGCAGACCGCTATTTAAGCGTGTTGGGCTACCCTGCACAAAGGTATCACCTATGGATGATACATTATCAGACAACAAGTCGTTATCGCCTAGCAGGGGCAAACGATTAAATGCTTCGGTATTGTAGGCAATGCCATTGAGCGCGTTTTTTAATTGCTGGAATTCTTTATCTAATGCGCGCCTATCAGCATCTGTGTTGATGCCGTTTTGAGACTGCATAGCTAATTGCCGCATACGCTGCAATATATCGGCAGATTCTTGCAGCCCGCCTTCCGCTATTTGCGCGTAACTAATGCCGTCATTCAAGTTACGGCGAAGCTGGTCCTTGGCAATAGACTCTGACGTTAGCCTATTTGATATCTGTAGACCTGCACTGTCGTCTGCAGCGCTATTTATTCTAAGCCCTGAACTTAGCCGTTCATACGCTGTAGACAGCGTTTTACTAAACACAGGGTTTGATGATAGCGACTGCGTGAACGATGAAACGGTTAACATAAACTTCCTTGCTATGAAAAACTGAAATACATAAATTACGAAAAATTAGCAGAGAACAACGTTTTCAATGCACGGTTTGAATACTTACTTGGATTTTTTTGCAAACAACAAGCCAAAGTGATGAATAGATGTTTAAAAAGTAGATTTAATTGCTTGATACAAAAATAATGGGGTCAGAGTAACGACTCTGACCCCATTATTTTTTGGGTACAAAAAAAGGGGCCTGAGTTTTCACTCAGGCCCCTTTTTCTAATCGAGTATTAATTACTCTTCAGTTGCTTCTACTGCTTCTTCTTCAGCTTCTACAACTGGACGGTCAACTAGCTCAACATATGCCATTGGGGCATTGTCGCCAGCACGGAAACCGCATTTAAGAATGCGAGTGTAACCGCCTGGACGAGCTTCGTAACGAGGACCAAGCTCGTTGAATAGTTTACCTACAACCTCTTTGTCACCAGTGCGGGCAAAAGCTAGACGGCGGTTTGCAACGCTGTCTTCTTTAGCCATAGTGATTAGAGGCTCGATTACGCGACGTAATTCTTTCGCTTTTGGTAACGTAGTTTTGATCACTTCGTGCTTGACCAAAGAACCGGCCATGTTTTTGAACATAGCTTGACGATGGCTGCTGTTGCGATTCAACTGACGACCACTCTTACGATGGCGCATAGTTTTATCCTTCTCTACAAATCAGTTTGATAAAAACCTGATTAATCTTTTTCAGCGATGCTCTCTGGCGGCCAGTTTTCTAGGCGCATACCTAGAGAAAGACCACGAGATGCTAGAACATCTTTGATTTCAGTTAGCGATTTCTTACCAAGGTTTGGCGTTTTAAGTAGCTCAACCTCAGTGCGCTGTACCAGGTCACCAATGTACTGGATAGCTTCTGCTTTCAAACAGTTTGCAGAACGTACTGTTAACTCTAGGTCATCTACTGGACGAAGCAGAATCGGATCGAATTCTGGCTTCTCTTCTTTCGCTTCCGGCTCAGATACATCACGTAGATCTACGAATGCATCTAGCTGTTCAGCTAGGATAGTAGCAGAACGGCGGATCGCTTCTTCAGGATCTAAAGTACCGTTCGTCTCCATGTCGATGATTAGTTTGTCTAGGTCTGTGCGTTGTTCAACACGTGCAGACTCTACACTGTAAGCAATACGTTCAACTGGGCTGTATGAAGCGTCTACTAACAAACGACCAATTGGACGATCATCTTCTTCAGAGGAGCGACGGGTAGAAGCTGGTACATAACCACGGCCCATTTCTACTTTAATGCGCATGCTGATTTCAGCTTCGCCAGTTAAAGTACAAATTACATGCTCAGGGTTTGCAATTTCTACGTCGCCATCATGCTGAATATCACCAGCAACAACAGGGCCAGCGCCAGATTTCACTAGAGTTAGGGTTGCCTCAGTTTTACCTTCAAGGCGAACCGCTAAACCTTTAAGATTTAGCAAAATCTCAATTACGTCTTCCTGAACACCTTCTTTGGTGCTGTACTCGTGAAGAACGCCGTCAATTTCTACCTCGGTAACTGCACATCCTGGCATAGATGACAGTAAAATACGACGTAGGGCGTTACCTAGAGTGTGGCCAAAGCCGCGCTCTAGTGGTTCCAAAGTTACTTTGGCACGAGTAGGAGAAACGTTTTCGATCTCAACTAATCTCGGTTTTAGGAATTCAGTCACAGAACCCACAATGCTTCCTCTTTAGTTAGCTTTACTTAGAGTAAAGTTCGACGATCAACTGTTCGTTAATTTCCGCAGACAGGTCAGTTCTTTCAGGAACGCGCTTGAAAGTGCCTTCCATTTTGCTGCTGTCTACTTCAATCCAGGTTGGCTTCTCACGTTGGTCAGCCAGTTCCAAAGCAGCTACGATACGCGCTTGCTTCTTAGCCTTTTCACGAACAGAAACCACGTCTTCGGCAGAAACGTTAAACGATGGGATGTTCACAACTTGACCATTTACCATGATCGCCTTGTGGCTAACTAGCTGACGTGCTTCAGCACGAGTGCTAGCGAAACCCATACGGTAAACTACGTTATCAAGACGCTGTTCTAAAAGCTGTAGCAAGTTTTCACCTGTGTTGCCTTTTAGACGTGCAGCTTCTTTATAGTAGTTGCGGAATTGCTTTTCCAGTACGCCGTACATACGACGAACTTTTTGTTTTTCACGCAGCTGAACACCGTAGTCAGACAGACGGCCACGACGGGCACCGTGCTGACCAGGCGCTGTATCGATTTTACATTTAGAATCGATTGCGCGAACGCCGCTTTTTAGGAACAGGTCAGTTCCTTCGCGACGGCTAAGTTTGAGTTTTGGACCCAAATATCTTGCCATGATCTTTCTCCAACTGTCCGTCGATTAAACGCGACGTTTTTTCGGTGGACGACAACCGTTGTGAGGAATAGGGGTCACATCGGTAATGTTTGTGATCTTATAACCTGTAGCGTTAAGAGCACGGATCGCAGACTCACGGCCTGGACCTGGACCTTTAACGAATACTTCAAGGTTCTTAAGACCGTATTCTTGTGCAGCAACACCTGCACGCTCAGCAGCTACCTGTGCAGCAAATGGGGTAGATTTACGTGAACCACGGAAACCTGAACCACCAGATGTCGCCCATGCTAGTGCATTGCCTGAACGGTCTGTAATAGTCACAATTGTGTTGTTGAAAGACGCATGGATATGAGCCATACCGTCTGCAACCTGACGTTTAGCGCGCTTACGCGTGCTACGAGCTGGTGCTTTAGCCATAACTTACTCCCCGTTTACTTCTTAATTGGCTTACGAGGACCTTTACGGGTACGCGCATTAGTTTTAGTGCGCTGACCACGTAGAGGCAAGCTACGACGGTGGCGAATACCACGGAAGCAACCCAGGTCCATCAAACGTTTGATGCTCATAGAGACTTCACGGCGTAGGTCACCTTCAACGGTGAATTTAGCCACTTCGTCACGAAGCTTATCAATAGTAGCTTCGTCTAGCTCTTTGATTTTTGTATTTTCTGCAACACCAGCACCCGCACAAATGCTTTTCGCACGTGTGGGACCAACGCCATAGATCGCTTGGATAGCGATTACAGCATGCTTGTGCTCAGGAATGTTAATGCCAGCGATACGGGCCATTAACAGCACTCCTCTTGTTTATTTGTCGACGACCTAAAAAGCCCGATAGGATACTTACCCGTCGACTAAATTGCAAATTAAGGTTCAAAATACTTTAAAACAAAACTAGCAGAACCAGACAAGTACTATCTAGGTTCTGCTTACTTAGCTTTGCGAATATCTTGTTCCGCTTAGATTAGCCCTGACGCTGCTTATGCTTTGGGTCAGAACTGCAAATTACACGCACAACACCGTTGCGCTTGATAACTTTACAGTTACGGCAAATCTTTTTTACTGATGCACGAACTTTCATTACATCTTTCCCCTTTCTATCAATATTAAGGGGCTAACTTATCGGCCGTAGCCTTTAAGGTTAGCTTTCTTCAGCACAGACTCATATTGACTAGACATCAAATGTGTCTGTACTTGTGCCATAAAGTCCATGATAACCACTACAATAATTAGAAGCGACGTACCACCGAAGTAGAACGGCACATTCCAAGCAATTAGCATGAATTCAGGCACTAAACAAATAAAGGTTATGTACAGTGCGCCAGCCAGTGTAAGGCGAGTCATTACCTTGTCAATGTATCGTGACGTTTGCTCACCCGGGCGGATGCCTGGGATGAACGCGCCAGACTTCTTCAAGTTATCTGCAGTATCACGCGGGTTGAATACCAACGCCGTGTAGAAGAAGCAGAAGAAGATAATCGCAGCTGCGTATAACATCACGTACAGCGGTTGACCAGGAGATAGCATAAGCGCTACATCTTGCAACCACGCTGTTGATTCATTCTGTCCGAACCATCCTGCGATGGTACCCGGGAACAGAATAATGCTAGAAGCAAAGATTGGTGGAATTACACCAGCAATGTTGACTTTTAGCGGTAAATGGGTGCTTTGCGCAGCAAAAACCTGACGGCCTTGCTGACGTTTTGCGTAGTTTACCACAATTCTGCGCTGTCCGCGCTCTACAAATACAACTAGGTATGTAAGAGCAATAACAATCACGCCAATCAACAGTAGGAACAACAAGTTAATGTCGCCCTGCCTTGCTTGTTCCGCAGTCTGACCTATCGCTGTTGGCAGACCGGCAACAATACCAGCAAAAATCAATATAGAGATACCGTTACCAATACCTCGTTCGGTAATTTGCTCACCCAACCACATAAGGAACATAGTTCCTGTGACTAGGCTCACTACTGCCGTAAAGTAGAATCCGAAGCCAGGGTTTATCACCAATCCATTAATCAGGTTAGGCAAACCAGTCGAAATACCAATTGATTGGAAGATAGCCAATACAAGCGTTAGATAACGCGTGTACTGACTAATTTTACGACGGCCTGCTTCGCCTTCTTTTTTAAGCTCCACCATCGGTGGATGAACCACCGAGAGCAACTGCATAATAATGGATGCAGTAATGTATGGCATAATGCCCAAAGCCAGAACGGATGCACGCTCAAGCGCACCACCAGAGAACATGTTAAACATTTCTACAATGGTGCCTTTTTGTTGCTCGAACAAGTCAGCAAGTACCGCTGGATCGATGCCAGGGATAGGAACATAAGAACCTAGTCTGAATACAACAATCGCACCAAGTACGAACAACAATCTTGCCTTAAGCTCACTCAAGCCGCTTTTAGCGCCTGAATCCAATCCTGGTTTAGCCATCTAGCTTATTCCTCTACTTTACCGCCAGCAGCTTCAATCGCTTCTTTAGCGCCTTTAGTAACCTTTAACCCGCTTACTGTAACAGCGCGTGAAACTTCACCGCTCTTTACAACTTTAACAAACTGGATTTCTTTCTTAACAAGTCCAGCTGCTTTTAAAGTCTCAAGAGACGCAGTATCACCATCAACCTTCGCGATTTCAGCAAGAGTTACTTGATCAGTAACAAAGCTCTTGCGTGAAGTGAAACCGAACTTAGGAAGACGACGCTGGATAGGCATCTGACCACCTTCGAATCCTGGCTTAACACGGCCACCTGAACGGCTTTTTTGACCTTTGTGACCTACGCCACCTGTTTTACCAAGACCTGAGCCAATACCACGACCAGAACGCTTACCAGTAGGCTTTGAACCTTCGGCTGGAGAAATTGTATTTAAACGCATGTCTTACTCCTCCACTATCTCAACCATGTAATATACACGGTTGATCATGCCACGAACGGCTGGGGTATCTTCCAGTTCACGAACATGGTTGATTTTACGAAGGCCTAAACCTTTAAGCGTAGCTTTGTGCTTTGGCAGACGGCCAATTGCACTTTTAGTTTGCTTTACTTTAATCGTTGCCATGTCTGATTACCCCAAAATTTCTTCTACAGACAATCCACGCTTCGCAGCAACTTTCGCCGGGCTGTTCATTTCTGTCAGCGCGTTGATTGTTGCACGTACAACGTTGATTGGG
The DNA here is from genome assembly GCF_057552975.1 of Alteromonas sp. 5NW40-0090. Lineage (NCBI taxonomy): Bacteria > Pseudomonadati > Pseudomonadota > Gammaproteobacteria > Alteromonadales > Alteromonadaceae > Alteromonas > Alteromonas sp. 5NW40-0090. The sequence continues at coordinate 45,432 of NZ_BAAJLT010000014.1, forward strand.
TTTGTAGAGCCGTAACATTTTGAAAGTACGTTTTGTACACCAGCTACTTCAAGTACTGCACGCATCGCACCACCGGCAATAATACCGGTACCTTCAGATGCTGGCTGCATGTAAACTTTAGAGCCAGAGTGACGACCTTTAATCGGGTGCTGTAACGTGTGACCGTTAAGGTCTACGTCAACCATGTTGCGACGTGCCTTTTCCATTGCTTTTTGGATTGCAGCAGGTACTTCACGTGCCTTACCGTAACCAAAACCAACGCGACCGTTACCGTCACCCACTACTGTCAATGCAGTGAAACTAAAGATACGACCACCTTTAACCACTTTAGATACGCGGTTTACGGCGATCAATTTCTCTAGAAATTCACCATTTTGAACGTCTTGTTTAGCCATTATAAACTCCTAGAACTGAAGACCAGCTTCGCGAGCTGCATCAGCTAATGCTTTAACGCGACCGTGGTATTGGAAACCACTACGATCGAAAGCCACTGTTTTAATGCCTTTCTCAAGCGCGCGCTCTGCGATTGCTTTACCGACTACCGTCGCTGCTTCAGCGTTACCTGTAGACTTAAGATCTTTCGCAAGATCTTTCTCAACAGTTGAAGCCGCTGCCAACACTTCAGAACCGCATGGAGCGATTAGCTGAGCGTAGATGTGGCGAGGTGTACGGTTAACTACCAAGCGATGCGCGGCCAGTTCACGAATTTTTGCTCGTGCGCGAGTAGCGCGACGAATGCGAGCTGTTTTCTTATCCATCGTATCACCCACCTACTTTTTCTTAGCTTCTTTACGACGTACGTGTTCGTCAGCGTAACGTACACCTTTACCTTTGTAAGGCTCTGGTGGACGGTAACCACGAATGTTCGCCGCAACCTGACCAACCACCTGCTTATCGGCGCCTTTGACGACGATTTCAGTTTGGCTAGGAGTTTCAACCGTAATGCCTTCTGGCATTTCGTATGCTACAGGGTGAGAGAAACCTAGTGTAAGGTTTAGCTTGTTACCTTGTGCTTGTGCACGGTAACCAACACCTAACAACTGAAGTTTTTTCTCGAAACCTTGTGAAACACCTTGAACCATTGCGTTCAGGATAGAGCGAGCAGTACCTGCTTGTGCCCAGCTGTCAGCGAAACCTTCACGTGGAAGTGCTTTAAGTTGGTTCTCTTCCTGTGCAACTTCTACAGCGTCGTTGAAAACGCGGGTCAAAGTGCCTTTACTACCTTTAACAGTAACTTCTTGACCAGAGATAGAAACTTCTACACCTGATACAACGTCTACTGGGGCTTTTGCTATACGTGACATTTCAACTCCTCCGTTATGCTACATAACCGATGATCTCACCGCCCATGCCAGCGTTACGCGCTGCACGGTCAGTCATCACACCTTTAGAAGTCGACACGATAGCTACGCCTAAACCACCCATAACCTTTGGAAGCTCATCTTTTTTCTTATAGATGCGCAGACCAGGACGGCTCACACGTTCGATAGTGTCAATTACTTGCTTGCCTTCGAAGTACTTAAGCGTAACTTCTAAAACAGGCTTAACGTCACCAGAAGCAGCGAAGTCAGTGATATAACCTTCAGCTTTCAATACTTCACAAATTGCAACGCGAAGTTTTGAAGAAGGCATAGTCACAGAAACTTTCTGTGCCATCTGGCCGTTACGGATGCGGGTAAACATATCCGCGATAGGATCTTGCATGCTCATTATCAGCTACTCCTTACCAGCTGGCTTTCTTAAGGCCAGGGACTTCACCGCGCATCGCTGCTTCGCGAAGCTTAATACGGCTAAGACCGAATTTGCGTAGGTAACCATGTGGACGACCAGTTACACGGCAACGGTTACGTTGACGTGAAGAACTAGAGTCACGTGGCAGTTGTTGTAGCTTCAGAACAGCGTCCCAACGCTCTTCTTCAGAAACGTTAACATCGCTGATAATCGCTTTAAGTGCGGCGCGCTTCTCAGCATACTTAGCTACTAGCTTAGTACGCTTAGCTTCGCGTGCCTTCATTGATTCTTTTGCCATAACCCTACACCCCTACTTTTTGAATGGGAAGTTAAACGCGTCCAGCAGAGCACGTGCTTCGTCATTTGTATTCGCACTGGTAGTGATAGTGATATCCATACCGCGAACCTTATCCACTTTATCGAAATCGATTTCAGGGAAAATGATTTGCTCACGCACGCCCATGCTGTAGTTACCACGTCCGTCGAATGATTTAGGATTCAAACCACGGAAATCGCGAACACGTGGAATAGCGATTGAAATCAAACGCTCTAGGAATTCCCACATACGCTCGCCGCGTAGGGTTACTTTACAGCCAATCGGATAACCTTCACGGATTTTAAAACCCGCTACTGATTTTCTAGCAACTGTAACAACAGGCTTCTGACCGGCGATAGCCGTCATGTCAGCTTGAGCATTCTCAAGTACCTTTTTGTCAGCAACTGCTTCACCTAAACCCATGTTTAGAGTGATTTTTTCAATCCGAGGGACTTGCATGACGCTTTTGTATCCGAACTGCTTAGCAAGTTCAGCTACTACTGTTTCTTTATAGAAATCATGCAGTTTCGCCATCGTACTCTCCAATATAATTAAACAAGTTCGCCGTTAGACTTGAAGAAACGTACTTTCTTCTCGTCTTCGAAACGGAAACCAACGCGATCTGCTTTGCCCGTTGCCGGGTTAACAATCGCAACATTAGAAACGTGAATAGAAGCCTCTTTCTCAACGATGCCACCAGCTACGCCCAGTTGTGGGTTTGGCTTAGTGTGCTTCTTGACAAGATTAACGCCTTCTACAATTACACGGTTATCAGCAATAAGCACTTTAAGGACTTTGCCTTGTTTGCCTTTGTCTTTACCCGCTAATACGACTACTTCATCATCACGACGAATTTTATTAGCCATTATCGTGACTCCTTATAGTACCTCTGGGGCCAATGAGATGATTTTCATGAAGTTTTCACTTCTCAACTCACGGGTAACCGGGCCAAAGATACGCGTACCAATTGGTTGCTTGTTAGCATTAAGCATAACAGCCGCGTTACCGTCAAAACGAATGGTAGAACCATCTGCACGACGAACGCCTTTTCTAGTACGCACCACCACTGCATTCAGTACGTCACCTTTTTTAACTTTACCGCGAGGAATTGCTTCCTTAACAGTAACTTTGATGATGTCACCGATACCTGCATAACGGCGATGCGAGCCACCAAGAACCTTAATACACTGAACCCTGCGAGCGCCGCTGTTGTCTGCAACGTCCAGGTTAGTTTGCATTTGGATCATGTTAGTGCTCCGCTCTTAAAATTAAGACTCTCCCGAGTCGTTAGTGCTGCTAAAAACAACTGGATGTCGTTGCTTTTATGTACATACCCCCATAAAAAGGGCGCGAAATAATAACAGAAAAGATTTAGAAGTGATAGCGGTAAATTGAATTATTTTTAAACTATGTGTGCAATAAAAAAGCCCCGACTAAAAGCCGGGGCTGATAACCACGTCATAGGTTATCAAGCAGGATCTTTTAGCGCTGAAACGTTGTTTACGAACTGCATACTCAAATGCCTAAAAACACATTCTTTTAAACGACTTACACCGACAGGTTTTGATATGAAGTCGTTCATTCCAGAATTCAAGCACTTTTCTTTATCTCTCGTTAACGCGTTAGCGGTTAACGCAATAATTGGAAGCGTTGAACTTTGATGGTCTAGTTTTCTAATATGTTTGGTCGCTTCTAAACCATCCATAATAGGCATATGACAGTCCATAAGGATAATAGCGTAAGGTGACTTTTCTGCAATTGAGCGCTTCACTTTCTCTAACGCGTCTTCTCCATTAACGGCTAAATCACTTACCAATCCTATTTCTCTTAACTGCTCTTTAATGACCAGTTGGTTAATCTCATTATCTTCAACGATAAGCGCTTTTAGCGTGCTTAATTCCTGTTTACTTGGGGTATAGACTGCATTTAGCGCAGACCTTTTCTCTGCCATCGCTCCCGCATTAGCGTCGTCAAGTGTTAGTGTTGCGGTGAAGCGCGCACCTATACCTAGTTCGCTACTTACTTCAATTTTGCCGTCGTAATGTTCAACGATTTGTTTAACAATGGACAGCCCTAAACCTGTACCGCCAAAAAGACGCTCCGACGAGCTCTCAGCTTGCATGAAAGGAGTGAAAATTATTTTTTGTTGCTGCGCGCTAATACCGATGCCAGTATCAGTCACTATAAGCTTCACACGATATCGGCCTCGCCCATATCGCGTACATTTTGTTTCAAGCGTCACTTCCCCCTTTTTTGTAAACTTGAATGCATTGTTAAGAAGATTAATCAGAACTTGCCCCACTCTCAGCTTGTCTGCAAGAAAGGTCATGCCCTTAACCGAAGCTATATTCGTGCTAAATTCCACCCCTTTTTCTTCAGCAAGCCTTAAAAACATGGGTATTTGCTCTTCGATGGTTTCGGAAAGGCTAGTTGGGGCTTCTTCGAAAGATATCTCACCAGAATCGAACTTAGAAAAGTCTAGAATCCCGTTCACAATATTGAGCAAAGCCTCTGCGCTTTGGGATGCAATTGAGGCCAACTCCATCTGTTTCGCATTAAGTGGCGTTGCTAACAATGCTTCTAACATTCCCTGAACTCCGTGAATAGGCGTTCGAATTTCATGACTCATATTGGCCAAAAAATCGCTTCGGGCTTTTAACGCACTCTCTGCCAGTTCACTTTTATGGCGAAGTACTGCTTTGTCTATTTGCATTTGCGTGATATCAACAGTAGCGCCAATCACTTTTACACAACGTCCATTCTCCATTATTGGATGGGCTCTACTTTCGAGCCATCTAGGCTCTCCAGCGTCGGTTTTCACTTTAACCTCGTAAGCAAAGTCTTGACCTGTTTTTATCATTTTCTGAAACTGATTAACGTAATTTTTTTTCTGTTCTTCACTAACAATAAAATTGACGATTTCCTCTGGCTTTAATACGCGTTCGCTGTGTACATGCAGCATTCGTTTTAATGCACCTGACCACACTATCGAGCCGCTATCTACATTCAGTTCCCAAGTACCCACACCGGCTAAATTTGTAATTTGGTTAAGTAAAGAGTTTCGCTCTTCTAGAACAACTTTTTGCGCATTCAAATTACTGAGTGCTTGCTGACGCTCCAGTTCGTTACCAATCCATGAGGCTAGAAGTAGAAGGTAATCGGTTTCTAGCGCGCTAAATGCCTCTTCTCTTGGAGAGAGCGAAGAAAAGTTAACCGTGCCATAAAACTCGCCAAACACATGTATAGGAGCAGCGAGATAGCTTTTAAGCGTATATTTTTCAAAACAGGGGTGGGAAGCGCCGGGTTGAATATCGATATTATGGTACGCAACCACTGAGCCAGCACTTGCCACATCTGCACAATAGGTATCACAGAGGGAAAACTTGGCGTCTTCAGGTATGCTATCGCCCGGCGTAACCACACTTTGAACGTTGTACTGGTCGCCTCGAATATTACTCACAATCCCTGTTTCTAAGCGTAGAATCTCTGTGCCGATACGCAGCAAGTTCTCTAATTTTTCATCTAACAGCATAGCCCTGTCGTTAGATATTGTTTGTAGGTCTTGAATAATACTCATGAGGATTGTCGCCCTCCAGGACTGCAAATAAAAAAGGCCAATATTGTTAACATTGACCTTTTAAATTTATGAGATATTTCAAGAGATGAAAGTTTTACCCCTCATCAATTAGTATAATAAACCGACTAACCTATTAATAAAGCACGCTAATTTTATATCCTGTTGGCGTGTCTGCTGGCTCTACAGTAACGATGTAGTTTTCTTCTTCGATAAAACCAAATAAAGCCGTTCTATCTAAAAGCACTTGTTCTTCGTTACTATCTTCGTAAACCGCAATCACCTCATAGTAATCTGAAGGCAATACTTCGCTAGTGCTTTCAGCAAACTCTAGATTTTGAACATCGTACTCAGCAGTATCGATGGTTTCGTCGTTTCTCACTAAGTAGAAATCTACGTCATCAAAATCGCTGACTAGGTTTATAAAATTAACGGTTTTATCGTATGCCTGAGGCAAACCACTTTCTACAAAGGTTGCTGCACCTAATTTGTTGCCGGTGTTATAGATAAGGATAGCCTTACTTTCACCTTGGTTAAGGGTAATCAGCTTATTGCTAAGTGATGCTACTGTACCTGAAGGATCGGTAACCGTAACGCGATAGTCACCATAGCGAATGGTGCTAAATTCAGATAGCTCACCCGCCGCAAGCGAAAAGCTCACGTCTTCTTCGTCAGTGTTGCCACCAAATGTTACCTGCAACTCTGCATCTAGGTTCGTCGAATTATAGATACGATATTGTGAGTCAGCTTCAACGTCGGTTAACGCTGTTACTGTTGAAGAGTTTAATACTGTGTCAACTACCAGCCCTTCTTGAATTGCACCACTTACGTCACGAAGGGTCATCAGATACTCAGTTTCGTACACAAAATCGAGGGTTTGCGATTCGAATACCACTTCGTCACTACCAGGTTCGGTAAGGTAAATAGTGTATTCCCCTTCATCGAAGTATTCACTGTCGTCATCAGCGTCCCAGTACTCTAGCTCTGCCATGTCGCCAGTTGTTACCGTGCCGAGGAAATTAGCTGCCTCAAATGGGTCACCTGATTCACTCATATAAAAATCATACGATGAATCATCTGCGGCCACAGAGAGCGCAAACAAACGAAAATGGTCCTCAAGTGTTTCACGCTCATACGAGTAAGTAGTAAAAGTTGGGTTGCTAAAATCACCGCTCATAACAACGATGGTTTTATAGCCATTTTTTAAATTCACCGTAATTTCGTCAATGTAAACTTCTTGGTCGTCAGAATCGGTACGAATGAACTCTAGCTCGTATTCGTCTTCATCCATAGAGTACATAGATGTTGCGTCACCAAACTGAGCTGAACCAAAGCTATCTCCATCAACCTCTCGCATTTCTACATTCGCGCCGTTAGGAGAAGCGTTATAAAACTGTATGTACGCATAAGTGTAATCTGAGCTACTGCTGTCTGAGCCGCCACATGCGGTAAGCCCTAGCAGCGCCACAAGTCCTATTGCCGCTGCACGGAACCATGTTCCACTGCGCAAAGAGTGAGAGGTCAATTGCATAAATTGGATGTCCTTTGAAGTTGTTCTTTGTTGGTTTAAGACTGCGTTAACGCAAAGAGGCACATGTAACAAGTGCTTATATTTGCACGCACAATACAGCGATATGGCTGTCTTAAAAGAGCTTGGTTCAGGGCTTTACACTATCTTTGCAAACCTGACCTTTCTTTATGAATATTGACGGTTTGTTGTAGTAACTTCTTTATTCAAAAAGGCTATTCGAGGTGTGTAATGGGCATAAAAAAAGCCTGCTGAGCAGCAGGCTTGAATGTGTCTTGGGAGACGGGGTTATCTACTCATAGGAGTAAGATAGCGTTACGCCGCTATATGACGAATACGCGCGAATACCGATGTGCCAAGTACCTGATGCTGGCGCATCAAATGTACATACTTCGCTGTTACCATTTTGGTATGGACGGCAATCATAGCTGTTGGTTTCTGGCTGTGAGCCGAACTTCACATAAAGGTCAGCGTCACCTGAGCCACCAGAAGTGCGAATAGTCATTTGCGATACACCTTCTGGAATAGTCCATGTGTAACGATCCCAGTTTCTACGTGTACCTGAAAGGCCTGTTAGTTGACCTGATACTGGCTCTACACCCGGCTCAGAACCACCACCGCCACCCGTGCCGCTTCCGTCACAGCCATTAGTGTTAAGATAGTTATATGCATCAGCCAGCTGCATCAATCCATGACCATAGAAGTTATCGCGCCCCGCACTGCCTTTATCTTCAGCTGTTGCATTAAGTGCGCTACGAATTTGATTGTTTGAACACTGCGGGAAGTAGCTCCATACCAATGCTGCACCACCTGCCACGTGTGGTGTTGCCATAGACGTACCACTTAAAGATGCATAAGTATTGGTTGGATAGGTAGACTGTACAGCACTGCCAGGCGCGGCGATTTCAACCTGATCGTTATACTGGCTGTAGCTTGCACGGTTCTCATTTGAGTCTACCGCCGCAACCGACATTACAGCATCATATGAGGCTGGGTAAGATTTTGCACTGTTACCATCGTTACCTGCAGCTGCAACTAACAACATGCCTGCGTCAGTAAAGCTCTGCATAGCGTTGCGCTCCGTAGTTGACGAACTGCCGCCACCTAAGCTCATGTTTACAACATTAGAGCCAGCATCCTGACACTGAGTGATAGCATCGATAAGGTCAGACGCGTACGTCCATTGGCCATTGTCGTTAAAGATTTTAACGATATGCATATCTACACCTGGATATACACCCACCACACCTTCATTGTTATCGTATGCGGCAATCGTTCCTGCTACGTGTGTGCCGTGGCCATTGCCGTCGTTATACCAGTTACCAACAGCACTGTTATTTGCTTGTCCTGTAACACCGTCGTTTGTACCAGGAAGGTCTGGGTGACCTAGGTTGTAACCCGTATCAATGATACAAACCTTGCGAGCTGTAGTATCTGACTGACCAAACTGATTCGCTTGGACCATGGTGTAGCCGTATGGCGTAGTTTGCGCCATAGGTTTACGACGAACGTCCACTTCAATACTTTCTACATTAGGGTTTTTACGAAGCTTGTTTAGTGCAGACTTGCTCATGGTAGCCGCTACCATTTTATGCTTCTTAAGCTCTTTCTTGATAGAGCCACCCGCTTTTCTTACTTCAGACTTAGCTGACGCTATATCAAAAGATTTTTTACCCTTTGATTTAGCACTTGCGATTTGACCTTTACCTTTTAACGCACTTACTTCCACTGTTTCAGTGGTCATTTCATCTTTGAATTTGATGATATAGCGCTCTTGTTCAGTAGTAACAAGACGGTCAACAGTCAATCGCTTACCTATTGCTTGTTTTAAGGTTTGAGGCTTTTCCTTAACTTTTACCAGACCTTCGCCCGCTGCCATTGCAGAATTACCCATTAAGCCAAGTGATACAGCTAGAGCAGCTGCTGTTAGACATGTGTGTTTCTTATTTAATTTCGAGTTCAAAATTTATTTCCTGTTTTATCTGTCTTATTAACTTCAGCACTGTTTTCGTCCGTGCTTTTGAAGCTATTTGTTATTAAATGACATACAGGTATAACCATTACCTCATACGAAAAGCTCATCCATGACAACCGACGCAACTGCGTTGCAACGACCTACCCGTTTGTCAGGTTTGTAGATAACCAAGAATAAAGAGGTTAGCTACAGAGCTCATATTAGGCGGCTAATCAAGTAGTTGAGTATGTTGCCTTAACCCTGGTAAGTATTTTTTATACCATTAAAAATACTTTTAAAAACACCACACTCCATGAAAAGCGCGCCAAATGTGTTCTACGAGCCCATTCATATTAGGAATAAAATTTTATAATTAACATTTATCTTACATTTTCAAGTGTAACAAAATGTTAAAACACTTATAAATTTAGCTAAAAAAAGCGTGTGACCCTCTCGGATCACACGCTTTATCAAAATACTATTGAATTGACGTTGAGAAATTCTTAGCGTTAATGGCTACGTTATAGTCCGCGCTGCCTTACAATTTCGTACAAACATACACCTGTAGCAACCGACACGTTTAAACTTGTCACGCTGCCAGCCATAGGGAGCTTCACCAACTCATCACACGTTTCTTTGGTAAGCCTGCGCATGCCCTTACCTTCAGCTCCCATTACTAATGCAGTTGGGCCTTTCAGGTCTACATCATAAAGGGTTTTATCAGTTTCACCGGCTGTACCGACAATCCAAAGGCCTTTATCTTGGAGATGCTTCAAGGTTCTGGCCAGGTTAGTGATTTGAATAAGTGGAACCACTTCAGCTGCACCACAGGCCACCTTTCTTACTGTGCCGTTTAAGCTTGCTGATTTATCCTTCGGCACTACTACCGCGTGCACCCCTGCTCCATCCGCAGTACGCAAACACGCCCCTAGATTATGCGGGTCGGTCACACCGTCTAGCACCAAAATTAGAGGCTGCGCTTCGCTTTCTAATATTTTGTCCAAATCGGCTTCATCTAGCACCCGAGCGGGTTTCGCTCTTGCTACCACGCCTTGGTGTTGCTCACCGCTCACTTTGTCATCGAGTGCTTTGCGCTGACAAAACTGTACTGAAATACCGAAACGACGTGCTTGGTTAACAATGTTGGTTAGGCGCTCGTCATTGCGACCTTTTAACACTAACACTTCCATTACACGCTCGGGCTCTTTTTCAAGTACCGACTGCATGGCATGTAAACCGTATAACCATTCTTGCTGCGCCATTTAACGCTTACCTCTTTTATTCAATGACAGTGTTTTGCCGCTGCTACCGCCTTTTGCGCTGCCGCGACTTGACGATTTTCCACCACTACGACTAGACGAGCTTGAGCCACCTTTGCCTTTACTCCCTTTCTTATCAGAACGCGAGTTTTTGTCAGTGCGTGGTTTGTTATCAAAGCGAGTCGGAGTTCCTGAAGCCTTCTTAGCAGTCTTCACTTTTACCTTCTTGCCCTTGGTGCCGCGCAGCATAGACTTATCGAGTAATAAATCAATCTTTCTTTCATCAAGGTTTACGGCCGCAACGGTCACTTCTACCGTATCGCCCAGTCTAAACTGTCGATGACCCGACTCGCCTACCAATGCCTGTTTTACATCGTCATAGTGATAATAGTCATCATCTAGCGATGTTATATGTACCAAGCCGTCGATGTGGTATTCGGTAAGGCGAACAAATAATCCAAAGTTAGTCACCGAACTAACCACACCTTCAAACGTGTCGCCGACGTGGTCAAGCATAAACTCGCACTTAAGCCAGTCAGCCACGTCACGGGTGGCATCATCGGCGCGGCGCTCTGTCATTGAACACTGTTCGCCTAACTGTTCAATTTCTTCAACAGTGTAATTTTTCGCGCCACTCACCGCTTTCTTGCCTTGCTGCTTGGCAATAATGCCTTTTAGCGCACGGTGAACGACCAAGTCTGGATAGCGACGGATAGGTGACGTGAAGTGCGCGTAAGCTTCTAGCGCCAAACCAAAGTGACCTACGTTGTCACCGTCGTAAACCGCTTGCTTCATTGAGCGCAGCAGCATGGTTTGAATAAGCTCTTCGTCTACCCGACCGCGGGTTTTAAGTACCACATCGGTAAATGCAGCGGGCTCTGCATCTTCTACAATGGCGTGAGGGATACCAATTTCACTTAAGTAACTGGTAAATGCGGTAAGCCTGTCGGCGTCTGGTTTGTCGTGCACACGGTATAGCGCAGGCGCCTCATGCTTTTCAAGCATAAGAGCCGCACTCACGTTTGCCATGATCATGCACTCTTCAATAAGCTTGTGTGCGTCGTTACGCACCAGCGGCACAATATTTTCAATCTTGCGCTGGGCGTTGAATACAAATTTGACTTCTTGGGTTTCAAACTCAATCGCCCCACGCTTGGCACGGGCTTTTTTGAGCGCACGGTACAAGTCGTGAAGATTACGTAAATGAGGTACATGAGGCTCGTAACGCTGATGAAGTTCTTTATCACCTTGCAGGATATTCCAAACTTTGGTGTAGGTTAGACGTGCATGTGAATTCATTACCGCTTCGTAAAACTGGAATTCTTCTAATTTACCATTCGCGCTGATGGTCATTTCACACACCATGCAAAGTCGGTCGACTTCAGGGTTTAGTGAACACAAGCCGTTTGAAAGGACTTCTGGCAACATAGGAATAACTTGGTCGGGGAAATACACCGAGTTACCGCGCTGCTGTGCTTCATCGTCTAGGGCTGAGCCTGTTCTTACGTAGTGACTTACATCGGCTATGGCTACCCACAGCTGCCAGCCGCCGTCGTCAAGCGGTTCGCAATATACCGCGTCATCGAAGTCGCGAGCGTCTTCACCATCAATGGTTACCAGCGGAAGTTGGCGCAAGTCGATGCGGCCCTCTTTGGCTTCATCAGGCACCTGATCGGTAAGCTTTTCCACTTGCTTGGTTACGCCATTTGGCCACTGGTGCGGAATATCAAACGTGCGAAGTGCCATTTCTATTTCCATACCTGGCGCCATATGCTCACCAAGTACTTCAACAATCTTGCCCACCGGACTCATTTTACGGCGTGGACGCTGGGTAAGCTCTACCACAACCACCTGCCCCATTCGAGCACCGTGTGTGCTTTCTGGTGGAATGACAATTTCGTGCTGCAACCGGCTGTCATCTGGCACAACCATGCCAAAACCTTGTTCAACAAAGTAGCGGCCAACAATCGGCTCGCTGCGTGGCTCAATGACTTGCGTAACAAACGCTTCTTTTCTTCCACGGCGATCGGTTCCGCTAATGCGGGCTTCTACCACATCGTCGTGAAGGAACAGGTTCATTTGCCCAGCACTGATAAATAAATCACCGCTTTTATCTTCAGGACGCAAAAAGCCGTAGCCATCTCGGTGACCAATAATTCTGCCTTTAATGAGTTCATCACGGTTTTGGAGAATGTATTTTTTCTGCTTGGTAAATTGCACCTGACCTTCGCGCTCCATGGCACGTAGTCGGCGCTGAATTCCAATTCGCGCTTCTTCGTCGAAGGCGTTCACCAAGTTACAGATATCAAGAAACGACAACGGCTTGTCGTGCTCTTTTAATAAACTCATTAAATATTCGCGGCTGGCTACCGGATTTTCGTACTTCTCTTTCTCGCGCTGATAATGCGGATCATCACTCATGTATTTTAAATTTACCTTTCGTATTTTGTTCAACGTGTTTTCGTTTGTTGCTTAGTTCTTCAAAGCCCTGTAGAAAACATAAATATGATTGTTTAGACACACGAACCATTTTTGGTTCATGTGGTTATTTGCTGCACAGTATAACAGTATTTGCAGTAAAACATTGACTGTTATTATGGATTCTCAGCCTGACATCTGTATGTCACAAACACTCAGTATAAAAATGGGTTTTCGTTTTTGTTGCATGAGCGTTCAACAAAACAATGACATCACCAGTTACCTTACAAACCTATAAAGAGCAGGCATATGGATAGAAGATCGTTTATTAGGCTGTCGTCATTCGCAGGTGCGAGTATGGCAGTGTCTACAGGGCTAGCGGGCTGTACCGTTAGCACTTCAGCAAACAGCCAACCACAAACCAACGCAACCTTTACCCATGGTGTGGCCAGTGGAGACCCATTAAAAGACGCCGTGATTATTTGGACGCGCGCCGTGCCAACCCCAGGCTCCGGCCTAGCCAAAGCCAATATTTTATGGGAAATGGCAAGCGATGCTGATTTTGTCAACGTGGTAAGTAGCGGCATTGTTGATGCGAAAGCCACTCATGATTTTACCGTAAAGGTAGACGTAACTGGCCTTAGTCCGGCTAAACGTTATTTTTACCGTTTTAAAAGTGCCAACAATACCAGCCCCGTGGGTGAAACCCGCACGCTGCCTGAAGCCGATGTGTCTGACGTTACGTTCGGCATATTTTCCTGCTCTAACTACCCTGCTGGCTTTTTCACGCCATACATGGAGGCAGCGAAAAACGACAACATCGATTATGTATTGCACCTTGGTGACTACATTTATGAGTACGATGGAAAGGGTTATGCAACAGAGCATGCGAAAGAGATTGGCCGAACCTACGCGCCTGATAACGACACCGAGCTTTATACGCTAACCGACTATCGCAATCGCTATGCGCTGTATCGCACGGATGAAGGCTTGTTGGCATTACATCAAAACAAACCGTTTATTGTGGTGTGGGATGATCATGAAATTACTAACGACACTTACAAAGATGGCGCGGAAAATCACCAAGCGGATGAAGGCGATTTTTATGAACGTCGTGCTGCGGCCGTGCAAGCTTATTATGAGTGGTTACCTATACGCCCGCCCTTTGGCACTGAGCGTTTAGAGATTTATCGCCAGTTTACTTTTGGTAAGCTTCTTGACTTATACATGCTCGACACCCGCGTTCTTGCCCGCGACAAACAGCTTGAATACGGCGACTATCGCGATCCTGAAACAAAAGCGTTTGACCAAGCTGGCTTTATGAAAGATATCAGTGAGCCTAGTCGTGGGCTTTTAGGTGAAACCCAACGCAAATGGCTACATTCGTCTATGCAGCAAAGCCAAGCTAAATGGCAGGTGTTAGGGCAGCAACTATTAATAGGGCGCATGCTTTTCCCTGTATCGATATTTAACGGCGTTGAACGAAAAGCAATTCCTGTCCATGTACACAAACTTGCGAATATCAAACGCAAACAAAAGCAAGGTGGCGCACTCAGTGAACAAGAGCTTGCGCTTATTAATACCGTAATGCCATATAACCTAGACGCATGGGACGGCTACCCTATTGAACGGGAACAGGTGCTGATGCAGCTAAAATCTATCGGCAAGCCAGTTATTGCCCTTGCAGGTGATACACATAACGCATGGCATAACAAATTAACCCTGAAAGATGGCACAGAAGTGGGTGTTGAACTTGCCACACCAGGCGTAACGTCACCCGGTATGGAACATTACTTAAGCATGAATGGTGAAATGGCAGAAACGCTTGCCGATGACCTTCCACTTCTTATTGAAGATTTGCAGTACTGTAACCTTCACCAGCGCGGTTTTATGACATTGACGGTTAGTGAAGACAGCGCAACAGCCACTTGGCATTATGTGGATGCGATTTTAACCAAGGCTGGAAAAGTGGTTAGCACGCATAGCTTCGAGATTAAGGCATAGCGTTCGACAAACTTGTAAGCGTGTATAGGCTCTAGTCTATACACGTGATTTATTAAAAGAATCTTAAGTCTAGCGGCTCTGGCTGTTCGTGCGTTCCTATGCTTGTTCAATGTGGATGTCTCTTCATTTAAACGAGCACCGCATTAAGATGTAAAACGGAAACATTATACCCGTCCGCATAGATAAAAAAGCCTGGACTGAGCCAGGCTTTTTGCTTACCAGGGGACAAAAATTTAGGCGCTGACGCGTTTGCTCTGGCGCGCTCCCGTAGATGTTTTCTGACTGATTGCTCGCTGTAGGGCACTTTTTTTACTGGCATAGATAAATGCCGCAAAGCCAAAAGCAAACCACAATCCGGCAATGAGCCACTCGTTTGGCCACAGCAAAGCACCGTTACTGCCGGGCAAGTATAAGCATGTCATGCCTAACGCACCGAGCAGACCAACAACACCAAAAAACATACCGTAAGGTACTTTGTAAGGGCGTGGCATGTTCGGCTCGCTCTTACGAAGTTTGATAAATGATAGCGCGACAAACAAATACGCTAATACAAAACCGAGGCTACCCGCATTAGACACCCAGATAAGAAGCTGCTTACCAAAGAAAGGACCGATGCAGCCAAGGGCAGTAATTGTCCAGATGGCGTTAGTTGGCGTGCGATACTTTGGGTGTAACTGTGCAAAGAATGCTGGCAACATGCCTTCCCTTGCCAATGCATAGACAGCGCGACTTCCGCCAACTAAAAAACCGTTCCAGCTGGTGAGAATGCCTGCCAACCCGCCGATGATCAGCACTTGCCAGCCAATTTGCCCCCACGCTTTGCCCGCTGCATCAACAGCGGGGAGATTGGCCGCTGCCAAACCCTTACCGTCAAATATCATTGAAACGGAAAATATAACCGCGCAGTACCAGGCGGCGCCCGCTACCACAGCGACGACAATAAGTTTACCCAGTTTGGCTGCCGGCAAATTGATCTCGGAAGCAGCTTGTGGAATAACATCGAAGCCTCCCATCAGAAATGGCGCCATAACCATAACCGCGACAATAGAGCCGGTCACACTGTTAACAAAATAAGGAGACAAGTTATCGGCGTTACCCTCAAAGGTAGCACCGGTAAACAACATAACGCCGGCGGCTAAAATAACCAGCGTAACGAGAGTCTGAAATAGCGCTGCGGTTTTCACACCACGAACATTTAGCAGACCAATCACGATGGCACCAGCGGCACCCATTAGGCCGTAGGTCAAATATACATCGTTATTGGCGACGGTCCACAAGTAGCCTTGGTCTAATGGTCCTACGAAATATTCCGCTACCTGTGGCAACGCCACCGCTTCAAATACCGTAATTGACACATAGCCCAGTACCAAAGCCCAACTGCAAATAAATGCAGGCCAACGGCCAAAGGCACGCATACAGTAATTTTGAGCCCCGCCAGCCATAGGCATGGCAGCAGCAAGCTCTGCGTACAAAAGCCCAATGACAACCAGTATTGCACCTGCGGCCAAGAAGCCGCCGATAGCGCCCATGCTGCCAGCCACACTGATCCATTCACCAACCAGCACTACCCAGCCCCAGCCAATCATGCAGCCAAATGCCAGTGCCAATGTATCTTTTAATCCGAGTTCTTTATCAAGCGCAGTGTTTTTTATTGTCATTGCAATCGACCCCCCTGCTTTTATTCTTTTACCTAGCGGACAGAGCAAACCATACATGTTACCGACAAGATGGTTTGCCCTGTGAAATACCGTTGGTAAAATTGAAAATTAAATCTCTGTTTTAAACGTCAATCCGAACATGCGAGGACTACCTACTTGCCCAGACAACACACCGGCACTTCCAGAGGTCAGAATTTCAGTGAAGTATTCTTCGTCGGTCAGGTTTTTCACCCAAAAGCTGGCTTCCCACCCTTCATCTGACTCCACACCAATCCTAAAACCGGTAAGCCCGTACGCTTCCTGACTCACTGCCTTTAAGTTATCAAGTGAAAAGAAAACATCATCTTGATAGGTGTAGTCAACTTGCGCATAGCCATATAGCCCGCCGCTTAAGTCATGAAAATAGCGGGCAACGACGTTGTAAGTAAACTCTGGCGTGTTTGCTGGTGTAGCGTCGGAGTAAGACAACAGTCCAACTTCCGCATCAACACTTGCATCGGTATAACCCGCGCCAGCGATAATCTCTAAATTATCCGTAGGCAGCCAGTTCGCTTCAATTTCAGCACCTTTTACACTGGCTGAGCCAGCATTGAAAATGGTGTAGCGACCGTCAGGTAAATCAGCGAATAACTGCATATCGTCATAGTCGTAGTTAAACACTGCCGCATTTAATCGAAGGGTATTGTCCAGAAGCGTGGACTTAACGCCAAACTCAACCGCATCAATAAATTCAGGCTCGGCAGAGCTGTGATCGCCTTGCGTTGCCGCCCAGAAGCCGTTCCATACGCCTGCTTTGTAGCCGTGACTAAAGTTACCATACAACAACACATCATCGCTTAACACGTAGTCCAGACCCACCTTATAGGTTAACTCGGTTGAACTAATTTCTTCGTCGTCTACAAGAATTGGCGTGTCTACGGAAAAGAATGTCACATCGCCAGTGAAATCATCATCTAAATTGACGACTGTTGTGCCACCATCAAACGAAATTTCATCTCTTGTGATACGCGCACCTGCAATCAGCTTCCACTTGTCGGACAGCTGAGTTTCAGTGTGCAAGTAAGCCGCAATACTGGTGGTGTCTTGGGTAAAATCGACCTGCACATCGTGATTTACGCGGTCAGTGTAACCATAGAGGTCGAACACTTCTTGGGTATCTTGGTAGTACATCAAACCAGTGATCCAGTCCGTTTTTCCGGCCAGTGGACGGGCAGATGTGAGACGAAGCTCTTGACTAAACACATCAATATCATTGCTGTATGACGTATCACCTATGCGAAATGGGCTACCGTCAAAATCTTCTTCGGTGGTTTTATCAAGGGTTTCAAATGCAGTGATTGAAACAAATGAGAATGCATCGAAGTCAAGGGTAGCATGAGCTAGTGCGCCGAAACTGTCGCTTTCAATCACCGGCTCTTGACTGAATTCCCCTTCACGCACATCGGTATAAGGGTCGTAGTAACCTACACGGTTAACACAGTTGCTGTTGTTAATGAACGCGTTGATGTCATTATCTGCACGACTCAAACAATTATTGCGATACTGCTGCCCATTAACGCCTGGCAACTCTGGTGCTGGGCCTGTTGGGTTATCGAGAGCGCTGCGCCCTATCCCTACCCATGGCTCGTTTTCGCTGCGGTCGCGGCCGCCATGCAGATTGACGTATAGCTCTCCATTGTCTAAATCAAATAAGAAACCCGTACGTACTGCGAATGCATTTACCCTTCCTAGATCTCGGTTTGAGTCATCCAGACGATTGGTGAATGTTCCTTCACCTTGATAGAGCCACTTCGCAGAAACTCGTGCTGCAACGTCCCCGGTTAAAGAAAACGATTTAGCAATTTCAGCATCGGCCGATTCGTAATTACCCACGCCAATTCTGGCATAACCGCGACCGTCGTGATCGGGTCTTACAGTGGTAAAACTGACTGCCCCTGCCGTTGTGTTACGCCCAAAAAGCGTACCTTGGGGCCCTTTAAGTACTTCTACACGTTCAGTGTCAAAGACAGAAAAGCTCATCATGGTGTTGGTTGGCAGGAACAACTCGTCAACATAAACACCTACTGGGGCAACACTATTTGAAGTAAACGCGGCATTACCTATGCCGCGGATAGTAAAGATGGGCGCTGATTTATTCAGTACATTTTTAACATTTAAGTTAGGGGTATGAACTGCAATATCAATTGGCTCTTGGATACCCAGCTTTTCCATTGATTTTTGATCAAAGGCGGTAACAGCCACAGTCACGTCCTGTACGCTTTGTACACGCTTTTGCGATGTGACTTGAATAACTTCTAACCCGCGAGACGGTTCTTCTTCTGATTCTTGCTGTGCTATTGCGCTATTACTTGTTGCCATTGCTACGCCACAGGCAATCGCAGTGCGCCAGAAAACATGTTTTCCCATTTTCATTATGTGGTTCCTCCAACAATTCACTTGTTTTTATTTTTCGGGCAACTGGCGATTATTATTTTTTGCATCCGGTAACGGGCATCAAGTGGCTCGTTTTTGTTTTCCGGATATAGTTTACCCGCTATCCAAACTAGCGTTACCACTCGCAGTAAACAATGGATAAAAATTATCCACCCCTGTGAATTAAATTCACAGACTTAGACAAAGCAGGAGGTGCACGTCTTATTTAAATTTCCAATTGGTAATTTGGTCTGATCAGCTGTGCAGCGCACGCATGATCCACTCTTCAAACAACCTCACTTTAAGCGGAAGATAAGCATCAGGTTGGCGCAAAATATAATAGTTATGCGGCTCATCGAGCGGCTTGTTCATACACTGAACTAATTGTCCATTTTTAATGAACTCAAGGGTTTCAAAACTGTTTGCCAACGCGATGCCATAGCCCTGGGAAGCGGCGGCGATAGCCTGGCTAGTATTAGAGAAATAGATATTATTAGCGGGGGTGCGACGCGCATTATACTGCTCTAACCAACGAGGCCATTGACCATGCCCTTCGTGGATCAAGGTGTGTTCGACTAATCGTTGAACGCTGATATTGTGACCGATTTTATTGAGCAATGTGGGGCTGCACACAGGAAAAAGCGGGGGTGAGACCAGCATGCTCACCTGCCGTTCATCTTCTTGAGGTTTGCCGTAGCACAACGCAATATCGATGTCCTTGGGTACTTGAGTTTGCATTGCGTCGATGACCGACACTTGAATGGTGATGTTAGGATAGTGCTCGCTGAACTCACAAATGTGTTTGGTTGCCCAGCATGTCGCCATTGTTTGAGTACAGGCTATATGCAAGGTCCCGCTCATCTTATCGCGACTTAGATGGCGCGCGCCGTCAGCGATTAAATCAAAGCCGTCGCGTACTGAGTCATACAGACTGATACCCGCAGCCGTTAGCGCCATTCTATTATTGGCCCGTGAAAACAGGACCACGCCGAGCTGCTCTTCCAGTGCTCTTATCTGATGACTTATAGCACCGTGGGTAACGCCCAGTTGTTCACCGGCCTTACCCAAATGCAAGGTTTGCGCTGCTGCTTCAAACGCCCTTAACGCCGAAAGAGGAAGTTTCCGCCTGTCCATTTTGCTTCTCGCTGTTGGTCATTTATGCCGATGGAATTTTTCTCACAAAATACTATATTTTGTGAGAAAAAATAACAAGCATGCAAACTATCATCAACATTGAGAAGTGCGCAAATCAGGCGAAAAAGGCTCCTGTTATAACCGGTTGGCAGTTACAACGTTTTGCGTTCTTTTTACTGCAGGAACGTTTAAACGCTTGCCTGCTCGGTAAACAGTGTTGTGAACTTGTCCAGACCTTCTTCAAGCACTTGGGAAGTAATGGTAAGCGCAGGCAAAAAGCGGATAACATTACCGTAATAACCACACGCAAGCAGCACCAAGCCGTGCTTTGCTGCATTGGCAATAAGCCGCTGTGTCAGGTGTGTATTCGGTTTGTCTGCATCGCCATCTTCACAAAGCTCTAATGCAATCATTGCTCCCTTGGCGCGAACCTCACTGATAAGCGCTGGAAATTGCGCCTTAAGTTCGTTCAATCTTGCCAAGAAGGTTTCGCCAATGGTGTTTGCACTGCTGATTAACTGCTCTTCTTCAATAATATCTAGCACCGCAAGCGCTGCCGCACAGCTTACCGGCGAGCCACCGTATGTTCCGCCAAGTCCACCTGGGTGTGATGCATCCATAATATGTTGTTTGCCAACGACAGCAGCTAACGGGAAACCACCCGCGATGCCTTTTGCCATGGTGATGAGGTCTGGCTCTATGTCGGCATATTCAGTGGCAAACATTTTACCTGTACGGGCAAAGCCAGACTGAATTTCATCGCTGATCAATACGATACCGTGCTCATCGCACAGCGTGCGAAGCGCTTGCATGAATTCAACCGGTGCTGCGTAAAACCCACCTTCACCTTGAACCGGCTCTAGAATAATAGCGGCCACATCCTGCGCGGGAATAGTGGCTTTAAATAGGTTTTCAATACCTTTAAGCGCATCTTCAACGCTGACGCCATGCAGCGCATTAGGGTAAGGCGCATGGTAGATATCACCCGGGAAAGGACCAAATAAATTTTTATACGGCGTTACTTTACCGGTTAACCCCATCGTCATATTAGTACGACCATGAAAACCACCGTTGAACGCGATTACACCGCGGCGTCCGGTGTGAGCACGTGCAATTTTCACGCAGTTTTCGACGGCTTCAGCACCTGTGGTCACAAAAATTGCGCGTTTTTCGCTATCGCCCGGTGCAACAGCGTTAAGTTTTTCAGCCAGTTCAACGGCCACTTCATACGGATTTACCATGACACAGGTATGACTAAACTTATCAACCTGCTTTTTCACAGCTTCAACAATTTTTGGGTGGCTGTGCCCAGTGTTACACACTGCGATGCCGGTACCGAAATCGATGTATCGATTACCTTCCACATCCCACATTTCCGAGCCTTGTGCACGTTCAACGTAAACTTGATAAGCATTGCCCTGACCGCGGGCAAACGCCTGTACTTTTCTTTCTTGTAGTGATTGATTTTTCATTGCTTTACCCTCTAACTGCTTAAATGCCGCCCATGCACAAATATTTAATTTCTAGATAATCTTCCAAACCATACTTGGAGCCTTCACGACCATTGCCTGATTGTTTAACACCGCCAAATGGCGCCGCAGCGTTTGAAATAGCGCCTTCGTTTATTCCAACCATGCCAAATTCAAGCTGCTCGGCTACACGCCACACTCGGCCGATATCGCGGCTGTAAAAATACGCGGCAAGCCCATACTCACTGTCATTCGCTTGGGCGATGACTTCACTTTCCTCGTTGAATCGCAATATGGCTGAAACTGGCCCAAAGATTTCATCTACGGCCAGCGGCATTTGCTGTGTTACCTCGGTGACAACCGTAGGAGCAAAGAAATTAGAGCCATTTTGTGGCGCACCGCCAAACACGACTTTTGCGCCCTGCTCGACTGAATCATCAAGTAATCGCTTTACGCCCTGCACCGCTTTTTGATGGATAAGCGGGCCAATATTTACCCCTTCATCCAGACCGTTGCCCACTTTAAGCGCGCTGACTTTGGCAATGAGTTTTTCAACAAACTGGTCATGTACACTGTCGTGCACGTAAATGCGGTTTGTGCATACACATGTCTGCCCGGCGTTGCGGTATTTCGACACGATGACACCGTCTACGGCGGCGTCTATATCCGCATCGTCAAAAACGATAAACGGCGCATTTCCGCCAAGCTCCATGGACACCTTTTTCACGCCATCTGCGCACTGAGCAATGAGGGTCTTACCTACACCGGTTGAACCCGTGAAGGTAAATTTCGCCACGCGGGGATGCTGGGTGAGTACCTTACCGATATCGGAAGCCTGCGTACCTGTGACTATGTTCAACACGCCTGCGGGTATTCCGGCTTGCTCCGCCAGCTCGGCCATGGCCAGTGCTGACAAGGGAGTTTCGGAGGCTGGGCGAACCACAAAAGTACAACCTGCCGCAAGTGCAGCGGCGGCTTTACGTGCGATCATGGCATTCGGAAAGTTCCAAGGTGTGATCGCAGTCACAACACCCACGGGCTGCTTGATAACAACGACACGTTTATCTGGAGACGGCCCCGGAATAGTATCGCCGTAGACCCGTTTAGCTTCCTCTGCAAACCACTCAACATACGCAGCACCATATTTGATTTCGCCGATAGCCTCAGCCACAGGCTTACCCTGCTCAAGCGTTAACAAATGACCCAGCGTGTCTGCATGCTCAATCATAAGGTTGAACCACTTTCTTAATAGCGATGCGCGTTCTGACGCGGTGGTTTTTGACCAGCTTTTAAAGGCTATATCTGCTGCTTCGATTGCCGCCAGTGCATCGTCTTTTGTCGCATCTGCCACACAGGCCACCAGTTCACCCGTCGCCGGATTATTGACATCAAACGTGTGCTGGCTAGCTTGCCATTGACCATTAATGTACGAGCCATTTTTAATGAGCGCTTGTAACGCGTGGGGTTGCATAATCAGATCCTTAAAACCAAGGGTGCCTGAGGCACGGCGTTAAACTTTAAATGCAGCATAGCCCCACGATACTTTTGCTTATATAATTGTTTATCATTATTCACTTTTGAATTTGCAAATGTATGGGTAAAAACAAAGCGATACTGGCTGGAAATTTGACTGATTTGGATATTCGACAGCTAAGAATATTTTTAGCGGTCGTTGAAGCGGGTGGGTATACCGCTGCTGAATTAACGCTTAACTTGGCAAATTCCACTATCTCTAATCACATCTCTAATTTAGAGAAGCGTCTGGACATGAAGCTGTGTGAACGAGGGCGCTCCGGTTTTCGTTTGACCGAGCAAGGTGA
The DNA here is from genome assembly GCF_057552975.1 of Alteromonas sp. 5NW40-0090. NCBI lineage: Bacteria > Pseudomonadati > Pseudomonadota > Gammaproteobacteria > Alteromonadales > Alteromonadaceae > Alteromonas > Alteromonas sp. 5NW40-0090. The sequence continues at coordinate 68,709 of NZ_BAAJLT010000014.1, forward strand.
AGTGGTGCACAACGCGACCCGCAACCTGTTTAACTCAATGGAAGCGTTTAAACAGGTGGTAAACCAAAGTCACGAACAAATTCTAGGCAGCTTAAATCTGGCATTGGCTGAGCATATTCCTGGGATCCATAACGGGGCAATCGTTCGTGCACTAGAGTCTTTTTCCGACAAAGCCCCTAAAGTGTCGTTGAGTCTGTCGACTATTGGCTCAGATGAAGTGGAAGAAGCCGTATTACAGAGCCGAGCCGATATTGGTATTACGGTGCTATCACGTTCAAACAGTGCGTTAGACGCAACACCGTTGTTTCGTGAGACCATGCACTTATATGCGTTGCGCCACCACCCGTTACATCAACACGCAAAGTTAACTGTTGAGCAAGTCCGCGCCTATGGGATTGTTGAATCTCCCCGTATGGTGGTGGGGCGCGAGCCTGGTGACATTCATCAAAACTGGCCAATCACTGCACGGGCCCACCAACAGGAATCCCGCATTGCCCTAGTGTTAACCGGTAAGTACATAGGCTATCTGCCAGAGCACTTTGTTTCCATGTTGGGCTACAGCGATAAACTGCAGCCGCTGCTACCTGACGTGTTAAGCTACACCAATGATTATCATGCCATCAGAAAAAAGCCACTGGCTAACCAACGTATAGTGAACTTGTTTATGCAGGAGCTTCAGGATAACTGACGTCATTAATTGTGTTCACTTACATTGATGGGTACGACGATTTTACGAGGTGCATAGAAGCGCTTGTTTAACTAAGCGCTTCTATTACAGGCGTATCTAAAACTCGTAGTAAACACGCACACCGGCAATGCGTGGCATGCCGCGAACAAAGGTAGGAATACCCAAGCCTCCGCCTGTGTTACCCGCATCAATCAAGAACTCTTTATCAAACAGGTTGTTCACATAAAACTCGTAAGCAAACTTACTGTTGTCTTGAAGCAGCTTCACCGATACATCAGTAAGCGAATAGGTATCTTGGGAAAGGCCAGGGTAATTACTGCTTTCAAAGAACACTTCAGACTGAAAGCTGGTGAGCCAGTTCACATCAATGTCGAAACTACTCATGTTGAATACTTTGTTGATGTTTATCGCGCCACTCACCTCTGGCGCTAAGCGGAACTTATTGCCGCCGTATTGGAATTCAGACCCATCAGCAGTACTGTCAGCAAATTCAGCATCAAGGAAGCCAAGGCTTGCTGTTAACGTGAGTGTTTCGCTGTAGTTATAGGTCGCCATGCCCTCAATGCCCGACATGGTCGAGTCGCCTACCGTTACAGTAATAGACTGCAAGGTTTCCGCATCGGTAAAGCTTTGCTGATAATCGCTGTATTCATAGGTAAAAATAGCGCCTGAGAACAGGAAGTTGGCGCTTTGGTATTTAACACCCAGATCGTAGCTATCCACAATTTCAGCTTTTGTGACGTTAACGCCACCCGCATTAGCATCCACAACCGGTGAACGTCGGCCCTTGGCGTAGTTCGCGTATAAATTCCAGTTGTTGTTAACGTCATAGCTTACCGCGAAGCGTGGCAGAGTATCGTCAAAATCGCGCTCGGCATCGAAGGTAAATGCACCGTCTGCAGTGGTAAAGGTATTTCGCGTATAGCGAGTTTCATCAATGTAGCGAACACCAGCAGTAACATTAATATCGTCGGTTACATAATAAGAAACTTCAGCAACATAAGATGCAATGTCTAGCTCAGCTTCAAAGGTAAACGGCCCTTGAATCAAAATAGGTGGCAATGCAGGGTTTGAAATAGGCGAACCATCTTCATTAAACAGCTGAGACACCAATATTGCACGCAGGGCTTCTATTTCCTCTAGCGATGCGTTGGTCGCTATATTTTGATTGAGCGGAATATTAGAACTAGCCTCTAGCTGTGCTTTTACCGCATCAAACGTACCGCGTATAAAAGGGCCTACCATCACATAGTAGGGCAAAATCGAATCGTCTTGAGTAATGGACGCACCTACAAACGCGGCCAATTTATCACCCGAGTCATACACTAAACGCATCGATGCACCTTGTAACGTAGCATCGTTATCAAAGTAAGCATCTTGAATTCTAAGCGCAGATCCATCAGCATCGAAACCTTCGCTTACTTCTACATCTTTATAGTAGGCATCGGCGTGTAGGCTAAGCATTTGGTTGAAATCGTAGTTTACGGTTAAATCATAAGCTTGAAGCGTACGCTCAATACCTAGCTCACTGCCTAAGCTGAACTCAGCAGCGGTAAAAGGGCTAGTATCTCCACCATTAGGTGCGATAGAGCCAGATTTGAAAGCGATGCCCGGCTGGTCGTTGTATTCCATTGCTGCACGCGCAATGATTTCTAACTTCTCATAGCTTGCAAGCCAAGTTGCACGAAGTGCTTGAACTGATACCCCCTGAAGATCTTCACTATTGCAAGGTACTTCTTCACCCAGGTGGTTGTACATATTTGCATTGCCATAGTAAGAGTCAGCACTACAGGCGTTATTTTCTACAATGCCGTCCATTTCTCGGTAAAGCCCGGCAATACGGAAACTGTGATTGTCGTTAATAGGCTGGTTATACATAAACTCAACTTCTTGGCCTTCTTCTGAGTTATAGCCAACCTGTACCTTACCCTCCTGTTCAAAGGTAGGAAGATTGGAGTGAATGCTTACCGCGCCATTGGCAGCAGCCACACCAAATAGGGTCGGCTGTGGGCCTTTTAACACTTCAACGCGGGCGATATCGTAAAGTGCGACACTGGCTACGGTTTTCTTACTGATATCAAAGCCATCTTGATATACCGATATACGAGGCGTTGCCGATACCGACGACACATCATCGGTGACACCGCGAATATTAAAAGACGGTAAGCTTACGGCCTGCTCTTGAATTTGAACGTTAGGCAAAATACGAGATAGCTCATCAAGCTCCATAATATTGGTGCGTTCTAGAAACTCGCTGCCTATAACATCCATGGTAACAGGCACATCCATTACGGACTGCTCTCGCATTTGAGCGGTTACCGTAATTTCTTCTATATAGTCAGTTTCGTTTGCAGTATCAGGCGCGACTTCTTGTGCAATGGCTGCGCTTGATAAAGCAAACGCAATCGTTGTAGCAAGCAAAGAGCGTGAATAGACCGGTTGTGGGTACAGAGGGCGCATCAAATCATTCCTTTCGTGTGCTTAGTGGGTGTTTTATGTATTTTTTGTAAGCGTTTCGCCGATAGATTGGCAACATTGCTTACCTTTTAGAATTATCGAAGCAAAAGAATGTAGAGCGCTTTTGAGACGGTTCGATGAAGTATAAGTTACAAATGAAAGGCAATTTTGTGACAGATATATGCCATTCGAAAAATCTACGCCGCGATAAATGGCATAACAAAAAACGCCCCTTTGAATCATAGAGCAAACTAAGTACACTCATTCCACGTAGGACAGAAATAACATTTAACTAAAAAGCGAAATGGAGACTGCAATGAAAAAACTAATGATGGCTACGGCTATTGGCGCTGCAACCCTTTTAAGTGCGTGTAGTGCAGAGCATGGCACTACACAGTGTACGACTGCACCTGAAGCTGAATGGCAGAACCAAGATGCGTTTCAGGCTCAGCTATTAGCGCAAGGTTACAAAATTAACGAGTTCAAAGTAACGGGCGGCAACTGTTACGAAATCTATGGTTTTGATAAAGAAGAGAACAAAGTAGAAATTTACTTTAACCCTGTCGATGGCAGCATTGTTAAGAAAGAAATGCACTAAGTGTGTTTTAGCAAGCCATGTATAAATGCTTGCTTCAATACTTGATAGAAACGCTGCAAACTATTGCAGCGTTTTTTGTTTTACCTTGAGAAAGTCACATAATGCACAAAGCTAAAGACACAGGTTCAGATATTTATATTTGGGATTGGGTAGTGCGCGTATGCCACTGGGGCATTGTTGCAAGTTTTATCACCAACTACTTTATTGTAGAGCCGGGCCGGCTTTACCATGAAATAGCAGGCTATGTGGGTGTAGCGCTCATATCTATACGCGTTATTTGGGGTTTATATTCGCCCAATTCCAACATAAAGGGATCCGCTGCTTACGCTAACTTCTCCACTATTTCGCTAAGCAAGCAGGCCTTTAGAGAGCATATTCAGCACCTAAAGCATAAACAAATCCCAAGTGCTCATGGTCACAATCCTTTTGGCTGGCTAATGATAATGGCCGTTATCACGCTCCTGCTGGGTTTAGGTATTACCGGTTTTATGATGGAAGAAATAGATGCCATGTTTGGTAATAGTACGCTGGAATGGATACACAGCATTATGGCTGATGTTCTGTATGGTTGCGTGCTAGTGCATGTCGCTGCAGTGTTTGCTGTGCAATATATAGGAAATACTCAATTAGTTCGCCCTATGCTTACTGGCTGGCGTAAGCGCTAAGCCCCCGCAAACTATCTTAATCATTTAGGCGTTTGCTATCGATTACGTACCACTAACCTTTAGCTATCTAAAGGCCGCTTTGCTTCACGCACTGCTTTCGGGTGCATTAATTTTTCTAAGCGAGCCAGGTATGAAGCTATTTGCTGGTGCTGTTTTTTATCATTGGTCACAGAGTTATAAAGCCAGTGGTAGGCATCTTCATAGTCGTAAGGGCTACCATGACCTTCTAAAAACAACTCAACCAAACGAATCTGCGCTTTCAGGTTTTTAAGTGCGGCCGCTTCTCGCAAATACACCACCGCACGCGCTTTATCCTGCTGCACAAGCGTGCCTTTTGCGTAATATCGTCCAAGCTGCTCTAGTGCTGCTGGCAAACCTTGATTCGCGGCGTCCTCCATATAGCCAATACCGCGAGAAGGTTCAGCATCTACGCACACGCCCCACGCCAGCATGTCCCCCCATAAAAACTGGTAGGCCGGCACTTTTAATACATCCGCACGGGCTTCAATGTCTTGAACAAGCTGACATCTGTCTTCTACCACTTTGTCTAGGTGAGTATTAGCGTTAATCATGTCGATTAACGCGTCTTGGCTATAAAGCTGAACAGCGCGAAGCTCTTCGATAGTTTCCCCTTCAAGAGCATGAGCGGAAAAAGCCGTCGCAGAGGCACAGATAAATAAGGCTGTGGTTAGAATACGTTTCATAGCAAAAGAGTATGTGTTAGTTACCATGTCTTGGTTAAGGTATCGGCTAATTATAGATTATCTTAACCAAGACATGGTTATCTTTACACATGGACGCTATAAGCGGAGGCTAGCGGCGAATTGTTTTCAGCTTTGACGCGGTCCACCCGCATTCAATCTAACGCCAGCCTCTTAAGATCAGTGGCTACTTTTTCGTGGGCACATGGCCGATTGGATATGGCGGGCGTGATCGGCTAGGTCAATGCCTAAATCAGTTAGGTAACCACCGTCTGGCTGGGTGATTAGGCCTTTCGAGTACAGCCTGGACGCTGCATTCACCATGCTTTGGCTCGCGTCGTGATGAATTTTCAAACCTTGAAGCAGGCTGTCTGTGGGAAACTTCAATAACAAATTTAATTCGTCTAGCATGTCCTGATCGAATGAGCTCATGTAACCACCTTAGGCAAAAGGGTTATAAGGGGTTTAGCACTGTGCTTGCTGAAACTTTTCAGCATAGAACTTTGGTCCAGAACCTTTCCCAAGCACTTGCATAAAAGCACTAGGAGCGAAAGCCTAGACTAAAGCGCATACATCAAAGCGCTATCCACCTTAGATTTGTTAATATTTTTAACGCTTTCCTATATCACACCCAAATTGCACCTCTGTAAAGCGTAATTTAACTAATATTGTCAAGAAAAACCTGCGAGCGGAGCGAGGAAATGTTGCTGGCCAGTTCACCTGTAAAACGTTTAATCATGTAAACACAGCGCTTACTGATCGGACTTTGGCGCTAAATAGTATATTCTTGCCATAAATTGAGTTTGTGGATGCACCTGCACTGATGAAGTACAAAGATTTACGCGACTTTATTCGCCAGCTAGAAGCTAAAGGTGAATTGGTACGCATTAGCCAGCCGATTGATACCGACCTTGAAATGACAGAAATTGCTGACAGGACCTTGCGTGCCGGCGGCCCTGCACTGTTGTTTGAAAACCCTAAGAACCACAACATGCCGGTACTGGCCAATTTATTTGGTACGCCAGAGCGCGTAGCGATGGGCATGGGCCAAGAGTCTGTTGAAGCACTGCGTGAAGTAGGCAAGCTACTGGCTTATTTGAAAGAGCCAGAGCCGCCTAAAGGACTAAAAGATCTTTGGGAAAAGCTGCCAGTATTTAAGCAGGTGCTTAACATGCCTGCCAAAGTCCTAAAAAAAGCCCCTTGTCAGGAAGTGGTGCTTACCGGTGACGATGTAGACTTGTCAAAAATTCCGGTTCAGCGCTGTTGGCCGGGTGACGCTGCGCCTTTGGTAACCTGGGGGTTGAGCGTTACAAAAGGGCCGCATAAGAAGCGCCAGAATTTGGGGATTTACCGTCAGCAGGTTATCGGTAAAAACAAACTTATTATGCGCTGGTTGTCACACCGTGGGGGCGCCCTTGATTTTCGCGAGTGGTGTCAAACGCATCCGGGCGAACCCTACCCTGTATCTGTAGCGCTTGGTGCAGATCCAGCCACTATTTTAGGCGCGGTTACTCCTGTTCCAGATACCCTTTCTGAATATGCTTTTGCAGGCTTACTTCGCGGAGATAAAACCGAAGTGGTTAAGTCTATTAGTAACGACTTACAAGTACCTGCCAGCGCGGAGATCGTGCTTGAGGGCTATATTGCACAGGATGAAACTGCGCCTGAAGGCCCTTATGGCGATCACACCGGTTACTACAATGAAGTCGATGACTTCCCTGTATTTACCGTTACTCATATAACCCATCGCAAAGATCCAATCTATCATTCAACTTATACAGGCCGTCCCCCAGATGAGCCAGCTATATTAGGTGTGGCGCTAAACGAAGTGTTTGTGCCTATTTTGCAAAAGCAGTTCCCTGAAATTGTCGATTTCTATTTGCCGCCAGAAGGCTGTTCTTACCGCATGGCGGTGGTTACCATGAAGAAACAATACCCAGGTCACGCTAAACGAGTGATGATGGGCGTGTGGTCTTTCTTACGACAGTTCATGTACACAAAATTTGTGATAGTGTGCGATGACGACGTTAATGCCCGCGACTGGAACGATGTTATATGGGCTATTACTACCCGTATGGACCCAGCCCGCGACACGGTAATGATAGAAAATACACCTATCGATTACTTGGACTTTGCGTCCCCCGTTTCAGGGCTAGGCTCTAAGATGGGAATGGACGCGACCAACAAGATGCCGGGTGAGACCGATAGGGAATGGGGCGTGCCCATTGTGATGGACGAAGACGTTAAAAAACGCGTTGATGATATTTGGGACAGTCTTGGTATTATGTAGCGACTCGATGTAGCGCTAATAACGATTATTAAAGCATGCGCTTGTCTTAAAGCGCATAAAAAGGCGACACGCTAAGCAAGAAGGTTTAAAGAAAATACATGTCAGAGATTAAGTGCAAGGTTGCAAGCATCACGCCGTTAACCGAAGTGGTACAAAAAATTGAATTAACGCCAGAAAGCCCTGTTGAGTTTAAAGCGGGTCAGTACGCTATGGTGGTAATGGGCGAAAAAGATATGCGCCCATTTTCTATTGCTAATGCCGCCTTTGATAATAACCGCATTGAATTACACATTGGCGCAGAGCCTGGCAACAGTTACGCAGGTGAAGTGCTAGAGCGCATGCGTGCAGATGGCGAAATTACCGTCAACGTAGGTAATGGCAATGCCTTTTTGCAAAGTAATGGCCTGCCTATGGTTCTTATTGCTGGTGGTACGGGTTTCTCGTATACCTACTCAATTCTGCAAGAGCACCTTAACAGCGGTGATAAAACACCACTTACTCTTTATTGGGGTGGAAAACACGCTGCTGATTTGTATTTAGCTGACAAGCTAACCGAACTCGCTAAGGCGAATGAGCACTTCACTTTTGTGCCAGTTGTCGAGTTTGCATGCGACGAGTGGAAAGGCAGAACGGGCTGGGTACATCACGCAGTCATGGCCGATCACGCCGACTTTGCGAACGTTCAAGTATATGTTGCCGGCCGCTTCGAAATGGCAAAAGTCGTGCGCGACGATTTTACTCAGCGCGGCTTAAAAGTTGAGAACTTGTTTGGCGACGCGTTCGCGTTTATTTAAGCCAATTACATAAGGGCTTGTTAAAACCTATCGCCATCGAATCGTCGTTGGCGTTTTATTATGGATATTGAGGATCAGTCATACCTTCAATCTCCTGAGCCACCTTATCAAAGGTAAACACGTTTGTAAGGTTTAGCTTATATAGCTGCGCGTGACGTTTGGCTTTATTAATAATGAGAGCATCTAGGAAATCTGCTTGCTTGGTTTTTCCGCCTGCTTTTATAGGCTTAGCATTGGTAAAATCTTTCAGTGCGGCCCACACAGCCTGATTATCCTCAAACACAATATTTGGCTCAGCAAATAGTGCATGAATAACCTGAATAATTTTCTCTTTATTTAAGCTGTAGCGCTTACCTTTTAGCGTCCAGATGGTTTCAATTAATACCACATCTGTAATCAATACTGTTTCAGAAGACAAAATCAATTTGTTTGCTTGCTTAGCTTGCATTTCCTCGTCTTGAAGTAGGTAGCGGAGCAAGATATTCGTATCTATAGCTATCATTTTTCTAACGCGCTATGGAGCGACGCCTCATCACTGAAGCTGTGATTAACAGTGATATTTTTCAAAATTCCTTTTGCCGCGCCAGTTTGTTTTTTCACAATAGAGATAACACCTTGACGATCAACAAAGCTTTCAACATCATCGCCCGCATGGATATTTGCAATGCTACACAACTCTGCGGGTAGCGTTATCTGCCGTTTCATACTAACTTTAGCCATTGTTATTTAATCTCCACACCTCTCAACTGTTCATTTATCATACTACCATCTTTACTTTTTATCAGAAAGTAAAGAATAGATAGTTTTAAGCTTGCGACAGTTGGCTAGTTTAAATCGTTTACTCCAATTGTAGCCAAGCCACGTATTGGTTATGGTGAAAAGATAAACACTGGAGAGAACAATGATAAAAAACCTATCCGCACTCGCTAACATAAGCGCCAAAATGAGAAAAAATAGTCTGCTGGCCTCTGCCATATTATTAAGTAGCACTGCATCTTTCACTGCATACGCACAAAGCGAGCAGCAGCAAGCACTTTATGATATCGCTGAGAGCGTCTCTGCTGAAAATATCGAAAAAGACATTACTACGCTGGTAAACTTTGGTACACGTCATACCCTTTCTGAAACCGAGTCTGATACCCGTGGCATTGGTGCTGCGCGCCGATGGATTAAATCTGAATTTGATAAAATTTCAGCCGAGTGTGGTGGCTGCCTAGAAGTGTACTACCAGTCGGAAGTTATCAGCGGAGAAAAGCGTATTCCCGATCCGGTAGAAGTGGTAAGTGTTATTGCTATTCAACGCGGTATTACTGATCCAGGCCGTTACGTGATCATGTCGGGCGACATTGATTCACGGGTGTCTGATGTGATGGATTTCACCTCTGATTCACCGGGTGCAAACGACAACGCCTCTGGTGTTGCCGGTACCCTTGAAGCGGCACGAGTACTATCCAAATACAAGTTTAACGGTAGTATCGTGTACGCTGCACTATCTGGCGAAGAGCAAGGGCTTTTCGGCGGACGTATTATGGCAAACCAAGCCAAGAAGGACGGCTGGCGAATTAAAGCCGTGCTCAATAATGACATGATTGGCAATATCGAAGGGGTAAACGGTGTGATTAACAACACCACCGCTCGCTTGTTTGCTGAAGGTACACGCGTAACCGAAACGGATAAAGAAGCACGCATGCGACGTTTCACCGGGGGTGAGGTTGACTCACCAAGCCGTAACCTTGCCCGCTATATAGATAAAATCGCTGATAAGTACATTGAAAATTTAGACACTATGGTGATTTATCGTTTAGATCGTTTTGGTCGTGGCGGGCACCACCGCCCGTTTAACGACTTGGGCTATCCGGGTATTCGTATTATGGAAACTAACGAGAACTATACCCGCCAGCATCAAGATCTTCGTATAGAAGACGGTATTGCCTATGGTGATACCTTGGATGGGGTTGACTTTGATTACGCTGCAAAACTTACCGGCTTAAATGCGGTTTCTCTTGCTGCAATGGCGTGGGCACCGAACCCACCTGCAAATGTAGAAATTGCCGGTGCTGTTCAGCCTTCAACCTTTTTAAAGTGGGATGCACTAGACGCGGAAGAGAACCCTCAGCTTAAAGGATACAAAGTATACTGGCGTCATACTGATGCTCCGCAATGGGAATACAGTAAATATGTGGGTAACGTTACCGAGGCCATGCTTGAGAACGTGGTTATCGACAACTACTTTTTTGGCGTTGCCAGCGTTAACAAAGACGGTGTTGAAAGCGTTGTCGTTTACCCAGGTCCTGCGGGTAGCTTCGGCGAATAAATGCTTATATTAAGCGTTTTTATACGCACCCAATTAGGCATCCAATCAAGTTCGTGACGTTAAGCTGGCAATGAAACCGGCTTATCATCACGAATGACTTTATTCAACAAAAGCTAGTCTAAGCGTGGACACTACATTCAATATATTGATGTCGCTTACATTTTGTTAATTTAAGCCAGCACGTGTTTATTGGAATTAAGTGACTAACTGCATTACAGTGTAGGAAATGCATGACGGCAGTTCGGAGTTCACCTTTGGTAAGATTCAGCGCGTTCTCGCTCTCTATTTTCACTCAACGCCTTTCTTTATTGGCTATTAGCCTAGTCCTTTGTTGCTTTAGTGTTTCGCAATTACATGCCGCCCCTACTAAGTTGGGTGCAGCTTCCTTCGAGACCTATATCAGCGATGATGGGGAGCCTGCTCGGATTAACGCATTACTTGAAAAAGTGTTTAAAAAAGCAGAGTTGGATATTCAGCTTCAGGTGATGCGACAAGCTTTTCTGGGCAGCTCTGTCTTAACGGGCAAATTAGACGGTGAATTTGCCTACATCAACTTAGGTGAGGACACGAGCAACTATGTACTTTCCGATGTCTACTTACCCATTTATCTTTACGCGGTAAGCAAAGACGCAGATGTTGAGGCCGTAAAACTCTTTCCTCATTTAAAGGACAACCGCGTTGCTATTGAAAATCGCTTTGCAAATACGCCTTCATTCAGGTTACTTAAAAATATAAAGTGGTCGCGCAACCCCACTACGTTTGATGCCTTTCGCCAACTTGCCGACGATAGAGCGCCTTACTTAATTACCACCCAGCTGCTTGCTCGAGAGCTGAACATACTGCTGGCTAACGATAATGAAGAAACCTTGCACTTTTCAGCAAAACCTTTAGCGAAAACGGGATTTCAAATAGCTATTAGCAAAGGTGTTGCTAACGCTGAGAGGATTATTGCGCAATTCAACCAAGCGGTGTCGACAATGCAGAATTCGGGGGAATTGAATCAGCCACTTGGGTTAGCTTGGCTCACCAAAGATGTGGATGGCGATGGCGTTGCCGACTTTATCGGGCGCAGCAACATAACTACCCCCTCTGATTTGTTAAACACCGCCTACTCACTTGATGGTAAACCCACATCTGAAAACAGTTTGTTTTATATTGACGGAAATAAGTATATATCGTTAGAGGAAGCGCATACTGCGCTTCCCGCTAAAGAAGATTCGTCGCCTCGCGAGTCGCTGTTAGATAAAACCACCTACCAGCAATTGCTTCGCCGCTGGTAGATGACTTGCAGTGCGAAGGATACGGGGGAGAGCAAGCGAGTTAATGCGACGTTTCTGGTAGGTACATTTCCAGAATTGTCAGCAATTCTTCGCCATCGACCGGTTTTGACACATAGTTATTAAAGCCTGCTTTAAGTGCTTTAACGCGGTCAGATGTATAGGCATAAGCAGTAAGTGCTACGGCATTAAGTTTTGCAATTTCCGGGATTTCGCTTGCCCTAATTTTCAATACTAGACCTAACCCATCCATTTCCGGCATACCTATGTCCGATAGCAGTAGATCGAAAGCTTCAGGCATGTCGTTGATTTCCTTCCATGCCATTAAGCCGTTTTTCACGACATTCACTCGAGCGCCGTTAGATTCTAGGAACAATTTTATGAAATCACGGGCGTCTCGCTCGTCTTCTGCGACTAAAATTCGCAAGCCACTCAAACGAAGTGATTCAGTTAAATCGCTAATCTCAGAGTTTTTGGTTTCGATAATATCGTCATGCAAACTAAGTGGTGCGATTGGCAATGACACAAAAAAAGTAGTACCTGAGTTTAACCCATCACTTTCGGCGTAAATTTCGCCGCCGTGCATTTCAACCAAGCTTTTTACGATAGATAAACCCAGCCCCAAGCCATGTTTGTTATGAGAATCTTTTCCTTGATAAAAACGTTCAAAAACCCGAGCTATCTGATCTTGGGTCATTCCCTTACCGTTGTCTTTTACACGGAACAAGTAGTTAGAATGTTCCCTTCGCCCACGCACGTGTACGGTTCCGCCCTTTGCTGTAAATTTAAGGGCATTACTGAGCAAATTGTTGATCACCTGCTTAATACGCAAATTATCACCAAGAATTTGTGTGTGCTCGTCTTCGCAATTAATTGAAAGTTGAATATTTTTACTGGCGAAACCCGCTTCGAATGATTTAGCGACTTCAGATATAGACCCAGCGATATTTAATGAATGCGTACTCAATTTCATTGTGCCGGAGATAATGCGCGATAAGTCTAAGATATCGTTAATTAACGCGGCCTGTGTAGACGCAGCGCGTTTGATAACCCCCAATGCATCGGACATTCTATCGACATTCGTCACATCCATAAGCGCTAAGTCGGTCCAACCTACAATAGAATTAAGAGGTGAACGAAGCTCGTGAGAAATACTGGCAAGAAACTGATCTTTAGCTTTGTCTAACTCTTCTAATTTACTAATTTGCTTATCAAGCGACGCTTTTAAGCTTAGTGCGTAAGGTATAAATAGGTGGTCAAAACCCTCTATTATGAGCTGATCATCCTGGGTCCACTCTACCGATTCATCGGCTACACTTTGAAGATACATATCAAAGGAATTACGAGGCGTTAAAACCTTACCAATATCTTTGTTCGCAGCTTCACGACCTGCCCATCTGATAGTTTTGTCTTTTTGCTCTCTAAACCAAACGGTGTAATAACCAAGCTTCGCTGATACACAGGATATATACATGCCGCGAATGCCGTTAAGGTTACATTGTTCCGACACTTCTCCCGCCAACTTGCTAATAGCAATTGACTCTTCAGAGTTGGTAATAACGAACTTATCGAGAAGGCGAGTTAATGTTTGTTCAGACGGGGTTCTACCTACTAAGTATTTATCTACAGGGGTAATAACCGCCATACCGCATGCACTGGCTACATCCAAAAGGCCTTTTTCTTTTTGGGTTATCGCCTCCAGGGGATTAGCATAGCTAGTAAGCTGGTGAATAATACTATTCAGCTTGCGCTGCCGAATTTGAAACTGCTCTTTCTTTTGGTGTAGGGCTTTAGTGTGTAGCTGCCACGCATAGAGGTGACCAAGAGACTCACATACCAAACGCTTTTTCTGCTCAATATATTTAGGTTCATTATTGTGACAAGCAAGCAACCCCCAAAGTTTACCTTCAAACACAAGGGACACGGAAAACGATGAACGTATGCCCATATTTTTAAGGTAAGTGATATGAACCGGCGACACTGAACGAACCATAGACATGGATAAGTCTAGAGGCGGTCGCTCCGCTTCTTGCACAGTTGGTATCAAAGCTATAGGGGGTTGTTCTACGTCATATACACAACGTACGCGATTTTTTAAGTACAGCGCTCGTGCTTGGCTAGGAATATCAGATGCCGGAAATTTCAAACCTTTGAAAGAGCGAGCCCCAGGCACTTTTACTTCGCCAATCACCTCACCACTATAGGTTTTGTCGAACTGATAAACCATCACCGAATCGAAACCTATGTATCCCTTAAACACGTTCGCAATGGCGTCTGCAACATCGTGAATGGAGTCGCACCCATCTACATCGGGTAGTAATGTGCGAATATCTACGTCCATCGGTACCCATTGCTGGGCGGCTTCATAACTAAGCTGAGGGGTGGGCTCTAACTCGATAACAAGCAGACCGTTTGAGTCGAACACAACACCGCTACCCTCTTTTTCCCAATTGTCTAAACAAAGTGCGTTCTCCGCAAACTTCCATTGGTAAGCACGGCGTGAATTCCCGCCTTTAACACTTTGATAGATACTTTGAAAGGTGGGAGCATCTTCAGAAGGCGTATCGATAAGTTCAGTAATAAGAGTTTCACCCGCAGTGATACTGACTTTAAATAGCTCATTGATGTTTTCACTAACCACCTGAACTTTTTTAGTTTCAGGGTCAACTGCTATAACATAACCAAAGCTTTGAACACTTTCGATTAGGTGAATAGCTTCATCTTCGCAGTTCTGAAGCGTCTTTATCTTTTTGTCTTTAATGTGTTGCATTGCCTTGGCCGAGAAATTTAGAAAGCGAACTTTCTTGCGAGTGTCTAATTACTCAACCACGATAACAACAAATTGTGATCAAAGCATGCAATATCGTTGAAAGTTTCCTAATTAACTCTTATTAAATTATCAATAAAATTTTGCTTAAAAGGCACATTAATGTTGCCTTTTTTGATCTTACACAATAAACTTTCAGTAATTTCTGAAACTTCTGGAAAGTAAAAATGAAAATGACGCCTTTAATTACTTCTGCCGTGATGCACTTTGGCGAAATGGGAAGTCGCTGGGGTTTTAATAGAACAGTTGGGCAAATTCTTGCACTTATTGTTTTAAACGAAGAGCCTATTTCGGCACAAGAGGTTGCCGATGCGCTCAATATCTCCAGAGGCAATACCAGTATGGGGTTGAAAGAGCTTCAGTCATGGCGCCTAGTTAAACAACATCATGTTCCAGGCGAAAGAAAAGAGTTCTTTATTCCTGCCGGTGATATTTGGACGCTGGCAAACCGGGTGTTTGAAGAGCGCAGAAAGCGCGAGATAGACCCAACAATGAGCTTACTTCGGGATCTGCTGCTCGATGCACCTGCTAATGAAAAGGAAGCAAACGCTCAACATAAACTGAACGAAATTCACGATTTACTCGAATCAATTACGGCATGGTCTGAAGAGCTTCAAAATCTTGGGCCTGAAAAGTTAAACACGTTGATGAAGTTAGGTTCTGGCGTGGGCCGTATGCTTGAGCTTAAGGACAAGCTACTTCCGGGAAAAAACAGCGTTAACTAAGGGGGCCTTCTGTGGATGCATTCTTGCTGTCTCGTTTACAATTTGCGTTAAATATTAGTTTCCATATTTTATTTCCAACCATCACCATGGCGATGGGCTGGTTTCTTTTCTACTTTAAGCTGCGCTCTAATATTTCAGGTCACCCTGTGTGGATGCGTATGTATCGTTTTTGGGTACGTGTCTTTGCCCTAAGCTTCGCCTTGGGTGTAGTAAGCGGCGTCACCATGTCATTTCAGTTTGGTACTAACTGGCCTGGATTTATGGAGAAAGTGGGCAACGTAGCAGGTCCGCTATTAGGTTACGAAGTACTTACTGCATTCTTCCTAGAAGCTACGTTCCTAGGCATTATGTTATTTGGTATACGCCGTGTTCCGAACTGGTTACACACAGCATCCACCCTTATTGTTGCGCTTGGCACCACAACATCTGCGTTCTGGATATTAGCGCTTAACAGCTGGATGCAAACCCCACAAGGCTTTGAAGTAGTCGATGGTGTGGTGTATGCCACCAACTGGAAAGAAATCATCTTTAACCCTTCTTTCCCCTACCGCTTCGTACACATGATGTTAGCGTCTGGGCTGACGGCCAGTTTCTTAATAGCTGGGCTTTCTGCCTACCGCATGCTTAAAGGCGACGACAAGCTTGCGCCTAAACTCGCGCTTAAAACCGCCACCTATACGGCGGCAGTGTTAATTCCGCTACAAATTTTTGCTGGCGACATGCATGGTTTAAATACGCTTGAACACCAGCCACAGAAAGTAGCTGCGATGGAAGGGCTTTGGGAAACCACTGAAGGCGCACCTTTGTTGCTTTTTGCAATTCCTGACGAAGAAAGCAAGGAAAACCATTTTGAAGTTCCTATTCCTTATGGTGCAAGCTTAATCCTTACCCATGAATTGAAAGGCGAGATAAAAGGGCTAAATGAGTTTGAAGGAGAACATCCACCTGTTGCCCCTGTGTTCTTCGGCTTCAGAGTCATGGTGGGTATGGGCATGTTGATGCTTGCTGTATCATGGCTTGGCAGTCTTTATCTTATGCGCAAAAAAGACTTCCCCGTTTGGCTTAAGCGCACGTTTGCAGGCATGGCGTTTAGCGGATGGATTGCAACGCTTGCCGGCTGGTATGTAACTGAAATAGGCCGTCAGCCCTACTTGGTGAGCGGTGTATTAAAAACAGCAGATGCGGTTACGCAGTTGCCTCCGGCTAATATTGCTCTGTCGTTCACGCTTTATCTTGTTATCTATACGGTGCTTCTAATCGCATACATGGGAACACTTATGTTGATGTGCAGAAGAGCCGTTGAGATTGAAGAGATAACAACGGAAGAGCGGGAAATAGCGAAGGCTAAAATGCAGCCTTCTGAACCTGACCCAAGCACGGTTTAAGGAGAGCAAATATGTTTGAAAACGTATCAGCAGAAATGCTCGGAAATATTTATGTGGGCTTACTTGGTCTATCTGTATTGTTGTACGCCATTTTAGATGGCTACGACTTGGGTGTGGGTATACTTATTCCGCCAAGAACAGAAGCCTTTCGCGATGACATGATAGCCTCTATTGGGCCTTACTGGGATGCTAATGAAACCTGGCTTGTTCTCGCCATTGGTCTTCTGCTTATTGCTTTCCCTGAAGCCCATAGTGAGTTTTTACAAACCTTGTATTTGCCTGCGACCTTCATGTTATTGGGGCTTATTTTGCGCGGTGTCGCATTTGATTTTCGCGCCAAAGTTGTACAGGTAAAAAAACGTAAGTGGGATTTAGTCTTCAAATACGGTTCACTGTTGACTACGCTGGCTCAAGGTTACATGTTAGGTATTTACGTGACAGGCCTTCGCACAGATATTTGGGCCCAAGGCTTTGCACTACTCGCTGCCTTTGGTGTTACAGCAGCTTATGCGTTTATTGGCTCGTGCTGGTTAATACTTAAAGGTGAAGGTGAGCTTCAACAAAAAGCCTATTACTGGGCGAGAAGAGGATTAGGTGTACTGACGGTAGGAATTGTTGCGGTAAGTATCGCAAACCTTACCTTACACGATGACGTGCGAGACTTATGGCTATCAGCACCTTGGGGCTATGTGCTTTTCGCTATTCCGGTAGCGTGTTTCGCACTTCTAGCACTTTGTGGTGTGTTGCTTAAAAAACTGCCTGATGCACAAGGGAAAGGCGAATGGCTTCCGTTCTTTATTGCCCTTCTAGTATTTTTACTTTGTTTCACCGCATTCGGCATAAGCTACTATCCGTTTATCATACCTGGACAGATGACGGTGATGGATGCGCTTAGTGATGCAAGCTCTCTGCGCTTCTTGCTTGTTGGCGTAGTTATTGTTGTACCTATTATTTTGGCTTATACCGCCATGGTATATAAGATATTCTCCGGTAAATCAGAGAAGCTTTCTTACTACTAGTATTCATTGAGGGATCGCAGCGGATCCCAATTACTTGAAACAATAGTGAACATCATTGAAAGTCAGTGGTGTTCACTTTCTATTCAGCGCTATACTCAACGCTATACGTTGCGAGTTGCTTGCGGTTTCCTACGGTTTCCCTGTGCTTGCTGCATTTGCGGCGACCAGTATCACCTACCCACGAGCTCGAATTGAAGACATGCGATCAAAATATGATCCTTTCCCTCGAACAATGTATACCAATGAATAGGCATATTTAGCTTTAGCTGATATTCCCCCTCAAAGTGTGATCAAAATTTAAACGTCATTTACCATTAAATATTTTGTTGACATCAAACTGTAATATTACTATATTTTATTTGGGGCAATTTTTAATAGAAGGAGCCAATACTATGGAAAATGTATTCCATTCGTTCTCACGGTTCTTCAAGCGCGCGCACCCCTACACAGTCGCTCACTATATCGGCCGTAAAAATGCGCAGCGTATCTTAGGATGTAAAATCAAAAAGAAATCCAAGATATTCGCCGACCAGCACGTTGAAGACCAAAATCATTAATTTATATGGGGCCCGTCAAACCGGCCCCATTTTTTTGATTTTAAATGTGGTTTAACGGTACCGAGGTTGTGTACTTAATCTGCTCCATTGCAAAGCTTGAAGTTACGTCGGAAAATTCTATACCGTTAACTAATCGCTTATAAAAGTGATCGAAGCAATCCATATCGGTAACGAGAACTTTCAGCAGGTAATCGTATTCGCCAGACATACGATAACATTCAACAACTTCATCAAACGACGCGGCGTGCTTGGCGAAACTTGCCAGCCACTTTCCATCATGTCTGCCCGCTTTTACTTGCACGAAAACGGTCATGGCCAGCCCCAAGTGTTTTGCTTGCAACAGCGCTACTCGCCTAGAGATTATGCCCTTCTCTTCTAGCTTTTGAATACGCCGCCAGCAGGGCGTTACCGTAAGCCCGACTTGCTCAGCGATTTCTGCAACAGGTGTGTCAGCGCTATTCTGTAGCATGGCCAAAATGGCTTTATCTATTGCGTCTATACCGCCTGTTTTTTCACTACCCATAGTAAGGTATTGCCCTTTATTTTCAATGTTCTTAGTTTTTCAGTGAATTACGTCAGGTGCTTTAGTTTTTGATGTGCAGATTAACGCCACTTTTTAAGGCCACTATCTAAAGCCACCATGGCTGAGTAAAATCGATATTTTCCGGCGCAATTTCGTATTGATAGGGCGGCGTAAATACACCCCAGAATGCATCGCCCAAGTCCTCATCTATTATGGCAAGTTTACCTGCATCGCGATAGCGAGATAGCAAAGCATTGTATGCATCAATCGGCATTTGCGGGTTAGACTGGCGAAAGATAACGCGCCCTCCAAATTCTTCGAACATCGCTTTTTCTGTTTGAAATTGAAGAACCTGCTTAGCCGCTATCTCTCTTATGGGTTTCGTTGCTGTTTCACTTGAAACTTGGCTTTCAAACTTCTCTATAAACTTGCTTATTAGTGTTTGGTTAACAGCGATACCTTTTTGCTTTGCGTAATCCTCTAATACAAGCTCATAAATTTTGTTAGACGCATTTACGCGGGCAACATATTCAAGCATATCTGAGTAATTGTCTTTCGCTTTCTGCTTTAAGTTTTTGCGTTCTTCTTCACTAGGCACGACGTCTTCCATACGGATTTCGATATTTAGCACCTTTGCCAAAATACTCTGATCAGCAACTTGTTCATTTACTTGGGCTGCATTAGCAAGGTTTGAAAAAAGAATAAGTAGCGCAGTGGCCAATGAGGATCGAAGCGTTGATAGTATGCGCATTAAGCACTCCTTTTAGACGTATTTATACCTGCGGTAACAGGCCGTAATTACAAACACTTTGCGTCTTGCTTAGTAGGTAATTAACTGTACGGACCGGTGTTACCTAAATGGTCGTTGTGATGAGTAAAGCATTAAACGCTATGACTACGCAATACCGTGACGTACCGATATTAGGGCTATGGTGCGAGCATCAAAATTAATTGGGGTGAACGAATGCTTGTATGGTGTAGTTGAGAAAAGATTGCAATAGCTACACTGTAGACTTGTAGATGACTGAAAGCGCTACTCTATAGAGATATATACATTAAAAGTTGTAGACCAAACGCTTTATGCGATAAAAGCCTAGTCGTGTAATAAGCGTGAGCGTGGAAACCCAGACAACAGAAAGAAAAACGGCGGTCAAATGACCGCCGTTTTTGAATTCTTAGATAGCTTGCACGTTAGCAGCTTGAAGACCTTTTTGACCTTCTTCAACTTCAAATTCTACTCGCTGACCTTCTGGAAGCGTTTTGTAACCGTCAGAGATGATCGCACGGAAATGAACGAATACGTCCTTACCGCCGTTATCCTGAGTTAGAAAACCGTAACCTTTATCAGCGTTGAACCACTTAACTGTGCCTGTAACTTTAGACATGTCGTATAGACCTCAAATATCGTATTAAATTGCGCATAAGCGCGTGTAACTAAGTTCTTTAGAGTCTTTAAATTGGCGGAGTATTGGGTCTTACTTACGAATGGACAAACAACTTACAACAAATTACCGGGTAACTCGAGTGGTTTAACATATAGCAAATAATACAAAATCGCGTCTATTTAAAGACTTTGGCTTAGAGCCACAACCACTATAACACTCTTCGGGACGATTACTATACAAATTAATTGATAAACTACGGATTTCATAAATAATTCACCGCAGCGTAACAAAAATCAAAGCCCTTTTCGCCACGCCAAATACCAGCAAACTGCGCCAATTACGCCTGTACTTGCAGGGAAATACCAAGATAAATCGTACATTGGCAGTATTGCTGTCATTAACACAAAGGTGGCACCCACTACGCTTAAATGAGTGGTCTGAGTTGTTTTCTTTTGCTCTTGAAGCAGAGCCAAATGGGCCCTTTGTTGTTGTAGAGGCAAGCGCTTCATTTGCTGTAAACTGTCGTAAAGAAGGTCTGGCATTTCAGGCAGTTTTTCAGACCAGAAAGGTAAATTGTCTTTTACCTTCCCCATCATGGCGGTAAAGCCAATCTGCTCTTTCATCCAGTTTTCAAGAAACGGCTTGGCGGTTTTCCATAAATCAAGCTGAGGATACAACTGACGGCCTAAGCCTTCGATATACAGCAATGTTTTTTGCAGTAGCACAAGCTGTGGCTGAACCACCATATTGAAACGTCGTGCTGTATTAAAAAGCTGTAGCAGCACGTTACCAAAGGAAATTTCTGCAAGTGGCTTTTGAAATATAGGTTCACATACCGTGCGAATGGCCATCTCAAATTCATCGATGTTGGTGTCTTGCGGCACCCAACCTGAGTCAGCGTGAAGCTGGGCGACTTTGCGATAGTCGCGGTTGAAGAAGGCAATAAAGTTTTCAGCCAAATAGCGCTTATCTTCACGGTTTAGCGTACCCACAATACCAAAATCGATGGCGATGTATTTTGGGTTTTCAGGATGTTCCGTAGATACAAAGATATTGCCCGGATGCATGTCTGCATGGAAAAAGCTGTCGCGAAACACCTGAGTGAAGAATACCTCCACACCACGCTCGGCCAACTTTTTCATATTGGTATTTTGTGTAAGTAATGCGTCGATATTTGAGATAGGTAGGCCGTAAATGCGCTCCATAACCAGTACATTACTGCGACAGTAGTCACTGTAAATTTTAGGTACATACAGCGCGTCAGAACCTTCAAAGTTGCGACCAAGCTGGATGCCATTCGCAGATTCACGTAGCAAATCAAGCTCATCAACAATGGTCTTGCGATATTCTACAACCACTTCCACAGGACGCAGACGTTTGCCGTCAGGAAGCCAGCGTTGAAGCACGTTAGCCAAGCTAAATAACAGCTCCATGTCCGCCACAATGGTATCGCGAATATCTGGGCGCAATACCTTTACCACGACGTCTTCATTGTTATGCTTTAACTTTGCCGCGTGAACTTGGGCGATAGAGGCAGACGCCAGCGGCGCTTTTTCAAATTCACTGAATAATTCGCTTAAATCAGAAAGCCCCAACGCTTGCTTGATAATGTGTTGCGCTGCTTCAGATGAAAACGGCGGAACTTTGTCTTGTAAACGGGCAAGTTCGTTAGCAATGGCAGGGGGAAGCAAGTCTCGGCGGGTAGAGAGCATCTGGCCGAATTTAATAAAAACAGGCCCAAGGTTTTGTAGTGCAAGCGTAATACGCTCGCCGGCTGACTTGCCCTTGTGCTTGTTCCGCACCCAGAAAATGGTATGACGCATAGCCCGCGCATACCAGGGTAACCACTTTGCTGGAATAAGTTCGTCTAAGCCGTGTTCCAACAATACCTTGTTAATTCGGTATAACCTAACAATACGCATTTATGAGCCTGTTTCTCTCAATCTTACTTAAATTTTTCTTCTAGGCGGCGCAGTCGCGCATCGGCACTTTCTGCTCGATCGCGAAGCGCATTAACTTCGTCACTAAAGTGCATAACCGCCAGCTTGTGTGCAGCAAGCTGCTTTTCTTCTACTACGGCGTTTCCGAATACTTTCGCCATGGAGGCTAGCGCTGACATCGACTTCTCATGCACAGTTTTCATCGTTTTCACGGTTTGATGGGCAATAACATCGTTAGTCTTTTGTGCCAGCAACTCTTCAATGTCAATGTCGAGCTGCTGAAATAAGGCACTGACTTGCTGAGCAACATTTAGCTCTCCTTCCAAAAAGAGGGCTTTTTGCTGAATAAGTCGAGTCAACTGGCTGGTTTCTTTTAACTCTGGCAAGGTTTGTAACGACGTTTTAATACAACAGTCTTTCGGCCCGAGGGCCGCGACGGCGTCTTCAAACGAGCCTTGTTCACTAAGCACGTCGATACGGTCAGAAAACGACAGCGTAATACCATAGGGAAGCGGCGAAATGAACGCGGTAAGCCTAGCGCCAGCAAGCGCTTTTAGCCTTGCTTCGCTTTCTTCATCTAAAGACAGTAACTTGTTTAAAACCGATTCAGCCGTTGCGGTAACCAGCGCAGAAGTAGGCATTAAAACTTATAACCTCTGTGCAGCGCTACAATACCGCCAGTCAGGTTTTGGTAATCACATTGCTCAAAGCCAGCCTGCTCAAACATACCCTTCAAGGTTTCTTGATCAGGGTGCATGCGAATACTTTCCGCAAGGTATTGGTAGCTTTCTGCATCGTTCGCCACCAGTTGCCCCATTTTTGGCAAAATGTGAAACGAGTACATATCGTAAAGTTTGCTGAGCTGTTCTGACGTAGGCTTAGAAAATTCTAATACCAATAAACGGCCGCCTGGTTTTAACACGCGAAAAATAGAATTGAGCGCGTTTTGCTTTTCCGTTACGTTTCTAAGGCCGAATGCCATGGTCACCACATCAAAGTGGTTGTCAGGGAAAGGCAATGCTTCTGCGTCAGCTTGCACATAATCGATGTTGCTTACCAAACCTCGGTCGCGAAGCTTGTCACGGCCCACTTTCAGCATAGACAAGTTGATATCAGCAAGGGTTACGCGCCCTGTTGGGCCTACCAAGCGAGAGAACTTAGCGGTTAAATCGCCAGTACCACCGGCAATATCCAATACTTTATTGCCAGCGCGAACACCGCTGCAGTCTATTGTGAAACGCTTCCATAAACGATGCACTCCCATCGACATAAGGTCGTTCATTACGTCGTACTTTGCTGCAACAGAGTCAAAAACATTAGCAACTAAAGAGGCTTTTTGCCCTTTATCCACCTGTTTGAAACCAAAGTGCGTTGTATGCTCAGTAGCATTGTCGATTGCAGAGTCTGCTTGCGTAGCGGGAGTTTGATTGTCGCTCATGACAGTCCTGTAATTTGAATATTTTTATTAATGCCGAAGTGTATAGGATTGTGTGCTCAAGCAAAAGCTTTATGCCAGACTGTCTCGTGATGTAAATCAAGCCTTTGGCCTTTACAAAAGCGGAGCCTGCAAGGCACAAGCTCGCTTGTTTAAAAGACTAAAGCAGCTTGCTCTACGCTACCTGATTGTTTGTGCCCCAACTATAGGCAACAATGGCACTGATCTCTTGCAAAGAACGGCCGCTTTCTTCATGCCATTGCGCAAATGCCGCATTGGCCGCCGACAGCGACTTTTTCGAGGTTAAGCCACCGTCGATAATTTCATTCTTTCGCAAGTAATCTTCCACGTCACGAGAGAATAAAAACGTGTCTATGCCTAGTGCACGAAGCATGTAGGGGCCGGTGTTGCCACCTAATCGCGCACCGCGTTTTTTCAAAAACGCCCAAAGCTCAGTGATATTGCCTTTTTCAAAGCCTGCTACGAACTTACCAAAGCTACCGTGCTCCAGGGCTACGTCTTTGATCATCATGGCATTGTCACGCACTGTCATCACTTTTTTATAGTTGCGAACAATGCGCTTATCTGACGCTTTTTGCTCTAGCATTTCATCGGGCATCAACAACACTTTATCAATGTCGAACCCGAAAAATACGGTTTCAAAGTCGGGCCACTTTTGCTCAATAACTCGCCAAACGAAGCCCGACTGGAACACTTTTTTGGTCATCGCCGCTAAAAAACGGTCGTCAGGAATGGCTTCAATTTGCGCTTTAGAAAGTGGTGCTTGGAGCATGGCTTCAAGCACCCTTTCACCGCCTTTGCGCTCGCACGCTCGGCGGTAGATAGATTGAAAAGACTCTAGCTTAGACTCTTTCATGTGTGCCTAGCCTTTAATACCGCTGTGACGAAGCAAAGCGTCAACTTGCGGCTCGCGCCCCCTAAAAGCAACAAACAAGTCCATAGGAGGCTTACTGCCGCCCATTTCTAAAATGTTTTCTAAGAATGCTTTGCCCGTGTCACGGTTAAAAATGCCATCCTCTTCAAACTTGCTGTACGCGTCGGCAGAAAGCACCTCGGCCCACTTATAGCTGTAGTAGCCCGCTGCGTATCCACCAGCAAATATGTGACCAAAGCCGTTTTGGAACCGGTTGAATGATGGAGGAATGACCACGGCCACCTCTTCACGCACTTTATCCAATGTGCCCTGTACGTCTACCTCACTGCCCTTTTCGCTATGCAGTAAAAAGTCGAAAAGACTGAATTCAAGCTGGCGTACCATCTGCATAGCAGACTGGTAATCCCGTGCAGCAAGCATACGGTCCAGTAAATCAGCAGGGAGTGGCTCACCCGTTTCATAGTGACCAGAGATAAAGTTAAGTGCGTCTTCTTCCCAGCACCAGTTTTCTAAAAATTGGCTTGGCAATTCAACCGCATCCCACGGTACACCGTTAATACCCGATACACCCGCTACGCGCATTTTAGTAAGCATGTGATGGATCCCATGACCAAACTCATGGAACATGGTCACCACTTCATCATGAGTAAATAGCGCTGGCTTATCCCCTACAGGTGCGTTGAAGTTACAGGTAAGGTACGCAACGGGTAGCTGTAATTCGCCATCCATTTTTTCACGACGTACGCGACATTCATCCATCCACGCGCCGCCACGCTTTTTAGCTCGTGCGTATAAGTCTAGGTAAAAGCTGCCGCGCATCACATCGGCATCGTCAGTAATGGTGAAGTAGCGTACATCTTTGTGCCATGTATCAATGCCAGGCTGCTCAATAATTTTTAAGCCGTACAGGCGATGTACTACTTCGAATAAACCAGACAACACTTTATCTTCGGGGAAATAAGGACGAAGCATTTCATCAGAAATCGTGTACTTTTCCTGTTTCAGTTTCTCGCTGTAATACGGTAAATCCCATGCCGCTAGCTCGCTAACACCATGCTTGTCTTTCGCGTACGCTCGTACTTCTTCAAGCTCTTTTTCTGCCTGAGGCTTAGACTTAGCCGCCAAATCACGTAAGAAACCTATGACCTGATCGGTAGAGTCCGCCATTTTAGTCGCTAGTGAACGCTCTGCATAACTTGAAAAGCCTAACAATTCAGCCAGTTCAGTACGCAGCGTTAAGGTTTCTTTGATTATATCGGTATTATCCCACTTACCCGCATTAGGGCCTTGATCAGACGCTTTTGTTGCATAGGCGCGATACATTTCTTCGCGAAGTTCGCGGTTATCGGCGTAAAGCATGACCGGCAAATAAGACGGAATGTCTAACGTAAACAACCAGCCCTGTAAGTCTTTTTGGTGCGCAGCTTGCGCCGCTGCTTCAAGGGCTGACTCTGGCATACCGGCAAGTTCAGCTTCATCGGTAATGTGTTTAGTCCAGCCCATAGTGGCGTCCATCACATTGTTGGAAAAGGTTGACGATAGCTCGCTAAGCTTTGCCTGAATCTCTGCAAAACGTTTCTTCTGCTCTGCGGGAAGCGCTACACCTGACAACGTGAAATCGCGAACGGCGTTTTCAATCACTTTCTGTTGCTCTTCGCTCAAGGTCGCAAATTCGTTTGACGCTTTGAGGGAAGCATAAGCATTGTAAAGGCCTTCGTGCTGGCCTACCCAAGTTCCATATTCAGATAATAGTGGCAAACACGCATCGTGGGCTTCACGCAATTCATCGCTGCTCACCACGCTATTCATATGAGACACCGGCGAGAACATTTTGCTTAAACGGTCGTCCACCTCTTCAAGGCGCAGCACTAAATTTTGGTAAGAGTAATCTTTCGACGCCACGACCTCTTCTATTTCGCTTTTACACGCCGCAATGGCATTTTCAATTGCGGGCTTAATAGAGGCAGGCTCAATAGCGGAAAAAATTGGTAGTCCATCTACCATTTCTATTGCAGGGGTTGTCATAATCTTTTTCACTCTTAACGCTTTGATAGAATAATGATGGGGCTTTGCTGACTAAAAGCAAGCTATTGTTTACGCATCTGTTGACCTGTCTTGAAGTTACTTCTAGTTTAAGGCTATGGATCACCAAACTGCACCATAACTCATTAAGCTGAGCGCACTTTTCCATGTAGGGGTAGTCGTCAGATTTGCGTGATCTCACACCACGACCGCCCCAGGCATGTCGCAAATGTCGTATTTCATCCTTTTGTCTACTTTGTCTCCTAGTCATATAGCAGCTATAATTCTGGTTAATATATCTACAAGGCATTGATATGAAAACCTTAACATCAGGCGAAATAGCCTCGTACTGCGACGTAAACCTTCGCACTGTAATTCGATGGATCGAAAGCGGAAAGCTTAAGGGCTTCAAGCTTCCGGGACGTGGTAACAATCGTGTTCTTGTTGAAGACTTTATTGAGTTTCTTGAACGCCATGATATGCCTATTCCAGATGCGCTCAGAGGGATTGCCTCACCATCCATCCTGATCGTAGACGACGAGATGCCGGTGGCCAAGTCGATACAGCGTGTAGCAAGACGCGCAGGCTTCGATTCGTACATCGCGACTGGGGGATTCCAAGCAGGGATCATGTTAAGTCAATACGAACCAAAGGTTATGACACTTGACCTTAGCATGCCTGGCATGGATGGTTACAGTGTTATTGAATTCACCCGAGAACAAAGCAAATACAAAGATTTGAAAATTATCGTCATATCAGCCTTAGACGACATAAGTCTTGAGCGTGCGCTGGAAATCGGTGCTGATGCGACGCTTCAAAAGCCTTTCTCAAATCATGATCTTACCAATGTGCTAGAGCAATTCATGTCAATGTAGTTTGAATGAGAAGGAATGACTATGTCTTGGCCAGCAACGTGCATTTTAATCGCTCTATGGATTACTTTAGTCCCGCTTTCAGCTGAGGGAAAAGCGCTGACGTTTGGCGTTGTTCCTCAGCAATCTGCCAAGAAAATGACCGAAAAGTGGCAACCATTTATTGATTATGTGAGTAATTACACTGGTCTTAACATTGAATTTAGAACGGCCAAAGACATTCCTACTTTCGAAGCTAACCTAACTGCCGGACTTTACGACTTGGCCTACATGAACCCTTATCATTTTGTGGTTTTTAACGACTCTGTGGGTTATCGCGCACTTGCTCATCAGGCAGACAAGAAAATACGTGGGCTCATTGTGGTTCACCGGGACAGTCCAATTCAAACGCTTTCAGATTTAAACGGGTCTGAAATTGCCTTTCCTGCGCCCGCTGCGTTTGCAGCGACTATTATCACCAGCGCTCACTTACGCAAAAATAACATCGCATTCATTCCTCGTTATGTGAAATCTCACGACTCGGTGTACTTATCAGTACAGCGTAATTTTTTTAAAGCAGGTGGCGGAATTTTTCGCACGTTAAATATTTCTCCGGAAGCAATAAAAAATGACCTTCGTGTGCTGTGGCAAAGTGAGGGTTATACGCCCCACCCCATCGCGACGCACCCAAAGATGGCAGATGACGATAGACAAGCTATTCTTAATGCATTGATTGCATTATCTAATGACAGCAGTAAGTCCTCAATTTTAAGCGATATTGGGTTGGGCGGATTTATTGCCTCTAGAGACAACGATTGGGACGACGTGAGAAACCTAGGAATTGCGTCACTTTCAAGACCGCACCTATGAGAAATGAACATATGAAGCTGTCGTTGCGATTTAAAACGATTACCGGAATTGCAAGTATCGCTGCACTTTTGCTGCTGGTGCTCCTTGTGACTGTGTTTCAATTGTTAAACGATCTTGTTGACAGCAACATCAAAAAGTCTGCAGACACCACGGTTGCACTTTTTGTATCTACAACAAAGAATGCTTTTTTAAGCTATGACTTAGCTTCACTTGATGCCGATGTATCCGAAATATTAACCAACCCTAATATTTCATACGTGAGAGTAAAAGACAAAACCAACAATATATTTGTAGAGAAAGGTAGTGAAGCCGCGCTTAGTCGTCCCTTTGAAGCAGACTTATCGGTGTCAGAAGCTGACGATGGTGTATATGACACCCGCGCTCCAATTATGGTAAACAATACCTTATACGGCTATGTTGAAATTGGCCTAAACATAGCCTCAGTTACTGAATCGGTCTCTAGGGTTAGAAGCTGGACGGTAACCCTCGCTCTGATGGAGTTCGTTCTAGTTGGTTTGTGTTCGTATTTACTCGGCTCGTTTTTAATGTCTCAGCTTCAGCAGCTTTTGCAGGGTGCTAAACACTTAGGTGAGGCGGTGAGAAACAACGACTATAAAGAAGTTTTTGTTTCTGTTAGGGGGAAAGATGAATTAAGCGAGCTCGCTGAGGCATTTAATCAACTCGTTGAGCGGCTAAAGGAAGAATACGAACAGCGCCAGCGTGCACAAGATGAGCTTAAAGAACTAAACACACTTCTCGAAGAAAAAGTACAAGACAGGACAGCCTTACTCAACCAGAAAAACTATCAGCTAGAAGAAACGAACAAAGATTTAAAAGAGGCCCAAGTACAACTTCTTCAGGCTGAAAAAATGGCGTCAGTAGGGCAACTCGCCGCTGGTGTTGCCCATGAAATTAATAATCCTGTAGGTTTTGTTAGCAGCAACATTTCAACACTCAGTGAATACGTTGCGACTTATCAAATGATTTTTTCACAGATTCAGGTTGTTTTAGACGAGAAGGATGAGCAAAAGCGCGCGCTTGCCCTTGATAAACTTGAAAAAATGCTGGGCAATCAAGATATGGCTTTCATCAATGAAGATATTTCCGACTTGCTCGGTGACTCTCGCGAAGGCTTGCAGCGCGTTGCTGAGATAGTGAAAGGGCTTAAATTGTTTTCTCGCGTTGATAGCGATCAAATGCAAAAACACAACATTAATGATTGTGTGCGAACCACATTGGCCATGGTTAATAACCAACTAAAATACATATGTACAGTAGAAACGCATTTGGGAAGGATCCCTGATGTAGATATGAATGTTGGTAAAATATCTCAAGTGATAACTAACCTTCTCATTAACGCTGGCCAAGCTATTGAAGCTACTGGCAAAAACGGAAAAATCATTATCACAACTTGCACTGTTGGCGAGTTTGTTGAGTTACGAGTAGAAGATTCCGGCTGCGGAATACCGCCAAGCCACCTTGATAAACTGTTTAATCCTTTTTTCACTACAAAACCGGAAGGACAAGGAACGGGTTTAGGACTTTCAATTTCATTTGGTATTGCGCAAGAACACGGCGGAACGCTATCAGCCTCTAGCACCGAAGGAGATGGCAGTACATTTACGCTAGCGCTTCCAATCAACCCAGTTTCCAAAGACTCACAAAATAACGGTGATACTAATAATGCATGAAGTTATAGTGTCAAATAATGTAATAGCATGTGATATTAGTTACGTCGCGTATAAGGATAATTTATGACAGAGCCTACTGAACAAGCTTCAACCTATACCGTGCTATTTGTCGACGACGAACCTAATATTCTTCGTGCAATTAAACGCGCGCTCTTCACCATGGATATTACGCTACTGCTTGCTGACAGCGGTGCTAAAGCACTGGAACTGATGAGTAATCACGAGGTCCACGTTGTAATCTCAGACATGAAAATGCCTCAAATGTCAGGCGCTGAGCTTCTTGAGCAAGTTGCTATTAATTATCCCGATACATTTAGAGTTGTACTGACTGGATATGCCGATATCGAGTCAACTATTAAAGCCGTTAACCAAGGTAAAATTCATCGATATCTTCAAAAGCCGTGGGATAACCAAGAATTAATATCTGTGGTTGAGGAGGGGTTAGAGCGGGTTAAATTGAAGGCCGAAAATACGCGTCTTCAAAAACTTACTCGCCTTCAAAACAGAAAGCTTAGAGACGTAAACGCTTCGCTGGAACAAGTGGTTCAAAAGCGTACCCGCCAAATAAAGGCTGCGCTTAATAAAATAGAAAAGCACAATATTGCCATGGAGCAAGTGCTGTTCAACGTGATAAGCATTAATCCAAACATCAACGGTAAGTTTGCTATTGAGGTGAGTGAATTAGCGTCGAAACTTGCGCGTATTGCTCGTTTAGAGAAAGACGAAATAAAGCAAGTACGCTATGCCGGCCTTATTTGTGAGCTTGGCCTGCTAGGGCTTGAAACCGAAGATTTCAAAGCGCCATTTTCAAAGCTTAAATATCAACAGCAACAAAATTACTTGTCGCAAACCAAACAGGCAGCACTGATCCTCGCGCCGGCACACGAACTGCATCAAGTTTCAGATATCATCGAGTTTCAATTCGAGCACTACAATGGCTCAGGTTTGTATAACAAAGTTGCCAAAGAAATTCCCGCAGGCGCGCGTATTTTAGCGATTGCCCGAGATTATTGGCGCTTAGTAACTGGCAGAATGAGTGGTGTGGAAATGAGCCCTCGCGATGCCAAATTAGAAATGAAAAAGCACAGAAATACCCGCTATGACGGCGAGTTTTTGGACCTTTTACTCGAAGCAGAAGATGTCACAACGTCTAAACTGCTCTCGACATCATTAAAAGCCACGCAGCTTAAGCCGGGCATGGTCCTCGCCCAAAATTTGTATAACGATAGTCACATCCTTATCCTTCCCGAGGGACATGTGTTTAGTGATGCCACCATTCAAAAACTCGTACACTTTGAAGAAGAGCGTGGAAAAGCGTTTAGTATTCAAATAGAACCAGAAGAGCTTTCTGCTACTATAAGTGAATAAGCTTAAAGGTTTCGTGCTGAAAACAGGACGGGCGATGCATGAATATGCCTCGCTTTACCTTAGCCTTTTAATTAGGCTGCACTGTCCCCATTGATAAACTAAATGAAATTCCCTTAAGCAAATCTCGGTCTTTTGATTACTCTTTATGACGAGACCGATAGAGAATGATTTGCTTTGCGAACCTGTCGAAGGCATTTGTGCTTATCGCTTGCGTTCGCCTAACCGACAAAAAAGGCTTTTTTAATGACACATTTTGATTATATTTGTATTGGCGGTGGCAGCGGTGGTATCGCATCCGCAAATCGTGCAGCTAAACACGGAAAAAAGGCCGCTATCATTGAAGCGAAAGATATTGGCGGTACATGCGTGAACGTTGGCTGCGTGCCTAAAAAAGCCATGTGGTACGGAGCACAGGTAGCTGAAGCTATTCACCGCTACGCACCTGAATACGGGTTCGATTTGTCGGTAAATCACTTTAGCTGGGACAGCCTGATTGCCAGCCGCCAGGCTTATATTGAGCGTATTCATGCCTCTTACGACCGTGCTCTTACTGCGAACGATGTAACGCTTATCCGTGGTTTCGCGAAGTTTATTGATAACAACACGATAGAAGTTAACGGCGAAAAGTACACGGCTGATCATATTACGATTGCAGTAGGCGGCCGCCCAATAATCCCAGATATTGAAGGTGCCGAATACGGCATTGATTCTGATGGTTTCTTCGCCTTAAAAGAGCAGCCTAAGCGCGCTGTTGTGGTTGGTGCCGGATACATTGGCGTGGAATTAGCCGGCGTACTACACGCTCTTGGAACAGAATCGCACCTAGTGGTTCGCAAACACGCGCCGCTTAGAAACTTCGACCCGCTTATTCACGAAACTTTGGTTGACATGATCCACGCTGAAGGCTGCAAACTGCACGACCATGCCAGTGTGGAGAAAGTAGAAAAGGCTGACGATGGTGAGCTATCAGTGCATCTAACCAACGGTGAAGTGCTAAAAGCTGACTGCCTAATTTGGGCGATTGGCCGTAAGCCTTCTACCGACAAAATCGATATTGAAAACACCGACGTTGAGTTAAGTGATGACGGCACGGTTAAAGTAGATAAGTACCAAAATACCACAGCCAAAAACGTGTACGCAGTAGGTGATATTACCGGGGAGGCAGAGCTTACTCCGGTGGCAGTTAAAGCAGGTCGTTTGCTTAGCGAACGTTTATTTAACGGCCAAAAAGACGCTCACATGGATTACTCGATGATTCCAACCGTGGTATTTAGTCACCCACCTATTGGCACAATTGGCTTAACCGAGCCAGAAGCTGTCAAAGAATATGGCGAGGATAACATTAAAGTATACACCTCTAGTTTTGCGTCTATGTACACCGCGGTAACCCGCCATCGTCAAATGACTAAGATGAAACTTGTGTGTGCAGGTAAAGAGGAAAAAGTGGTAGGTCTACACGGTATTGGCCACGGCATGGATGAAATTCTGCAAGGCTTCGCCGTTGCTATAAAAATGGGCGCGACCAAAGCTGATTTTGACGCTTGTGTAGCCATTCACCCTACCAGTGCGGAAGAGTTTGTTACAATGACCTAAGAATAGGTGCTTAATTGAGTGCTTTCTTACAAAAACCGGCATTTACTAGCAAGTAAATGCCGGTTTTTTATATGCCTCTAACTAACTTTTTCTAGCTCGACTGGTACACCATTTAGTACCGCATTTCCCGACAGTTCGTCTACCTGTAAATCGTCGGTAAGGATGTTGGTGTTAACCCCAGGATGTTGACTTGCCACAGACAACTTTATACCTTTTTTGTTGTGACCCCATCCATGCGGAATAGACACCACGCCGGGCATAATTGCATCTGTGATCTCAGCCTCTACAGTTAGCACCCCAACGCGCGATTTCACACTGACCTCACCACCATCTTCAATGCCGTATTTAGCGGCGTCATCAGGGTGCAACTGCAACGTACAGCGGTTGTTGCCTTTCACCATACGAGGACTGTTATGCAGCCACGAATTATTGGTTTTAATGTGCCGGCGTCCTATCAAAACGACGGACTGATTTTGTGGCGTAGCATGTTTCGCTTTTCCAAAGAAATGCGTATTAACCCTGTCTAAATCAGACATGAAATAATCAAAGTCTAAGTGGATCTTCTTATCTTCATGGAACAAAGCATGAGGCAAGGAAGGCCGCAGCGGTCCTAAGTCAATTCCGTGCGGGTGTGCTTTAAGTATTTCAATCGACAACCCTTCTGAGGGAATGTCGGGTGAAGTTTGATTTAAGTTAGCCTGAGCGTCTCTGCTTTCGTTTGCCCCTCGACCATACAGCCCAGCTTGCAATAAATCATCGACCACACCTTTAGGCTGTTTGTCCCAAAGCGCAGCATAGTGTGCCGTGCTTTTTCCGTTTAGGGCATCTAGCCGCTTAGCTAAAGACAGATAGATTTGCCAATCGGTAAGCTGGTCTTCATCAATGTCCACCACAGCTTCGGAGAATTTAGCGAAATTACGCACTGCAAAGTTGTGAAAAACAATGTCGTAGTGGTCGCGCTCTAGCGCGGTTACCGGAGGAAGAATTACATCTGCATGGCGAGAGGTTTCGGTAACGTAAAAATCTACCGCAACCAAAAAATCGAGTTGAGAAAATGCTTTATCAAGCTGCTCTGCATTGGGCGTAGTGACCACGGGATTACCTGCACCAATCACCATGGCCTTAATTTGCCCTTCTCCTGGGGTTAAGATTTCCTCGGCTAAACATGCTACCGGGTATTCACCCGCAAACGCCGGGAGCCCTCTTACGCGAGAGGTAAATCCGCCCATGCTGCCCTTGCCTGATACAGGTAATACGTCAGCGGCCGGCTGTGTAAACATCATGCCCCCCCTCTTATCTAGGTTTCCGGTGAGCATATTAAACAGCATGATGAGATATTGGGTCAGTGTGCCAAACGCTTGTACGCTAGCCCCCATCCTGCCATAACAAACTGCAGACTCAGCATTGCAGAAGTCCAAAACAAGCTGAGTGATTTGTGAAGCCGAAATACCGGTAAGCTCGCTCACTTTTTGCGGCGAGTAATCGCGAACGTATTTTTCAACCTCTTTTATATCTTCAGCATAAGGTAAAATTTCATCCACTTTATGCAATTGCTTTTCAAATAATACATGCAGCATAGCCAGCAGTAATAGCGCGTCACTGCCAGGGCGAATAAAGTGATGTTCACAGCTGATATCAGCGGTTTCGCTGCGTTTAGGGTCTATAACAACGACTTTCCCACCGCGTTTTTGAATGCCCTTCAAACGTTTCTTCACGTTTGGCACCGTCATAATGCTGCCATTAGAGGCCAGCGGATTTCCGCCGATGATCATAAAGTGCTGCGTATGGTCAATGTCAGGAATAGGAATTTGGGAGATATGACCAAAAAGTCGTCGACTAACAATGTGATGTGGCAGCTGGTCAACGGATGTAGCGGAATAGCGGTTGTGCGACTTAAGGGCGCGATAGAAATAAGGCCCAAATAGTATTGAGCCCATATTATGCGCATTAGGATTACCTAAATACACACCAACCGCATTGTTACCGTGTGCCTGCTGAATGCGGTGTAAGTTGTTTGCAACCAAATCAAAGGCGTCATCCCAAGAAATCTCTTCCCATGCGCTGTCTTCGTCGTCAAGTCTTACCCTTTTTACAGGGCGCTTCAAGCGATCAGGATCATCGTACAAGTCTTTTAACGCACTCGCTTTCGGGCAAATATGACCTTGACTAAAGGGGTTATCTTTATCCCCTTTTATTGACAGTATCTGACGGCCTTTCGTCGCTACCTCAATACCACACATTGCTTCACAAAGCGTACAGGTAGAATAATGCAATTGTTGTTCAGCGTTGCTCACGGTAATTCCTACACAATTCATTGTTAATGACTTGTTACGAAATTAGCGATTATTGCTGTAATAGACAAGCATCATTGACAGTGATGGTAAAGAGAAGGCACCTCGCCACAATTAGACGAGGTGCTATTGGTTAGAAAGAGTAAGTCACACCAAGGGTTGCTGTGGTGCCTAACCCTTTAATATTGTAGCCACCGTAAGTATACGACTGAGCGCGCGCAGGATAGTAGTCGCTGTTAAACAGGTTCTCGACACCCATAAACGCATTCCAGTTTTCAGCGAACTGGTATTGTCCACTTAGGTTAACAATATTGTAGCTCGATATAGGTCCTTGATCGCCCACATAGTCGCCGTCAGCATTTGGCGAGAAGCGTTTACGATCACCCACATACAGATAGCTAACTGTTAGCGATAAAGTGTCTGATGGCTTCCAATTGACGTTTGCCGTTGCTTTGGGTGGACTAATTTGGCGAGAGCCAAGGTACACATCAGCTTCGGTATTTTTCCCTTCAACGTAACTATATGTGGCTACCACGTTGAGCGTTTCTGAAATTCGATAGTCTACTAAGCCTTCATAACCCCAAATTTCCTGCGGTGCGCGAACAGGCTCATACACACCTGTCACCTCGTTGAAACTATTGGTCGTACCGAGTTCAGATGTACTTCTGTAAGCCGCAACTTCAAGGCGTACCTGGTCGAAAAGAGAGGTGAAGCCCACTTCGTAGTTATCGATGATAGAAGCTTCCGTTTGAATAAGACCAATATCATCTACCGTTGCAGCGCGCAGTAGGCGGCCAATGTCAGCGATGTCTGAACCTTGCGAATAATTGAAGAACGGGCTAAAGCTGTCGCTCCAGTTATACTTAATTGCAATGTTATAAGTGGTTGCGTCGTAATCTATAGTGTCACCCTTAACTTGAAGAGGAACAGAGCATTGAGTTTCAGAACGACACAGCTTCAGTGTTTCGTAGTCATCAACCGATAAATCGATACTTTCCCTTCTCACACCTGCCTTTACAATAACGTCGTCGTGAATTACCCACTTTGTTTGTAAAAAGCCTGCTAAGCTGTCCATTTCCATTTCAGGTACCCACACGCGCCCATCAACCAGCGGCTGTGAGGTAGTGTCTTTTAACGCGTCGATACCATAGATAAACGTGGCTTCTACGCCATCGAAATCAATGGCAGTATTAAACGTCGCGCGAGCGCCGCGCTTTTCAGAGCGAATGATAGACTGGCCGCC
The DNA here is from genome assembly GCF_057552975.1 of Alteromonas sp. 5NW40-0090. Classification (NCBI taxonomy): domain Bacteria; kingdom Pseudomonadati; phylum Pseudomonadota; class Gammaproteobacteria; order Alteromonadales; family Alteromonadaceae; genus Alteromonas; species Alteromonas sp. 5NW40-0090. Next base: position 105,113 of record NZ_BAAJLT010000014.1, read on the forward strand.
GTCGTAGCCTTCATCCGGGTTAGCTAAGTTAGGCGAAAAGAAGAATACGTTCTCAATATCTTGCGAGTACACATCAAGCGTCATTTCACTGTTTGCAAAGATATTGCTGTCTGTATATTTCAGGGTGACGTTCTCATTTCCGTCAGGCCCCTGAGGTTTCCCGCGTTTTTGCAACGCTTCAGGTACATGAATAGCGTAGGTTTTAACACCTTCGTTGATGTCTCCTGGAACATCTCCCAAATCAGTTTTTTGTTGAGAGCTAAAGTAGTTGTAGCTAAATTGAAGGCGTTTCTCTTGATCGAAATCGTAACCTAATTTAGTAAAGTAATTCTGTGTTTCAGCGTCTGACAGGCCGTACTGCAAACCTAAAATGTCGCCTTCTGCATCGCGCTGAACGCCGTTTTCCTCGAAGCTGGCGGTAACAAGGTAATCGAAATTCTCCACCTTGCCGTTAATCGCAGCTGAAATACGCGCACCGGCTGACTCTTCAAGCTTCACTGCGCTGAAACGTGAAGACAAACTCACTTGGCCCTCATGCGTGTCTTGCGCTGTTGCTTGTTTGGTAATGTAGTTGATAATTCCGCCCGACGCTCCGTTACCATAAACAGACGTGGCGCCCTTAATTACCTCAATTCTAGCAAGCGCGCTAGGGTCAATCGTTTTCACACCTAACGAGCCATTTCTAAGCGGCGTGGACTGAGGCACGCCATCAATCATCACAAGCGGAGCTCGTCCACGCAACGACTGGCCAGTATTGCTCGAACTACCCGTATCTGGAGCTAGGCCCGGCACCATCTGCGCTAACAAGCTCTGTAACTCGGGGTTTACCTTCAGGTGATCTTCAATCTGCTTTCTTGAAATAACGGTGATTGACGCTGGTACTTCATCAATACTTTCAATAACACGGCTTCCAGAAACGATAATACGTTCCATATCCTTTTGGGCATCATTAGCAAAAGAAGGCGCACTAACGGCTAAGGCAATGAGCGTAAGCGATGGTCTAAACATGAAAACTCTTTTAGAAAATAAGGTTACGAAAGGCACGTTATACTAAAGATGTAGAAGAGCAATGTAAAGATAATGAAAACCATTCTCATTATCTAAAATAGCGTTTATACCAAAAGTAAAACCCTGTTATTGTAAAAAACGCAGGGAGTAATGCGATAAATAACCAGATAGATTCAAGCAATGGGCCCGCGAAATCACCAATGTGAAACTTGTATTTGAAGTTCCAAACTTGCGTCGCTACGTTAGCTTTTGATGCATCGTAATAACCGGTTACTTCTCCATTTTGAGGATTTGTCCAAACCCAGCTGTAGGCGTGAGACTCGCCGGGGTTTTGCATTCTGAAACCTATGTGTTCGCCTGAATTTTTTGGGAAGTAAATGCGAAATAGTGACGCATTGGGAAACACCGCTATGGCGTTTTGATACGATGTATCGATAGCCACTGAAGCACTACTAGCATCGTGGGATAACGGTTCAGGTACTGGCCTTTTCTCAACTTTTGAAAAAGTAACGGTTTCCACCACCTGCTGCGTAGCGCTTTTCCAATTAAACGCCATGCCACTAAAAGCGATGAGTATTAGTGGTATAGCCAAATAAACGCCCAGCACTGTATGAAGTTGATACATGAGAATTCGAAACTTGGCGCGGCGTTTAATCGCAAGGCGTTTTATTCTATTTTTTGGCTTTACCCAAAGGTAAAAACCCACAATTACTTCAAGAAGTAGAACTAAGGCACTAACAGACACCCAATTTCTAAGTGGCCTTTCGTTGTCACCATCTTGATACAACAGCCATCGATGGATAGCCATGGTGAACCCATAAAACGTGCTGTAATAATCGTATCTATGAAGTATTTCGGCAGAGTTGGGGTTTACGCTTACGTATTCGCCATTGTTGAGCTTTCCTTGCCAAGCGAGCTCAGGGTCTGACTCGGGCATTAAAAGCTCGACTTTCTGACCCGTCTCGTCTTCCAGCGCATTCACTATGTAAGAAAGGGGTAAGGGCGATTCGTGAGATTCTATGGTCCACTTCTCTGGTTGGACAAAGGTTTGGATATCTTTTGCATAAATTAGCAATGCACCGGTGATGCTAAGGCAAATAATAAATAACCCACATACCAGCGCTAATAGAAGGTGCAGTCGTCGTACCCAAAGTTTCAAAGCCGCGCTCACAAATTGCGAAATAAACGCGAATAGTAACGATTCTCGAAAATTGGTCAATGAAAGTTAAACGCTAAAATCGTGCTTACAATCGCATTAGCTAAATGAATCTTGCCTACTTTGCAGTAAGATTAACCTTAGTTTTACAATTCAAGAGTACGTCATTTCAGGCTAACTCATGTACTCTGATGTAGACAGAAAATAAATAACAAGCACTTGGAAATAGAATTATGATAACGACAAAAAGAAGTTTACTGGCCATCACACTAGTAAGTGCTTTGGGGTTAGGTGCAGTACCTACCATATACGCCCAAAACGACAGTGAAGAAAAAACAGAATCCGAACTCGAAAAGTGGGACGTTAATAACCCACCTTATGCACTAAACGAAGTCACTATAAAAACAAATGAAACCACGTGGTCTAGCTTAGACATTGCTCCAAACGGCGAGTTTATGGTTTTTGACATGCTGGGCGACTTGTACAAAGTGAGCATGAGTGGTGGCGATGCGACCCCGCTTACCCAAGACTTCGCATGGAATATTCACCCTTCAATTTCTCCAGACGGCAAACAGATCGCATTTATCTCAGATAAAGATGGGTTAAGTAATGTATGGGTTATGGACATTGACGGCAGTAACCTTCGTCAGGTAACCAAAGAGAAAAGCAATCTTATCCACTCTCCTAAATGGAGCCCAGACGGCGAATACCTAGTGGTAACCAAAGGCATCATGTCTAGCCGTAGTATTCCGGCGGGCGAGATTTGGATGTACCACAAATCAGGTGGTGACGGCCTACAAATTAAAGCCCGTAACAGTGGAAAGCGCGACCAGCAAAACATTGCTGACCCTGTATTCTCTCATGACGGCAAGTATATTTACTTTACCGAAAATACCGTTCCGGGCGCCCGCTTTGAATACAACCGCGACCCATTAGAAGGCATTTTTGCTATCACTCGCTACGACCGCGAAACCGGCGAAGAGAGCCGCTATATTAGCGGGACGGGCGGCGCTGTGGTTCCTACGCCTTCACCTGACGGTAAATACATCGCTTTTGTTCGTCGCGTCAAAGATAGAACCGCGCTTTTCATAAAAGACATCAAAACAGGTGTAGAAACACCACTGACGTTAGAACTAGAGCGAGATATGCAGGAAGGCTTTGGTTCAGAAGGTTACTTTGCCTACTTCGACTGGATGCCAGACAGCAGCAAAATCGTATATTGGACAGGCGGTAAGTTTCACACTATCAATGTGAAAGATAAAACCACCAGCACCATGGACGTGACCGTTGAAGGCACGGTGAAATTTGCCGATGCGTTACGTTTTGACGTAGATGTCGCACCTGATGAATTTGACGTTCGCATGATCCGCTGGTCTCAAATGTCGCCCAACGGTAAATCCGTACTCTTCCAAGCGCTAGGTAAACTTTATGTGCGCGACGTTAAATCTGGCAAAATTAAGCGTTTAACGAAACAAAACGACCATGACGAATACTATCCGCGCTTCTCTAACGACGGAAAGTCGATTGTTTATACGACATGGAATGACCAAGACCTAGGCACTGTTCGCGTGGTTTCTGCTCGTGGCGGTAAAGGAAAGGTTGTTACCCAGCAGCCAGGTCACTATATTGAGCCGTCTTTCTCTGCCGATGGCGAGAAAATCGTCTTCCGCAAATTTACGGGCGGCTACTTGCTAGACCCCAAATACTCGGTTGAGCCAGGAATTTACGTAGCAGATCTTGAAGAAGACACCGTAGAAAAAGTCTCAGAAGGCGGCTACAACGCGCATTTCGCGGGTAACGATGATCGCGTGTATTTCACCGAATCAGCGGGCGGCGAAGCTTACTACGAAACCCAGCTTTCAAGCGTTAACCTTAAGGGTAACGACAAGCGAACTCACCTTTACGGTGCCGATAAGGTAAGTGAGTACAAACTTTCACACGATAAGAAATGGGTTGCGTTTGTTTACCAATTCAAAACTTACGTGGCGCCGTTTGTCGAAAATGGCAAGCGCATCACCATAGGCCCGAACATGACCTCACTGCCGGTAACGCAGCTTTCAAGCCGTGCAGGTGAATACTTAACGTGGTCGCCTGACAACAAAACCCTTAGCTGGTTTAACGGCCCTACGCTATTTAGCCGTTCACTTGATGAAGCCTTTGCCTTTGTTGATGGCGCAGCGGAAACCTTACCTGAGCCGGTAGCGGAAGGTATGGACTTGTCGTTTACCACTAAAGCTGACAAGCCTTCTGGCTACAAAGCCTTGGTTGGCGGTAAAGTGGTAACTATGCGCGATGCCGACAATACCCAAGAGGTGATTGAAGATGGCGTGGTGTTAATTAAAGACAATCGCATTGAAGCAGTGGGTAAACGTGGCGATGTGACCATTCCTGATGATGCCATGCAAATAGACACCACGGGTAAAACCATTATCCCAGGGCTTGTTGACGCGCACGCTCACGGCTCGCAGGGCCGCAATGAGATTATTCCTCAGCAAAACTGGAGTCAGTACTCGAACGTGTCGTTCGGTGTAACGACCATTCATGACCCTTCAAACGACACGACAGAAATTTTTGCTGCGGCAGAATTACAGCGTAAAGGCGATATCGTTGCGCCGCGTATCTACTCCACCGGCACGATTTTATACGGTGCAGAAGGACTAGGTTACAAAGCGATCATCAATAATTATGAAGATGCCTATTTCCACGTAGAGCGCTTGAAAGAAGCCGGTGCTATTTCAGTGAAAAGCTACAACCAGCCGCGTCGTGACCAGCGTCAGCAAGTGCTGTGGGCAGCAAAAAATCAAGAAATGATGGTAGTGCCTGAAGGAGGCGGTAAGCTTCAGCAGAATCTGACCATGCTGGTAGATGGTCATACGGGTCTTGAGCACAGCATTCCTGTGGAAAAAGGCTACAGCGACGTCACTCAACTATGGAAAGCCACAGAGTTTGGCTATACGCCGACTTTTGTTGTGTCGTACGGCGGCATGATGGGTGAAGAGTACTGGTACGACAAAACTGAAGTCTGGAAGAACCCGCGTCTTCTTCGCTATACCCCGTCGACTATTCTAGACAGCCGTGCGATCCGCAGACCTACTGCGCCAGAAAATCAGTACAACCACCAAAACGTAGCAAGCTACGCCAAAGAGCTTCGAGATAATGGGGTCAGTGTACATATTGGCGCTCACGGACAGCGCGAAGGCTTAGCTGCTCACTGGGAACTGTGGATCATGGAACAAGGCGGCTTCACGCCATGGGAAGCGCTACGCGGCGGTACAATTGATGGCGCGAAACACCTAGGAATGGGCAAAGACCTTGGCAGCATCGAAAAAGGTAAACTTGCTGACCTAGTCGTGATTGATGGCGATGTACTAAGCGACATTAAAAAGAGTGAATTCGTAGAATACACCGTACTAAATGGACGCATATACGAATCTGCAACCATGAACGAAGTGGGCAGTAAGAAAAAACGTAAACCGTTTTTCTTTGAGCAAGACAATGCCACCTTTATGCCGCAACAAACGGCAGATGAAGTGGAAGCAAAAGCACACCACTATCATTGGGAACATTAGTAAATGAACCGCTAAATAAAAGGGCTTCACATTATGTGAAGCCCTTTTACTTTCCGCCAATAATTCTAGTCGTTCTAACGATTTCGCCCGTACTGTTCGTGTGACGAAACCCAGTCTGACGAACTTATCGCTGACGCTAGCGATATCTCACCAGCCAGCACAACCGACGCCACGATTTCTGCAAATTTATACACGCGATCTCGACCATAACAGTCTAATAACTCTAAGCACTCTCGCTGTGTACCAATACCGGTACCGCCGCCATAAGTTGCAACTATAAGCGATGGTATGGTGATAGACACATACAGGTCACCATCATCAGTAAGTTCTGAGTACATCATAGCCGCCGATGATTCTGACACGTTTGCTACGTCTTGCCCTGTGGCAATAAACATAGCGGTAATCCCATTTGGCGAATGCAGACCCGTATTATTCACACCAGATAAGAAAGAGCCCACACCAGCCACTCGGCCGTGGTAATCAATTTGTTTCGGGTCAACACGCATTACTTCTAACAAATGCTCTCGCTTAATGGTGGCTTCAGCTGTCACCCGTTTACCACGAGTACGCATAATATTTATCTGAGAGGCTTTTTTGTCGGTGGCAAAGTTTGATTCAAGATAGAAATTCTCTATGCCCTCATAGTGATCGAGTATCCACCCGCATGCCGCGAACGTAGCGCGGCCCACCATATTCTGGCCTGCGGCATCGCCGGTCCTAAAGTTGAATCGTAAGAACGCAAATTTATTCGATAGAAAGTGGTCGATATACGTCAATTTGGCAACGCTTGAAGTCGCTTCTGCTTCTTCTTTAATCTTTTCAAAATTCTCTTTTATCCACTTCACGAAGTCCCTTGCACCCCGTGCGTTTTCAAAGATAAAAACAGGGGCTCGCTGCATGGCGTCATCAACTACCGTTGCCGTTACACCACCGCTCATATTAAGTAACTTCATACCGCGATTATATGATGCTACCAATGTCCCTTCAGTGGTCGCTAGCGGTACTACAAATTCCCCTTGTGCATATTCACCGTTTATTTTAAGCGGCCCTGCAACACCAATAGGAACCTGTGCCACGCCAATAAAATGCTCGATATTGCCTTTAAGCGTTTGCGGGTCAATGGAGTACTTACCTACGTGGTCAATTTTCTTGCCCGTCGCGCTTTCAAAATATTCTTGGCGTGTTTTTATAATGCTCTCACCGTAATCGTCCATGTCATCGCGAGGAATAAACGCACTGCGTTGTCCTGGTGCCGTAATATTGTCTTCCACCTCAAATTTAAGCTTTCCAAACGGCGACGCAGAAAAACAAATACCCAGCTTGCGTTTTTCAGGGCAGGGAGCCTCGTCAATATCCAAGTGTACGGTTATAGTTTGACGCAATGCAAAAGGCTCTCCGTCTGACTTGTTGAGCGCTTTTACAGAAATGCAGGAATCAGGCGTGAGTTGAAGTGAAATTTTGTCTTCAGGGATCTTTACTCCATCAAGAGATATCCATTTCACTTCTTTGATGGTTGCGTCTTTCAATCTATTTTTCAGAGAAAAGGATAAGCCTTTATCTGTCTTGGTTAGACTTGCGCGTGTGTAAAGTTGTTTTAAAAGTATACTGGGTACAAACATGAGGCTTCCTTCTATGTGCTCTTACCGTTTTATTTTCATATTTCTTTGTTTTTTATAGCACATTCTTTATACAGTTCTATGACTTCTTTTTATTCTTTAGCTAATTTTTTGAGCAAAATCAACTTTCAATTCTAGGCCATGCACTTTCAAAAATGTGCCAAATCCAGTCAGAGTAGTTGCGGCTTAAACATAGACCCTAGGCACAATTCTTCAAACTTTCAACTCACCTAAAGTTATCACCGTCATCGCAGTTATGTTGACCACAAGGTATCTGGCAGTAACAAAACGGAGGCATCAAGGATTGAGACGCCAAGGATTAGTAGCCAACAAGGAAGCGGCAGCCAGATACTTTTTATGTGATGTAACGCATTGAGAACTGGAGTGGTTTTAACCCCATGCTCTGATTGCTGAGAGCAAGATAGAAGGGAATACGGATGAGAACAGGGCTGTTTAGAAAAGAAGTCATTAATGAACAATTAAATTCTGCGGAAGGAAGCTTTTTAATGACTCCTAAACCGGTCTACTCAGTGATTTCAGGCCTGCTTATTGTGTGGGTTGTGGCCGTTGTAGTGTACTTGAACACAGAAAGTTATGCGCGTAAGGCATCAGTCAATGGATGGCTAGAGCCTAACCACGGTGTATTTAAACTTTACGCCAACGCAAGACGTGGAAAAGTACTTAATGTTTTAGTCAGCGAGGGGCAGCTAGTAAAACAAGGCGCCCCCCTTATAACGATAAGTTACAGCAACAAGGACGGTCTAGGGAATAAGGTTAGCACGCAGCTACTTGCAGAACTTGAGGCGAAGCAGCATAGGACATTGCAAAGTATTCAGCGGCTTCGAGTATTGCATGTAGCCCAGCAACATGGCTTAGAAGAGCAACGCCTTCAAGCCCAGCAAGCCTTAGAGGCGCTAGATGCCATTGTTGAAATATCACAATCCCAATGGCTTTTAGCTACCAAGCAATGGGAGAAAGCTCAAAGCTTACTTGAGCAGGGTCATATTAGCCAAGCCGATTTTGAAAACCATACGCTACAACGTTTAACAACAGAGCAACAGCTTACGTTAGCCAAAAAGGATCTGAGAAGCGAACAAGCTAATATTGCAGCAATTAATCATGAAATTTCTACTTTGCCGCAACAGCAAGCCAATGAACTGGCGAATATAGAGAATGCATACAGCGACCTTAATCACCAAATTGTGAGTTACAAAAGCGACGCTGAAGAGACCGTGTATGCACCTCACACCGGTGTTGTGTCCGGCCTTCAAGTTAAAACAGGGTACACCGTTGATAGTTCTCGCCCGCTTCTAACACTGCTTCCCGAGAATGGCGACATACAAGCGCGTTTAGCTGTTCCCGTTAGCTCGGCAGGATTTATTCGGGAAGGACAAGCTTTGCATATCCGATACGACGCATTTCCCTATCAAAAATTTGGCGTCCAGTCTGGTGAAATCGTGAATATTTCCCCGTCGCTCGTTTTGCCCGGCGAGCTTAAAGATGTACCTATTTCAATTAGCGAGCCAACCTACCTTGTTACTGCAAGCCTCAGCGCAAATGAAATATTGGCTTACGGAAATCCTATTTCGTTAAAGGCTGGAATGACATTTTCTGCAGATGTTGATTTAAGTCAACGTAGCCTTTTGGAGTGGCTAATGGAACCGCTATACAGCATTACAGGGAAGCTTTAAAAAATGTTGAGCATAACACACCCCCTTTCCACCCATATTTTCCATACAACAAAGCGGGTACCCGTTATCTTGCAAAGTGAAGCGGCTGAATGTGGGCTGGCATGTGTAGCTATGATTGCACAGTATTATGGTGACAAGCGCGACCTCAACACCTTACGCCAAACCATGTCCGTTTCGCTACGCGGCACAACGTTGAAAGATGTAATGGGAATTGCCAGCGACTTGGGGTTTCAAACCCGAGCAATTAAAATAGAAATGGAGCACCTTAAACAACTTTCCTGCCCTGCTATATTACACTGGAATATGAATCACTTTGTGGTGCTGACCAAAGTAAAAGGGAAAACCCTTACTATTCATGATCCCGCTCTTGGACGGCGAAAGCTTCAGTTTGAAGAAGCATCAAAATACATAACCGGTATTGCATTAGAAGTGTCACCTAGCGACACCTTCAGTCCTAAGAGGTCAGCACCACGCCTTGGTCTTGCTCAATTTTTCTCTCGTACGGTTGGGTTTAAACGAAATTTACTTACTCTTTTCGCACTGTCGATTGTGTTGCAGCTTTTCGCGCTTGCAACGCCTTATTATATGCAAACAGTGGTAGACGACGTACTCATTTACAACAACGATGCCTTGCTAAAAGCGCTTGCTGTTGGTTTTGCCTTACTACTTGTTATGGAAACTTTTACTAGCGGAATAAGAAAGTTAGTTATTTTATCGGTGTCCTCTCGCCTTCAGCTTCAGATGTCAGCGTCAGTATTTAAGCACCTTCTTTCTCTTTCCTTGGATTACTTCGATAAGCGTCATATTGGTGATGTGGTATCCCGATTCGGGTCGTTGGCAAGTGTTCGCGAGTTTTTAACCACGGGCGTAGTTTCTGCAGTACTGGACGGAATTATGGCCATGATCACCTTGGCGGTAATGTTTTTGTATTCCTTCAAACTTACCCTTGTTGTGGTTGCGATTATGCTTATCTACCTTGCCTTTCGACTTGGGCTTTTACCGTTTATCAAAAGGCTAACGACTGAACGTATTGCCCTTGCCGCGTCTGAGCAAAGCCACTTTATGGAAAGCGTGCGCGCCATTTTGCCCATTCGCGTATACGGACAAGAAGTACAGCGTCACGGTCAATGGCAAAACAAGCTTGTCGCTACTCTGAATAAAGACATCACACTGGGCAAAATTAATATAGGTAGTACGCTGACTAACCAATTCTTATTTGGCGCAGAAAACCTAGTGGTAGTCTACGTTGGTGCAAACTTAGTGATGGAAGGCGCACTCTCCATAGGTATGCTGCTCGCATTTACGGCATACAAGATGCGCTTTGTAAGTGCACTTGATGGGGTAATTAACAGGTTGATTGAGCTGAATATGTTAGGTGTCCACTTCAACCGTTTAAGCGATATTTTGCTTACGCCCGCACAGCAAAAGCCACGCTTGCAAAATAGCAGTGATAGCGCATTCAATGGGCAAGGTGCTCTCTGCGCAAATGTAGACTTGTCTACCTCTTTTACGTCCAACCCGCTTTCGCCTAACTTTTTAGCGCCTAATGCTAAAAGCACCGCGTCGTACCAGCCTGCTGAACCACACTCAATAGCACTCAAAGCTACCGCGCTCAGCTATCGCTATAGTGAAACCAATGCTTGGGTGTTTAAAAACCTAACGCTGTGTGTAAATGCTGGCGAGATAGTAGCAATCATAGGTGGCAGTGGTTGTGGGAAAAGCACACTAATTAAATGCCTGATGGGCCTTTATCCAATCTCAGAGGGCGTCATTGAGCACACAAGTAGTGTTAAACCCGTCATCGCATCAGTACTTCAGGAAGACGCCTGTTTAAGCGGCACCATCGCCCAAAACATCTGTTGTTTTGAAGAAGTACCAGACCTTAAGAAAATGGTTTACGTCGCACAGCTTGCCTGTATTCATCAAGACATCATGCACATGCCTATGCAATATCACTCTTTGGTAGGTGATATGGGCAGCAGCTTAAGTGGCGGTCAAAAACAACGTTTACTCCTGGCAAGAGCTCTCTACCAAGAGCCAGATATTTTGTTTTTAGACGAGGCAAGCAGCCACCTAGATATGGAGAACGAGGCCAAAATTAATCATCACCTCAAAGCGTTGAACATGACTCGAATAATTGTGGCACATCGCCCCCAATCTATTGCTATGGCAGACAAAATTTATCGTTTGGCAGACGGCATACTACACCCAAGCTCTCCCACTGAAGTAACAGGAAGCGCAACATCAGGTAAACACGGAGAAACACAATGAAAAACCATGAAATAAGAGAACCCGCAGTATTAATAACAGCAACCGAACGCATGCAAATAGATGCGAATGGCCTTACCGCTAACAACAGCGTTATTCCCATGGACTGTTTGTCAAAACGTGAGCTGCAAGTAGTCCACAAAATAATGGAAGGCTGCTCTAACAAGGTCATCGCCTCTGAGTTATTTATCAGCGAACGGACCGTTAAGTTTCATTGCGCCAACATTTATAAAAAGCTCAATATCAGTAGTCGTTCCGCACTTATTGCCTGCTGCTTTAGAACCCTTTACCAAGAAGTGGTTTCGCTATAAGCGCATCTACTTCATCACTCAACACGCCATTACAAGGAGCGTACTTTATGAAACACCTTCAACTAAGTCACAACCAACCAACAACTAATGAACCCATTGCTTTAGCCGAAGCTCAGCTGTTTGAGGTATACGGCGGCCTTCGCGCTCGCTTGAGCGATACCGTGCCGGTAGTCGGCCCAACACCTAAAGAGCCCGTTTATATCACCATGGCTATTGGTGAGGGCGGTGGAAAGCTACCAGACATTTTGTCCTAGTTTTAAAGATTTAGCGTCAACATATGGATGGACACTAATTCTGTCATATCCATGTGTTGCGCTTTTAACATCCAGATACTCTTATGCCAGTGAGCACAGATAATTACTCATAACCCGCTAGCAAGGAATGCGAATGCACGTTGCACTTTTAGGAAGTGAGCAAGACCCACAAATTCAACACGTAGCGACGGCGCTCAGTCAAACAGCTACCCCTTTTTATATCGCTAATACACAACAGTTCGGTTCAACATGGAGCATTAGCTATGACCCTGATTTTGATGACGGGCTAATTCATTTCAATTCGCCTTCACTTTGCGATCAACCTAGAGTTACGTTCTCGAATACCCAGGCCGCTTATTGGCATGAGTACCTACCTGGCATACCGCTAAAAGTCCCAAGTGATAATAGTAAAAACGATGCCAGTGCAGATGCTCAAACACAAGGTGATAGACCTCATAATCGTGAATCTAATTTGCTAGAAAACGCAGGATGGGTTGAGCAAGAGCGAGCAAGTACGCTACTTTGCTGGTTCAGCTATAGCGACATTAAATGGGTGAACTCTATCGACGCTGTTCGAAGCCATCAGTGTAAGCCTTATCAATCCCGCGTTGCTTGCAAGTTAGGGGCACATATTCCCTACACCTTTGTTGGCAATGCATCCGAGGTTGCTTCTCAGTTTTGCAACAACATGCGCGAGGTTATTTACAAGCCGGTACGCGGCGGTCGCACGGCTCAATTTGTAAATAAACAACCCAATATGCGCCCGCTTCTAAATACACTTTTAAGTGAGCGCCCTGTGACCTTCCAAAAATACATTGCTGGCGAAAATGTACGTAGCTATGTGCTTGGCGATGATGTGCTAAGCGTACAAATTGACTCAAGCGAACTAGATTATAGAAACGATGACAATGCCAGTGTGTCTGTGACTATTATCCCAAACGAGGTCCAGCGTCTGGCTATTAAAATTTGCCAAGCGTTAGGCATGCACTGGTGTGCAATCGACTGGCGTAAGAGTGCGAAAGGAAAATACTTTTTTCTAGAGGCCAATCCCAGCCCTTATTTCCTAAAAGTAGAGAACGATACTGGCTTGGATATTACGAGTAGGCTTATAGAACTTCTGTCAGATACAACGTTTAGATGAGCTCCTCATCAAAGTAGCAGACCACATCTCTGTGGTCTGCTCATGGCTTATAGTTACGGATTCTTTGTAAATCTCTGAAGATCCACTATTGAAATATTGTGCTCTCGTGTATAAACCCCTATCGGCCTTTGAGCAAGGTCGTATAGTCTGAAGCTGAGCGCTCTGAAATCGTTGATGTAAACCGTTCCAAGCCCTGCTTCTGGGTCTAACCACACATCAAGTTTAACGTCAGAGGTTAGTTCCATAGGCACTGCGACTTGAGCATCTAAACTTCCGGAACTCACTTCTTCACCGTCACTGACCGCGGGTAAATCAGCAGCTCTAAACTGGTCGGCCAAAAGATAGGGTAGCGCTGTATCTGAACCGTCATCTGAATGTTGATCTATCAATCTGATAACGGCGGTCTGTCCTATAAGATCACTGACATCCCAAGTGGCCCATTCCATTCGAAACTTATCATCCGCCGTTTTTTCAGCATCAACACCTGACTGGCTACGCACGACTTCTCCGTTTACCATCAATACAACAGCGGTTGCATTAGCGCTGTCAAACGGGTTGGAACCACCGCCAATTAAGAAGTTTATGTAGGGTTTGGTAATTTCAAAAGACGGAGAGTCTGCACTTCCAGTTGCCCCGAAGCCAATCCAGCCAAGGGCAGTTCCGTCTTCCTCAAAACCGTCACCAAAGCTTGAAAATACCCTCTCACCCACGTTGTTAGCGACATCACCGCCCCACCAGCCGCCATCAAGCTTTACGAAATCGCCAGTGACGTTTGTGAATTCATGCCCTGACAACGTACCGTGCTGTCCGCAGCAAAATTCAAACCCCGCTATATTTTGTTCAGGAGCCTCTGCTCTGACGAAAAGCGGCTCACCTTCAAGGGCTGGAGTGGGAGTTACGCTCGCACCACCCGTCGGAGGTGTGTTACCAAAATAAAATGATGCTTTATTGCTGTTGGTGTCAAATTCAAGTCTGGCCACCTGCTCACCTTCTCCCTCAGTGGGGAAGTAAAGTCCGAATCTACCGCCTGATGCTTCACTTCTTACCGTCATCGACAGGCGATTTTTTTTGCTCACTGTGTCTAACGTAAAAGCAGAGGATGACATCAATGAAATCGGAGCAACACCTGATACCGAGCCCTCCTGTTGCTGTATATCGGTAGAGATAGGCTCCGCAAACTCCGTTTTGTAAGAATGCGGAATCATCACTGCTAACTCACCAGAAGCGGTTTGATGCAATTGATGAATCGCCAAGTCGCCGCCAAACGTTCCCACACCAGCATTAGTTCTTGTAATTTTATGAGGTATCCAGCCGAACATAAGCGTCGCGTCTTCTGAAGATGCTGTGCGGCCAGCATAATAAAACTTGCCATCAAGCGACGCATAGTTTGCCAGCTCCCATCCAGCACTTGTCTGATGCAAATACTTGATATCCCTTTCTCCGTCATTCTGATCTGAAAACACCATGAACTGATTGTCACCAAAATCAATCCAGTCCGGCACTTCAAGGTTAAGTGGCGTATTCATCATAAACAGGGGGTCTTGCGCTGCCCAAGTTATAAGATTGTCAGAAGTATACAAGCCAATTGCCGCTTGCCCTTCAAAGCGCGTGGTAATAAGCATCCAATAGTTATTGGTTTCCTCATTCCAGAATACTTTGGGGTCACGAAAGTCAAAATCGCTATATCCATTACTTCCCGTAAAGGTATCCTCTGGGATTTTAGTAAAGTTTGTAAGTGTGTTGTCTGTCGCCACGGCATGCATTGTTGCCTCCACTGGATTGAAGTCAGCATTATGGCCCGTAAAGAAAATATGCGTTTGACCCTCTGCATCTTCTACAACACTGCCTGAACCCGTCCACTGGTCTTGCGTATTGGTATCTCCAGTAGCTTCAAGCACCCGCTGGGGAAAGCTAGCCTGCTGAAGGTCGCTCGTTTTAGTGAGATACCAATCATGAAATGCAGTATCTATTAAATAATAAATATAGAATTCACCATCACGGAAATACGGATTTGGGTCGGCCATTACCAAAGGTAAAGACACGTCATGGCCTTCTGGCATGCTCACCAAATCGAGTTTATTTGGCTCTACTGCCGCAAAATCGGCAAGTCTGACTTCATCTAGCATGATGAAGGCGAGACTTCCGTCATCTTCTCCTTCGTGCAGGTCAATAATCTCCAGTACAGCGGTCTGACCTTGCAGTGCACTCACATCCCACGTATACCAGTCAAGCTGCGACTCTAGTCCATTCCCTACACCCTGACGCACTATTTTGCCATTCACTCGCAACACCACTGCCGTTGCATTGTCACTGCGAAAGTCGTTGGTACCGCCACCTACTAAAAAGTTTAAAAACTTGTGTGTAATTTCAAAAGGAGGCGTGCTTAACGTGCCAGTAGCTTCATCTCCAATCCAGCCAAGTCCGGTGCCGTCTGCTGAAAAGCCATCCCCGCGGCTGGAAAAGATTCGCTCGCCCTGATGGTTGACAATATCAGCAGCCCACCAGCCACCATCAAGCTTGACCATTTCTCCCGTAGCCAAGAAATCGTGATTTGCGTAGGTGTTAAATTGACCACAGCAGAACTCGAACCCAGCGATATTCTGGCCAGGATCTGAAACACGTCTAAATGCAGAGACTCCCTCCACCTCTGGTTCGACAGAAATATTTACCGACGTTAACAACTGACTGCTTGCTTCTGGAAGGGCGGCCGCTTCATCTGAGATACGAAACTCATCAGCTAATAAATAAGGTAAAGCAGTATCAGATTTGTCATCTGGGTGGTGATCGATAAAACGAATTTTCGCGGTCATACCAAGATAATCGGCTACATCCCAGCTGACCCATCTCATACTCATAGCTGTGTCGTCACCGCTAGCCTGCAACACTATTTCGTCATCAACAACCAGCGCTACCGCCGTGGTGTTAGATTCCGACACACCATTTGCGCCACCACCTACAAGGAAGTTTATAAATCGTTCGGATATTTCAAATGATGGACTATCCATCGTGCCGACTGCACTAAATCCTATCCAACCCAGTGCTTCGTCACTACTATCGAATCCATCGCCAAAGCTTGAGAAAACCCGTTCTCCGATAACGCCTGCAACATCGGCTCCCCACCAGCCTCCGTCTAATTTGTCGAAGTCGCCAGTCACGCTTTCAAATCCGTGTTCAGCGTAGGTATTGTACTGTCCACAACAGAATTCAAAGCCCGAGAGTACCTGTTGACTATTTTCGGGGTTGTTAAAAAGAGGTTGACCGGAAATCTCTGGGTTGTCTGTGATAACGATATCTTCATCAGGCTGTTGCTCTTCAGGAGGATTCCCACCGCCAATGACATCAGAGGGGCTCTGCCCTTCTTGTAAAACAATTAACTCTGCCTCAACCTCATTTTTATCAGTATCACTATCGGAACATGCTGAAAGAGAAGCACTTACCACTAAAATGAGTCCTGATAATTTCCACCCTCTGCTAGTGGGTTTTAATATTTTCATGGTTTTCCTCCATAGCCCCCTGTAAGGCTATGTCCGTTTACTTTTAATTGGTTATGTCAAAATCGTACGGCTGTTCTTTGACATTCTTTTTTGGGTTCCCACACAAATAAACAACGTTGTCTTTACGATATTAATGTCAGCCGCACATTAACTCAACATTTTTTTTACATTTTTATGAGGCTGATAAAAATCGTCGCGGCTATTACCAGTTTATTCAAAAGTGTGATAAAAGGGTTAAGCGTTAGCACATTGATATTGATGAAAAAAATTTTGGGAATAATCTGCTATGGTGACGATAAAAGACGTAGCTGCGCATGCAGGCGTCGCATTCAAAACTGTTTCTAGGGTAGTGAATAACGACCCCACAGTTAAACCCAAGAATAGGGAGAAGGTGCTTAAGGCAATCGAAGAACTCGGATATCGTCCCAATCGCGCAGCACAAATGACCCGTCGCAAGAAATCTGGCGTTGTAGGCTTTATTGCAGATGAGCTACTCAGAGTGCCTTACACTTTTGACCTTATTAGGGGGGCACAAGATCTTGCGTGGCAGCACAATAAAGAGTTGATGGTACTCAACGTAAACGTGAATAAGTACAGCGTTGAAGGTGCCGTAAATCACCTTTTTGAGCACCGAGTGGAAGGGATCATTTATGCCGCAATGTACCATCGGGAAGTTCGTCTACCGTCTCAGTTTTCAGAAGTCCCTACAGTGCTTGCTAATTGCTTCGATAGCGATGGTAAATTTCCCTCTATAGTCCCCGACGAACAAGAAGCCGCACGGGAGATTACGGCGAACATACTGAGCAAGGGCTATAAACGTATTGCCTTTTTGAACCTGAATGAAAATATCATTGCCGCCAAGCTTCGTAAAAAAGGGGTTGAGCAGGCGTTTGCTGACGCCAAACAAAGCCCTGACAATCTCGTAATCGAGTCCGTCATTATTGGTGACGAAAATGAAGAGCGCTCTATTACCCGCAAACGCGCAGCAGAATTAATTAAAGACTTTAAACCTGACGCTATTCTCTGTGGTCAGGACCCAATGGCCGTGGAAGTCTACTTCGTTGTTCAATCTCTTGGGCTTCAAGTGGGTAAAGACATTGGAATAGGCAGCTTCGATGACTGGGATATCATCCCTTCTCTTTTACAACCGGGGCTAACAACCATGGCACTTCCTCATTACGAAATGGGTAAGTGGGCGTTTAATTATCTGCTTTCAGAAAGAACAGACAAGACACGCGAAACCGCGCGTTTTTCCCTTGTCAGCCGTCAGTCGTTTTAACTGTTACTAACGTTTCAGGCTTAGCATTTTCCAGAAGCCAAAAAGAAACGACAAGGTTAACCGTGACCGCACAGCCAAGGAGTAAGTAAGCGTCTGCGAATCCCAGTGTGTCGTAAAGCTCTCCGACTGGCGATGAGAGAAGTGTTGTTACTACCTGAGTAAATACGTGAAAGCTAACGAGGTAAATCGTCGCCGATAACCTTGCGTCAAAATTCGCTACAATGTACTTGAAAATCGCGACCAATAAGATCGGAAGCTCTAATGCATGTAGCAATTTGACCAATGAAATGGACACAGGGTCGGCAACCAGACCAGAAGCCAACATTCGACTGGCCATGATGGCTCCACTTAACAGCAATCCCTGTTTTGGACCTATTCGATTGACAATATAAGGAGCAACAAACATCATCCCTGCCTCAACGAATACTTGCAGTGAGTTCAAATAACCGTAGAACCTGTTTCCTTCCTCTGGCGAGGTAAATAACGATGCAAAATAAATAGGGAATTGCTGATCGTATATTTGATATAGGCACGATACGCCCATCACATACACACTCAAACGCCAAAACTTCTTCTGCCCAAAGAGCGACCAAACATCTCTTAAATTGACTTTACTGCTTGAAGACGACGCCGTGCTCGCAGATTTAGGCAACCAGAATAGACAGATGACAAACGCCAGTCCGCTGATGGTTGCAAGCGCAAAATTCAGCCTAGGGTCAACATTAAAAAGACCACCAGCAATAAACGTCGCGCTTGCCCAGCCTAGCGACCCCCATAATCGGGCTTTACCAAACTCAACATTATGTTGCCGACCAAGCCTTTCAATAAACGCTTCAAGCGTTCCCACCGCGGCACCAAAGGATAACGCGCTATACACCGCGCCCACTACTGCGCCGAAATAGAAGAAAGACTCTAGCAACGGCTGATAGACAAAGATAAAGAATGGACCCACACCAGCCATGAGGATACCTAACATAAATAAAAGCTGCTTGCCGGTTCCTAACCTGTCCTGAAGAACACCATAAACAGGCATTATGAATAAGGCAGCCATCGCATTGGTCGCAAAGACAACGCCCGTCTCCCTTCCGGTTAACCCTAGGGTTTGGTTTAGCCATAACGGAAAGAGCGAATAGCAAAACGACCAGGTCAGGAAAAACGCAAAAAACGTTAATGCGGACGACCAGTATGCTGAGTTTGACTGCCACTTCATAATAATACCCTAGGCATAATTCCTAATTAGAAGACCACACAGAGCCCAATCGGTCAATTGATAGCTGGTGTACTGATTGACTGTTAGGCGCTACGCGTAGCGTTTCGTAAACAGTCTTGGGAAACACTAGCGCCGTCATAACGGTAGTGCCATTGTCAATGAACAATTCCAATGATGAGCGGTCGACAATTATTGTGACGTTATATGAGTCGCTTGTCGTTGTTAACTCTGCCTTCTGGACTTTTCCAAAATGCTCATTGAATGATGTTTCTCCAGAGTGACTTCGGTTTAGTGATACCAAGGATCGTTGTTGATCTATTTCAATATCAACAAATTCACCGCTTTGGTTTTCAAGTCGAATCGAAATAGGTGAAGGTGAATTCCCCTGAACGTCGAAAGCGTAGCGAAGCGCCGATTCCCTACCGTTGCTATCTAGAGAAGAAAGGCTCATTGCTTGTCCTGCTTTTAAAATTGGCGACTTAGTAGACGCTTCAACTAATCTATCCACTTCGTCTACCAACTGACTACGGACACGGAGTCCTTTGCTGGTTTTAACGAGATGCAGCGTACGAGGTAGTGTCATCGCACTACGCCATATGTCTGTCGGTACATCATTTGCGTATAACCAATTGCTCATCCAGCCCATAAATATATGACGTGATTCATTACTATCTGGCGATTTAAAAAAAGTTACCCCTGCATAATTGTCTGTACCGTGATCCAGCCAAATAGCGGGCTCAATTCGATTTGTTGCAGGCTCGCTCGCAAACACAATATCGTCAATGTAAGTGTGTCCCCAGCTTTCGGACTCGTTATCGATAATTCTCAAAAATGCGGATTTACCTTGCCACTGACTAACATCCCAGCTCGCATAATGAAGCGTTTCTCGGTTAAGGCCTGTTTCAGATTTTACTATATTGCCTTCCACCACGAGTTGAACGCCAACCCGGTCTGGATGATGGCCGCCACCAATTTTAAAGTTGATATAAGGTTCAAATATGGTGAACGTTTCCGACGTCAGCGTTCCTTGCGCACGATCTTCATCTGCAAAACTGTTTACAAGATAATCACCAGAGTAACCCGTGGGGGGCGGCTGGTTGGCATGTCCACCTTCGGTGGGAGCATCAACAAAGGCATTACCTTGCTGCGTCCACTTGTCAGCTCCATCTTCAAAATTATCGAAGACCGTGCCTTTTGGAAAACTAGCCACTGTAGGTGAGAGTTCGCTTTGCCACTTAGCATCTAATACGAATTCTTTGCCGTCGAAATCCCCAACAAAGTATTGGGTTGCCGAGCCTCCATTTGGGCCGCCTGGCGATATACTTACCAACAATACATATCTAGATTCATCAGTTCCTTCGACAGGCAATAGCAGCAGTTCCGGGCACTCCCACACACCGCCATGACTACCTATTTCTTCACCAAATGTGCTTTCTAACGACCAGTCAATCAGGTTATCTGAACTGTAAAAACCAATATGATCTTTTTGTGCTAGCACCATCACCCACTTTCCTGACGGTTCATGCCACATGACCTTTGGGTCGCGAAAATCTTTTATGCCCGGGTTGTCAATAACAGGGTTATTGGCATACTTTTCCCACGTCTGGCCTTTATCTAAGCTGTAAGCCAGTGCTTGGGTTTGGTAGTCAATCCTTCCCTGCTTCTCCATTGACGCATTGTGATAGGTATACAACGCAACAATAGGGGGATTATCTTTGCTTCCCAGACCACTGGTGTTCTCGACATCGACGACTGCACTTCCAGAGAAAATGGTGCCAAGCTCATCAGGGTAAAGCGCTATTGGTAACTCCTCCCAATGCATAAGGTCCTTACTCACAGCGTGCCCCCAATGCATAGGCCCCCAGATGGAGGCATCGGGATTATGCTGAAAGAATAGATGGTACTCGCCATCGAGATAAAACATACCGTTGGGATCATTCATCCACTTTTCTTTCGGTGAGAAATGGATCTGGGGACGAAAAGCTTCGTTGCGAGCGGCCTCGACCACAAGAGTCGAGTCCTCGGGAAGTGGACTAATTTGATTCATGGAACATCCAACAAGAGCTGAAGAAATAATAAGACCTAATAGTGTTTTCATAGTTAACATGCCTCTATTTTGATAACGCTGCAGACACATCCTCAAGCGTTTTCCCTTTCGTTTCTGGCATCATGAATCGAACAAAAATAAGCTGTAAGAACATCGCAAATGTGAAGAACGCGAAGACCTGGCTGGCAGAAAAGGCGGCTAATACCTGAGGCATTAAAAGCGCGATCAGCGCAGCAAAAACCCAATGTGTGCCGCTTCCCAATGACTGTCCTTTGGAGCGCACGGAGTTGGGGAAAATTTCTGCAATAAAAACCCAGATAACGGCACCCTGCCCAACCGCATGAGACGCGATGAATACGAACACTGCGCTCACTACAATAGTGCCGCCGACTTGACTACTGAATGCCCATGAAACAGTGGCTAGAGACAGGATGTAACCGATTGAACCTATATACATGAGTGATTTTCGTCCAAGCCGATCTATCAGACTTAATCCAACCATCGTAAATACAAGATTGACTAATCCGACACCTGCTGTGGAAAGCAATGCGGTGCTGCCATCTAAACCCGCCATATCAAACACGCGTGGTGCGTAATAGATGATGAAGTTAATACCTGATAGTTGATTAAATGCAGCAAGTAAAAAGGCAAGCAGCACCGGAAGTCGAAACTCAGGTTTAAATAAAGACTCTCTTTTACGCCCTGCCTTATCAGCTTTTATGGCGCTGATAGTTTGTTCGACACCTTCACTCTGTAGCGATAAAAAGACCTCTCGAGCACGGGCTTCGTCATCGCGATGCAGCAATAACCAGCGAGGACTCTCCGGTGCTTTCAGTACCATTAGGAAGTAGATGAATGCTGGCACGGCTTCAACTCCCAGCATCACTCGCCAGTCATCGACAATAACGCCCGAGAGCAAATAATTTGAAAGAAAAGCGATGAGGATCCCAAATACTATTTGAAACTGATAAGTTGCGACAAGCCGCCCCCTGATTTTGGCTGGTGCAATTTCAGAAATGTAAGCGGGTACAGCGATTGAAGATACCCCTACTCCTAAGCCTCCGATAAACCGAAGAATAGCAAAGGTATACGGATCCTGAGCGAGTGCTGAACCTATAGCAGAGAGTAGATAGAGGACGCCAATAAGAACTAACGTCTTTTTGCGCCCAAGCCTATCGCAGGGCCAGTTCCCCATCAACGCGCCAATCACCGTTCCCCACAGTGCAGAAGACATGACGAACAACCCATGAAAAAGGGGCGGAGTGTCCCACAGCGCTTGAATGGATTGGTCTGCTCCAGATATCACTGCGGTGTCGAAACCAAATAAAAATCCGGCTATTGCAACAGTGAGTGACCAGTAAACTATTTTGTTCATGATGTATATTTTTACCTCTTAACCACTTTAGGAATACCGGGCTTAATAGCCCGGATTCTGTATATAAATTCCGCCACTCAAATTAATCTGCTGATTAGGGATTGGTAGGTATTCATGCTTATTTTTGGTAAATGCAGCGTCTTCCAAGTAGGGCTTTCTGCCGCGCTCAGTAGTGAGGTATTCGTCAATGGTCTCTTTAGCCACGCCCCAGCGAACCAAATCGAAAAATCGATGACCTTCTAGCCCTAACTCGACGCGCCTTTCCCAGCGCAGTGCCTGCCTTGCTTCTGCTTTACCGGTAAATGTGTCGTAAGTGCCAATACGGTATAAGCTCGCATCGTTTAATCTCGCCGTGCTGGCTGCGGCCCGCTCTCTAAGACGATTGATAATCGGAGTTGCTTCTTCCCAGCGGTCGAGCTCTATCAGCGCTTCTGCTTTCCAAAGCAATACATCGGCATAGCGTACTAATACGGTATTGAGAGAGAATATTGGGAAAGGACCGTTCTCACCCCGGCAGTCACATTCAGGGTGTTCTAAGTCTTTCATTCCCGTGTAATTGCCATAGATACCTGGTGCCCGTGCCCAGCTGTCGCCGCCATGGATAAGTTCAGGGTCGTACTTAAATGGCTTGCCTTCCATCGCCACTGTATGGTCGAGCCGAGGGTCAACATGGTCAATATTTACGTTATACACACTGTCATTGAATGTGTTGAAGCGGGGCAAACCCGAGTTATCAGTCTTAAACGCGTTAACAAAGTTTTCTGTTGGAACGTGGAAACCACAGCAACCAAAACCGCCTGACATCGGCGCATTCAACGCGCTAGACCAAGAACCTCTTCCGTCAGGACTGCCATCATTCAATGAACGCTGAATGGCAAATACAGACTCCTTTCCATTCTCAAATTCGATAAGAAAATTCTCTGCATAATCGTCGTAAAGACCGTACTGTCCACTGGCTTCAATACTATCTACCAAGCTGACTACTTCTTCGAGTTTCTGCTGATTGATATTCACCACATTGTGCAGTTCGTCTTGCTCATACGCCTGATACAAAAGGGTTTTCGCTAAATAGGCTTTGGCTGATAGTGCGGACGCCCGGCCGACATCCTGCTGAACATCTGGCAAGGTGTTCGCGGCAAAACGAAAATCTGCTGCGATGTTGTCCCATAACTGCTGGTCTGTGAGATCGCGGTTCGTCGTCGCAAGTACTTCCTCTTGAGTCATCGTTTCATCAATCCAAGGGATATGCTTGTGATGGATTTTCAAATCGAAATAAAAGATAGCTCTTAAAAAACGTAACTCTGCCGCTTTTTCATCAGCGCCTGGTAATTCACCAGAAGGCGTCTCAGCAATAACCTTAAGTGCCGCGTTAGCTCTTGAAATACCGGTATAGTTGCGTGTCCATTTCTTATTGTTGAGATCGATCAAATCAGGTGGGAATGACTCCATATCCGGCACTAACGGCTCGTACATTGAAAGTGCGTGGTATGCAAAGATATCCGAAGGACCGTTTCCACCTTTGTGCGCATCACCAGCGCGAAGGTTGCCTGTCGGCCACAGATAATTAGGTGCTGTGTAGTGATCATTGCCAAGATAGGAGTACGTGGCGATAACCAAAGCATCTATATTCTCAGTCGTTGCTACCTGATCTTCTGTGAGCACTGCTTGTGGTTCACTGTCCAATTCATCGCTTCCTCCGCACGATACGACTGAAAGCGCAATCAAGCTTGTTGTCAAAAGTTTGCTTATATAGTTCATGTGTCTTTATCCATTATCCTGTTAGCTTAAAAAGAGAATTCCAGCCCGAGAGTGACGCGGCGGGGTACAGGAAAAACTTCATTAGGAGTTTCAGGATCTTCACTCAAAGTGCCATCAGGCGTGATAGTCAAAAGATTCTGAGCCTGCAAATAAATGCGTGCATCGTTAAGGCCTAAGCGTTCGATGAAATCTAATGTAGGGGTGTAACCCACGCTGATATTGCGAAGTTTTAGGTAAGTGCCCTCTTCCCAGAAAAAGCTAGACTGACGGCCCTCCCCATTGTTATCAATCAGGGTAAGCGCAGGGACATCGCTGTCTGTATTTTGAGGAGTCCAGGCATCAAGCGTTCGTGCACCATAATTTGAGCCAATGTTTAAAGAAGTGAAATCGGTGAATAGTCGCCAGTTATTCCTTATCTGTCCTCCTTTGATCCCTTGCCAGAACATGTTGAAGTCCCAGTCTCTATATTTAAACGTGAAGTTCATTCCATAGATAAAATCTGGATCCGTGTCTGCAAAGAAGTCTTGGTCGTTCTCATCAATAACGCCATTTCCATCTAGGTCTAGCCAACGGATTCGACCCGGTGCTGCGCCCGATTGTGTAGCATGTTCATTCACTTCATCTTGATTTTGGAATATACCGTCTGCTACATACCCATATACTGAGTTAATTGAACGCCCCAAGATTGTTTTATCTTGTCCATTTCCGCCAAAGGAATTAACGACATCTTCAGGCAAGGCTGTAACGGTGTTTTCAGCCGAAGATATATTGAAGTTGATATCTACAAGCAACTCGTCTTCCAGCAAGCCCGTATCTATCCACTTTTCATATCCAAGTACCAATTCAACACCGGCATTTTCAATGGTGCCGCCATTGACCCACTTTTGCGCCCCTTCGCCAAGCGTTGCAATTGGTTGAGTGAGAGTAAGAATGTCGCGGGTTTCTTTTTTAAACCAATCAAAGCTTCCATAAACCGTTCTCTCAAACAATTCGAAGTCTAAGCCGAAGTTAACCTGCGTTGATGTTTCCCATTTCAGATCTGCGTTGCCAGTTTGCGCCCGAACAAAGCCCGAAGGCAATGTGCCGCCATTTGCGCCAGTAATGTCGTATGCTGTGCCCTCATCTTGCTGGTTTGTGAAAAGTGACTGGGTCGCATAACGGGGTATATAAGTTGTTACCGTCGCATCAGTAGGAATTTCCTGATTACCCGTTTCCCCCCAGCTTCCCCTGAACTTTAAGGTGTCGATAAAATCAATATCGAAAAAGTCTTCGTTGCTAACAACCCAGCCCAATGACGCTGCTGGAAAATTACCGTACTCATTAGCATCACCAAATCTCGACGACCCGTCTCGACGAATTGTAAATGAGGACAAGTAACGGTTATCATAGTTATAGTCCACTCGTGCAAACTGGGAATCGAGGGACCAGTTGTCTCCTTCGCCTTCTACTCTTACATCCGACGTAGCCTGTGACAGATAAGCGAAAGAACGGTCATCCGAAGCGAAGCCTGACCCAATGCCTCGGGATAATTCACGCTCATAATTAATTTGCTCAACCCCGGCTAAGAAATTGAACTTGTGCAGGTCATCAAGTACGAGTTTGTAAGTGGCTGTAGCGCCAGTAATGATGCTTTGATTCCAGTTGTCTTCAACCGTTAATCTGTCTGCGCCACTGAGTGAGCCAGCGGTAAACGCACGCGTGAAATTTCTAAAATAAAACTGACTGTAATCAACCCCTACATTTCCTCTAAGCGTTAAGTTTTCAATCGGTGTGTACTCAACAAAAAAGTTCGCCATGAGTTTATTGTAGGTATGGCCGTTATCACGATTTTGCTCGATTATTCGAACCGGATTGTCTCTGTCAGTAATTCCAGGTACCGGCCCACCCCAGCCTCCTACATCGTTGTAAACGGGAACGATTGACTGCTGCTCAATTGATAGTCCTAAAATCTGACCCGCTAGGTCGTTGATAAGGTTAGCTTGTTGATCAGTGATCAAAAATGTCTGACCGACTTTTAATTTATCTTCAACAACGACATGTTCAGAATTGACTCTGAAAGCTAATCGCTCGAACTTGGAACCATCTACGATACCCTCGGCCTCAAAATAGCCCAGCGATGTATAGAACTTAGAAACGTCATTGCCGCCTGCCACCGAGAAATTCGCATCAGAGACTTTAGAGGTTCTTGTAACTTCATCAAACCATCTCGTATCGGCGGGGCGTTGAACACCTTCGGGATCAGTAAAGGTAGGCAGAATGACCGAATATAATTCTGGATTTTGAAAATTTTGGTTCCAGTCAAATGTATAAAGCGGGCTTGCTGAATTAGGGTTTGACCCGTCATTGACTGCCGCCTGCCACACTACGGCTCCACGCTCTAACGTGTTGAGTGGCTGTAGGTCATAGTCATATTCTTCAATACTCTGGTTGTATCGGAAGTTAAAATCCAGGCCATCGTGACCTTTCTTTGTGGTTACAACAATTACACCGTTTCCAGAGCGAGCCCCATAAATACTTGCAGCGGCCGCATCACGTAACACCTGTACATCGGCAATATCGTTGCTGTTAATTTCGTGTAAACCAGACTTTGTTGGAATTCCATCGATTATGTAAAGCGGGTCATTGTTGCCAAGAGGTCCTAGTCCCTGACCGCGGATCCTCACGGTTGCTGTCGAACTTGGATTACCTGTCGTGGTGATTTGTAAACCAGGTACTCTTCCCTGAAGATTTTGCATAATGTTACCAGCAGGCAAATCAATCACGTCTTCGATGTCCACTGTGGCTATTGCCCCAGTCAAATCTTTCTTCTCGACGGCGCTATAACCGTAAGAAATCTCTATTACTTCTACTTCCTCTGGCAATTCCGAATCATCAGACCCAGACCCAGCCTCTTGAGCTTGTAACGACGTTGCCATTAGCATCAGTAAAAGTGGAGTAGGCTTTATGGCCTTCCTTAGCTGACGTGTTAATGGATGCAATGTGTAATTTTTCATATCGCGCCTTGATTGTTGAAGTGGTGTAATTTCAAATAAACAACGTTGTCTTTTTAGTTTATACTATTTATGTAAAGTCTGATCAACAAAAATTTAACAAGAGGTTTTACACGCTACGTCGTTTTTAATTGGGGCTTTTAGAAGTTGGTATGCCGAAAAATTTTGCAGGAGGGCAACGTTAAAATGTTATGTAACAATATTAAGACAAGATTTTTGAATGAAAAATAAAAAGCCCAGAGCATATCTCTGGGCTTAAATACTCTATTTTCAAAAGCTCACTGGGTCATGTTATACCCGATAAGCTTTTTAGCTGAGCTATTCGCTATCTCAAAACTGCATTATAAAATAAATCGCGACAGATCTTCGTTATCTACCAAGGTTTCTAGGTGGCTGTTAACGTAGTCTGCGTCAATCACGAATGACTCACCGCTCTTTTCAGAGGCGTCAAACGAGATGTCTTCCATAAGGCGCTCAAGCACGGTGTGCAAACGGCGGGCACCAATGTTTTCAGTGCGTTCATTCACCTGCCATGCCGCTTCGGCTATACGCTGAATACCAGAATCGTCGAAACTAATATCCACGCCTTCTGTCTTCATTAGCGCAATGTACTGGTGAGTTAATGACGCATTCGGCTCGGTAAGAATGCGCTTGAAGTCGCCGACTTTAAGAGCAGATAGCTCAACGCGAATTGGAAGACGCCCCTGAAGCTCTGGAATAAGATCAGACGGCTTACTCATTTGGAATGCACCTGAAGCAATAAACAAGATATGGTCGGTTTTAACCATGCCGTGTTTTGTCGATACCGTTGAACCTTCCACAAGTGGAAGCAAGTCACGCTGAACACCTTCGCGAGACACATCGGCCGACGAGTTGCCCTCGCGTTTACAGATTTTGTCAATTTCGTCGATAAACACAATACCGTGCTGTTCTACCGACTCTATCGCTTTTTCTTTCAAATCTTCTTGATTTACAAGGCGTGCAGCCTCTTCTTCAATTAGTAGTTTGAACGCTTCTTTAATTTTCAGCTTCTTCTTTTTCTTTTGCGAACCCGACAAGTTTTGGAACATGCCTTGAAGCTGATTAGTCATTTCTTCCATACCAGGAGGCGCCATAATTTCTACGCCCATTTGCGGAAGTGCTACATCAATTTCAATTTCTTTGTCGTCTAGGTCGCCCTGACGAAGCTTTTTACGAAATGCTTGGCGCGTACCGCGATCTTCAACGTTTTCCTTATTACCCCACGCATCTTCTGGAGGAGGAAGCAAAACATCTAGAATTCGCTCTTCCGCTGCTTCTTCTGCGCGGAATTTCACTTTCTTCATTTCGTTTTCTTTCGTCATCTTTACCGCGATGTCGGCAAGATCACGAATGATGGTTTCTACTTCTTTACCCACGTAGCCCACTTCAGTGAACTTAGTCGCTTCAACTTTAATGAACGGCGCATTAGCAAGTTTAGCTAAACGGCGAGCGATTTCGGTTTTACCCACACCCGTAGGGCCAATCATCAAAATATTTTTTGGCGTAACTTCTTGGCGCAGCTCAGGTTCAAGCTGCATACGACGCCAGCGATTTCGAAGTGCAATAGATACAGCGCGCTTGGCATCTTGTTGACCGATAATATGACGGTCTAACTCGTGAACAATTTCTCTTGGTGTCATTTCAGACATGAATAAACCCTTTTCTAACAGGGCTTGTGGTACTCGTATGCAAACGAGCAACAGCAAGCCGATAACAGCTTTTCGCTATTACTTAGTAATCTAGTACATCAACCGTTTGGCTATGGTTAGTGAATACGCAAATATCACCGGCAATGGTCAACGCTTTTTCAGCGATTTCTTTCGCGCTTAGCTCCGTATTTTCAAGTAGTGCAGTAGCTGCGGCTTGTGCATAGTTACCGCCAGAGCCAATCGCGATAAGATCTTGTTCTGGCTGCACCACGTCACCGTTACCGGTAATAATAAACGATGCGGTTTCGTCTGCTACGGCAAGCAGCGCTTCTAGTTTGCGAAGCGCCCTATCAGTCCGCCAATCTTTGGCAAGCTCTACCGCCGCTTTAGTCAGATGGCCTTGGTGCGCTTCTAGCTTTGCTTCAAAGCGTTCAAACAGCGTAAATGCGTCGGCCGTGCCACCAGCAAAGCCCGCTAAAATCTTGTCGTGGTATAAACGGCGCACTTTGCGCGCATTACCTTTCATTACGGTATTGCCCAGTGATACCTGTCCGTCACCGGCCATTACCACTTGATTCCCACGTCGTACAGATACAATCGTTGTCACGTTAATTCCCCGTTTAGCTGGGCGCTGCTGCGTTTTTCGTCTAGCAAAGGCAGCAGCGTTCAAATTCAATATCAAATAAGTGGGGGAAGGCTTTTTAATTTCAAGGGTAAGACAAAAGAATGTGGCTCAGAGCTGCCTACTCTGTGGGCTTAGCGTGTTCGCTAGTGTATTGAATACACCATTTATTGAGCGCATACTCTCGCCAATGAAGCCCATGGTTATTTGACGGCATGCTGATTTAATGGATTATCAATGAAGTATCGAAGAAGTCTTTCCTTTGCCTTACTTACCCTATTTTGTGGCGTACTAACCTTATTCGTTTTGCTGGACCGATTGCCAATCATAGTCCCCGTGGGTTATGGCGCACTAAGCCTCTTTGCCGTGCTTATCTACGGTATTGATAAATCGTCCGCAAAAAAAGACAAGTGGCGAGTTTCAGAAGCAAAACTGCACCTATTAAGCCTATTGGGAGGTTGGCCTGGCGCATTGCTTGCCCAGCAGGTGTTCAAACACAAGCGTAGTAAATCGGCATTTATGAGGGTTTATTGGGTAACGGTTTTAGTTAACCTTTTTTTGCTTGGGCTAATTACATTTGAAGCAAGCGTACCTAGATTAGTAGCGAGCTCATTCTTTGCTGCCTGGTAGCGCTCCGGAAAGGCCTGCTTATCAATATTTTCCAGAACGTCCTCAAGCTCTTCTATGCTATAAGCGGCGTAATTTGGTTGTTCGGTGATGGCAATACTCATTGATACTTCCTTGTAAACGCATCCTTTCTGTACGCGTTATTCCAGCGCCCTATGCAGCGCATTAAGTGTTACCTACAATAAACTGCTATAAGTTCCAGTACCAAATTTGGCATGTGGCAATGTTCACTTTACGCAGACTGTGCTTGGCTTTTTCTGCATCACGCTTGGACTCGTAAGGGCCTAAAATAACGCGAAACCAGTCGCCGTTACTGCCGGTGCTGTGTCTTATAAGCGCCTCTAAACCTTGGAATGCAATTTTGGCTTTCATCTCTTCAGCCTGCGCGCGGGTTCTAAAAGAGGCGCACTGCATTAAGTAGCGCTTGTCAGACTTTTCTTGCTCTTTGACCTCAACTTCCACTTCGTATCCTGGCAGGGTTTTGATGTACTCCCACTCTTCCTCAGGCAGTTCAGGTAAAGATTCTTCTGTAGGTGCAACAGGTCGTGAAGCTTGGGTATCTACGTCATCTTCTACATTGTCTTTTATCGACCACAAAAACACACCAAAGCCAATCACCAATGCAAAAATACCAATTAGGCGTACGATAGGAAGCTTGCCTGAAACTGGGGCTTTAGATTTCGCGTTTGCTGTTGGCTTTCTACCTTTACCAGCAGGCTTCTTTTTTTGAGGGGAGCGTCCACGAGAGACATAATCGCGTTGAGCCATAGTCGGCAATATTCCTACTTGTTATCGTTGTTTGTATGCGTAAGAAAACGTCATATACCAAATCTTTATGAAGAAGCGGCTTTTCTGCATCTTCGATCCTGCCAAAATTTTAACGTATTGCTACCCAACAAGCTAACTGAAATCGGTAGGATCAATATCTATTGACCACCTTACCTTCATTGCCTGCGGCAACGCCTGTAAAAATGGCAGCGCCAAACGTAGCGCATTGTGAAGCGGCGCACGCTTTTCATGGCTGCATACCAGCATAAACCGGAACCTGCCTTGCCGCTTTTCGATCAGACAAGGAAACGGTCCACTTAACTCAATGGCATGCTGCTGGAGAAAGACTTGCTTACTATCTTGTAAAAAGCGATAAGCCAAACTGCTGTCGGTCGCTTCAGCGCGGATCACAAATTGGCTAATAAAAGGGGGCAGCCCCGCCGCTTTACGCTCCATCAATGCGTGTCTGGCGAAATGGCCATAGCCATTGTGCACTAAATCTTGTAGCAAAGGGTGGTGAGGATTGTGAGTTTGAAGCCACATTTCACCAGGTTTACTGGCGCGCCCAGCTCTTCCAGCAAGCTGAGTTACAAGCTGAGCGAGCTTTTCCGGTGCTCTAAAATCCGCACTAAAAAGAGCACCATCACAATCTAGTACTGCAACTAGGGTTACATGAGGGAAATGGTGACCTTTTGATAGTATCTGGGTGCCTACTAGCAGCTGGTACTCTTGGCGGTTTATTGCGTCAAGCGTTTGGTGCAGTTTATCTTTGCCCCGCACGGTATCGCTGTCTATTCGTACCTGTTTAACACCGGGAAATAAGCTTGTAAGCCCTTGCTCAACTTGCTCGGTTCCGGTACCCGCCGTAACTAATTCATTGTGATGGCACGCTTCGCAGTTTGATGGCATTGAGCGCATGCCGCCGCAGTGATGACACTGAAGTCGGTTCTGTGCTTTATGCACAGTGTAAGGACGATCACAACGCTTACACATGACGGTTTCACCGCAGTGGTGGCAGAGCAGCGCTGGCGCATAGCCTCTGCGATTCACAAACACCAATACCTGGTTTCCCGCGCTGATATGCTGGCGCATTATCGTTAGCAAGCCTTGCGAAATACCGTAGTAAATGGGCTGGTCACGCGCGTCTAACACATGCTGATGCGTGCTTTTCGCCCCTCCTGCTCGCTTGGTAAGCTGCAAATGGGCATAACGACCGCTTAGCGCATTGTTAAGTGTTTCAAGCGCAGGCGTGGCACTGCCTAGTAAAAGCGGAATATTATGCTGCTTGGCACGCATAGCTGCCAGGTCACGAGCATGATAGCGAAGCCCATCTTGCTGCTTAAAAGACTCGTCGTGCTCTTCATCCACAATCAGCATACCGGGATTGTGCAGCGGGGTGAAAATAGCCGAGCGGGTACCAATGATAATACCGAGTTCACCGGCTTTTGCTCGCTGCCACACCTGTAGCCGTTCCTTATCAGAAAGCTGAGAGTGTAAAACGCCCACTGCAATACCAAAGCGCTTTTCAAAGCGTGACACGGTTTGCGGCGTAAGCCCGATTTCTGGTACCAAGATAAGCACTTGCTTCCCTTCACGCAGTAAGGGTTCGATGGCTTGAAGATACACTTCCGTTTTACCGCTACCGGTAACCCCTTCAAGTAAACTTACTGCAAAGTTGCCTTGCTGACGGTTAAGCGCGGCAATAGCAACCGACTGTTCTGTGTCTGGAACCGGCTTTTCAGACACCGATAACGAGGCAAGCCAACTGCCTGACTTAAATTCAGGCGCGACTTCTTCAATGCTTGCCAATGACTTTTCGACAAGCGCTTTGACCGCAGGTGCGCCATACTGCTTGCGCGCTTGGGACGCTAATAAGGCACCACCGGCCATTGCAGTAAAACAGGCTTGTTGTTTAGGCGCCCGCGATAACGTGTCTGCATCCCTTTGCCTACCTTCTTCGGTAAGCATTAGCATGTCTTGAGGTGTTGGCGCTGCTGACTCGCCTTTGCGCAATAAAACAGGCAGCATGGCGTGCAACACTTCACCCGGCGCATGATGATAGTACTGCCACAGCCATTGGGCCATTTTCAGCAGCACCTCATCTATAATGGGGCTATCGTCCAGTACCGACTCAATGGCTTTTAGCTTGTTGGAGTTTTCAATGTCGCTTTCAGGTTTGTGTAGGGTTTCAACAACTACGCCCACAAGTTTGCGCGGACCAAAAGGTACAACTACCCTCACACCTGCACTGAGCGCGCTATTGTGGGTATATGTGAAAAGTTGGCGCAGTGGCACTGGCACGGCAACTTGGATAAAGGCCATTGCGAACGTTTTACCTTATTTGACGACTGTTATAGCGCGTAATGCGCTTACTAAGTTTCTTATGTTGAAACTAATTATACTGAAGCTACTTGCAGACCTATACGTTACAGTAGTTTGCGCTGCTAACAGCTAGCAACACATTTTGCTATTAGCGCATGATTTTGCTACTAGCGCATATGGCCTAGCCTTGAAAGACAAATATTTAAACATACTTTACTGTTAAGCATAAAAAGAATGTTTTTAGTTTGGCCTTTTTCTACGGCTTCCTTGTCTAGCTCTCTTGTTTAGCATTTGGCCAAAAACCGCTTGATCAAGGCCCTGCCATCCTTTATTATGCGCCGCTCTTTTGCGATAGGCTGTTCTTTGAACGACTTATCATTTGAATTAAGTAACGTATGGTGTGCGACTTCGGGTTGTATAGCGATACGGCCTTATTATGTGAGGTAACCCAATGAAACAAGATATCCACCCAAAATACGAAGAAATCACAGCAACTTGCTCATGTGGTAACGTAATGAACATTCGTTCTACGCTTGGTAAAGACATCAACCTAGACGTATGTTCTTCATGTCACCCATTCTACACTGGTAAGCAACGTAACGTTGACACTGGTGGTCGTGTTGATCGCTTCAAGAAGCGTTTCGGTGCATTGGGCAAAAAGTAAGCCTGATATCGAGTTCGAAAAAAGCGCCTTTATGGCGCTTTTTTATTGCCTAAAATTCACGCTTCACACAAACAAGGTGCACCAAACAGCGCTTTACCGCCGTTATCCTACGTCAGGGCAGTTACCTAGCCAATGTAAAAAGCCCTGCAACTCGCCTTCTGAAAACGTTTTTAGCTTAATTTACAACATTCAGCGTAACCTGAACTCAGTGAAGGTTTTTTACATTAGATAAATGCCTATCCCAATTGCCGCCACTCACTTTTTTACATTGTTCTTCGCTGTCAAAATAAATACCAACGGGTGCTGACTTAATTGACGCCAAAGCAATATTCACTTGGCTTATGAAGTCTATATCCCAACCATTAGTTAACGCCCGCTGCTTCTCCTGCTCAGTATTAAACACGGCAATCACTTGCGGCGTTCTCCAATGCCCTAAGTGAGTTAACCAAACAAATCCATTATTGGCAGATTTTACGCTTTCGCATACACCGGTTAGCACGGTTATTAGTTTTCTTTCTGTCATATCCTCGCCTTAAGTGCGAATTTTAAGTGGGCTTTCACAGGATTTTATCAGAAATATTGGATGGAGAATTAACGAGGTATCTCCCTGCGTTCTATTTTCCTGATTTGGGTTTCTGTCCTATGCATTTATGAGAACGTAGAGCCTTTCGATAGCTTTGTTTTCATCCTCCACACAATAGACCTAAGGAATGTTATAACAAGTCAAAATAAATAATATGAATGGCAATTATAGCCCCATTTTACTGGTCTAATTAGTATGCCTACCCTACATTGGTATATGAGAATTCTGATCAGATATGTACACAGTGATTGGCTGTGTTAGAGTTGCGATCGGCACTTTGATAGTGAGCATTAATTCTGTGAATAATGCATTACTTTCAAGACTTGTGGCGCTTTTGGGTACATGAACCTGAGGCTTGTATCCATTAAGGTATGTGAACAAAATCAGTAAAGGTTAACGCCTAATCTGCTTTTTCCACATGCCACCTAAAGGCCTATTGATGATTGCTGTAAAACAAAGATCAACAAGCCCTAGTGCTAACAACTATTTATAATCACTTTTGTCATTACTTGGTTGTAACGCGCTTACGTTTATCTACCTATAACTATAACGACAATAAAATAGCTACAGAGCGTGAACGAAAACACCGATGAACCCTACATCTAAGGATACCTTTTTACATGTCAGATTTTAGACAACGCGCACTCGACTATCACGCCAAACCCACACCTGGAAAAATCCGCGTAGAGCTATCTAAACCTGCCGATAGCGTGGACGACCTTGCTCTCGCCTATAGCCCAGGCGTTGCCGAGCCGGTCAGAGAAATAGCCGAAGATGCAGATAACGCCTATAAATACACGGGTAAAGGAAACCTGGTTGCCGTTATCAGTAACGGAACCGCGATTTTAGGATTGGGTAACCTAGGCCCACTGGCATCGAAACCTGTTATGGAAGGTAAAGCCCTTCTGTTTAAACGCTTTGCTGGACTGGATGCCATTGACATTGAAGTGAAGCATCGTACGACCGAAGAGTTCATTAATACGGTAGCGAATATCGCCGATACATTTGGCGGCATTAACCTAGAAGACATTAAAGCGCCTGAATGCTTTGAGATTGAACAAGAGCTAATTAAGCGCTGTAAAATTCCAGTATTTCATGATGATCAGCACGGTACCGCTATTGTAACCGCAGCAGGTATGCTTAACGCGTTGGAGATTCAGGGCAAAAGCATAGAGAGCGCTAAAATTGTGTGTATGGGGGCCGGTGCAGCAGCGGTCGCTTGTATGGAACTGCTTATTAAGTGTGGTGCCCAGCGCGAACGTATTTATATGCTAGACAGAAAAGGCGTTATCCATACTCGTCGCGAAGACTTAACTGAGCACAAAAAGCTATTTGCTAACAATACTGACAAGCGTACGCTTGAAGATGTAATGGAAGGTGCGGATATCTTTGTTGGTGTGTCTGGGCCGGATGTTTTACCACCAGAAACACTGGCCTTGATGGCTGAAAACCCAATTGTATTTGCATGTTCTAACCCAGACCCTGAGATAAAGCCTGAACTTGCTCACGAAGTACGTAAAGATCTTATTATGGCCACTGGACGTTCGGACTACCCTAACCAAGTAAACAACGTACTGTGCTTCCCGTTTATTTTCCGTGGCGCGCTAGATGTTCGTGCAACGGCCATCAACGATGAAATGAAAGTAGCAGCAGTAGAAGCCCTTCGTGCTATTACGAAAGAGCCTGTACCAGAGGAAGTATTAGCTGCGAGTAAAAGTGATAGCCTGACATTTGGTAAAGAGTACATTATTCCTAAACCTATGGATCCGCGTTTATGCGAGCGTATTGCTACCGCCGTGTCTAAGGCTGCTATTGAATCTGGTGTTGCACGCGTACCTGAAAGCCCAGAAGAATAAAATTCTGGCGCATAAGGCAAAAAAATGGTGGGGCTAGTGCTCAACCTTTATTTGCTACAAAGTGCGCTTAGAGAATACAAGTACATAAAAAACGGCGCCGTGTTGTAGGTTATCAACTAGCAATAACTTACAACAAAGCGCCGTTTCTCTTTAATACTAAATATCAGTCGTCTTCCGACACATCGTTTTCGAAGCTAGGGTCAATACCCATTTCTTCCATAATACGTCTTGCTTCAGCCGGCACGCGATTAGGATTGTCTTTACGCAAGTCATCATCGTTAGGCAAAGGTTGCCCGGTAAATGCGTGTAAAAACGCCTCGCAAAGCAATTCCGAATTAGTGGCGTGACGCAAATTATTGATTTGGCGGCGGGTACGCTCATCAGTAAGTGCTTTAAGCACATTAATAGGTATAGAGACAGTGACTTTCTTTACCTGCTCGCTCTTTTTCCCGTGCTCTGCGTAGGGGTGAATATATTTACCGTTCCATTCTGCCATTGTACTAACTCGGTCTACTCTTTTTTATATTATGAAGAGAAATTCTAAACAAGTTCACGAAAAGGTCAATTGAGCAGTGTAAACCTCTTGACGTCTAGACATATATTCTTTAATTTAGACGTCTAAACGTCTATAAGAATACATTTTTGAGAGTAAAAGCCATGGTTTCTTACGCACAAGGTATCGATGCATTAAACCAGTCCCTGTCGGAACTGCGTGATATTGATGTATCTTTTGAATTTTTTCCGCCTAAAACGGAAGCCATGGAACAGACCTTATGGAAGTCTGTTGAACGCCTAGCGCCACTAAAGCCAAGCTACATGTCGGTAACCTACGGCGCGAATAGCGGTGAACGTGACAGAACCCACGACGTAGTTAAGCGCATTCAGCAGCAAACCGGTGTAGCAGCTGTTCCTCACTTGACCTGTGTTGATGCTAGCCGAGATGAACTTAAACAAATTGCTAAAGACTACTGGGATTCAGGCATTCGCCGTATTGTTGCGCTTCGTGGCGATTTACCGCCAGGGGTAGAGAAAACAGAGATGTACGCCTCTGATCTTGTTGCCTTGCTAAAAGACGTTGCCGATTTTGATATTTCTGTTGCCGCCTATCCAGAGAAGCATCCAGAAGCGCCAAATGCACAGTTTGATTTGCTAAACCTAAAGCGAAAGGCAGAAGCAGGCGCTACAGAAGCGATTACCCAATTCTTCTTCGATACCAGTGTTTACCTTCGATTTAGAGACCGTGCAGCTGCAGCTGGTGTCGACTTAGATATAGTTCCGGGTATTTTGCCGGTAACTAACTATCAAACATTAGTGAAATTTGCAGGGTTTACAAACGTGCATGTGCCGGGATGGTTGCACAAAATGTTCGACGGCCTTGATGCCGACGACCAAGCCACCCGTAACCTGATAGGCGCTAACATTGCCATGGACCAAGTAAAGGTATTGGCTAAAGAAGGGGTGAAACACTTCCATTTCTATACCTTAAACCGTAGTGAATTAAGCTACGCCATCTGCCACATGCTGGGCGTGCGTTCAGGCGCTTAATAAATAACAATTATCACAAGGGTGATGTCATTTTTGCATGATTCACTTCACAAAAGGCGCAATCAATGCGCCTTTGCTGTTTTAAACCTGCATTAAACTTTGCCACCAAGGCCGCCCGCAGTTACCATCTGATATACATGTATTGAACTATCGATGCCTTATATCAGTCCGCATTGATAAGGCCGCGCTATTCATCTTTTACAAGGTATCGTCAGGAGAAATTGAGTGGATTTAGACAAGGTTAAAACCTTATATAACAATGTTACTCCTCAGGTTAGAGATCTCTTTAGCATTTTCATAAAGCGCTGTAGAGAAGACAATATTACTATTTCTGCTGGGCACTTAGCCTATGTAACCTTGTTATCTTTGGTGCCATTTATA
The DNA here is from genome assembly GCF_057552975.1 of Alteromonas sp. 5NW40-0090. Classification (NCBI taxonomy): domain Bacteria; kingdom Pseudomonadati; phylum Pseudomonadota; class Gammaproteobacteria; order Alteromonadales; family Alteromonadaceae; genus Alteromonas; species Alteromonas sp. 5NW40-0090. The sequence goes on from NZ_BAAJLT010000014.1 coordinate 143,318, forward strand.
ATGGTGACTTTCACCATTATGTCAGCTTTCCCTGCTTTCGCTTCGGTAAGAAGCAAGCTAGAGCATTTTATATTTAGCAATTTTGTTCCCACCGCCAGTGATGTAGTGCATAAATACATGACCGATTTTGTGGGCAACGCCTCGCAAATGAGCGCTATTGGTATTTTGTCGCTGCTGGTCGTTGCGTTAATGCTTATTTCAAATGTAGATAAAACCCTTAATAGAATTTGGCGTACGCAAAGTGACAGACCTATTGTGTATACCTTTGCTATCTACTGGATGGTGATCACCTTGGGTCCTATGCTTATTGGTTCTAGTGTGGTAGTTAGCTCTTATTTGACAGGTCTTGCGGCTTTCACAGAAGAATACACACCTGGACTGGGCACTTTCTTACTTAGTCTTGTACCTAGCGGCGCTGCCATGCTTGCTTTCACCATTTTATATATGGTGGTGCCGAATAGAAGAGTATTTGCTCGTCACGCATTGGTTGGTGCGATCGTAGCTACTGTCGCTTTTGAAATAACGAAGTCAGGCTTTGCGCTATATGTAACAAACTTTCCTTCATACGAGCTTATATACGGCGCGCTTGCGGTGGTACCTATCCTATTTTTATGGGTGTATTTGTCGTGGATCATTGTGTTGTTTGGTGCTGAATTTACCTGCAGCTTAGGTGAAGCTTTTGAAAACCGAAAAGCAGAAAACGAACCGCGCAAAGTCCCTCAAGAATAATTAGCCCTACAAGTTTAAAATAAAAAAGGGAGCCGCTGGCTCCCTTCGTGTCTATCTCTGCCCAAAAGCTAGTTTTTCATTGAAGAAATAAACGCATCAGACTCAGCAATCGCTGAATTCATTTGTCTGATAAGCTGGGCAACGTTGTTTTCAATAGTAGAAAGTTCGCCCTGCAGTGCGCCAATCGCGCTGGCATTTAGATTGTGCTTTAAGTACAGCACATTATCTTGAAGCGCGCTTAACACCGGCGGCATTTTGCTTTCTGCTTTGCGCATAGCCGTCATTAACGAAGCGTAACGACGCTTCGTTTCGCGAAGCTTTGCTGCACTATCACGCTTGAGCGAGGCGTTTTCGTACTTTTCGAGTTCATCCGACCACTCATCAAACAAAGCTTCAGCAACGCTTTCTACTTTATCAATACGTGAACTCACTTCTTCTGAAGCGGCAACGCTGTCTTCGTACTGACCATTCAAGCGGTTGTAAACGTCTTCTAACTCTCCGCCATCGAACGCAACTGCCGCACTAAATGCTTCTAATGCAGAATTAAACTGCTCCTGTGCGTCTTCCTGCGATTCTTTTGCGTTTTCAACCCGGTCAACTAGGATATCGCGCTTTTCAACGCCCACCTTTTCCCATGCTGCGTAATATGCAGACTGACACCCACTAAGGGCAAGCATAGCAACAAATGCTGATGCGATTAACTTCATGCGGTTACTCCACCTCTAAATCGTGCTGCGCTTATAATACAAATTAAATGCAGAAGGGCACCTAAAGGCCAAAAGACGATGGCAAGCACAACCGTTGCAGCTAAGGCATAACATACGCCCACGGTTACGAAAAAGAACAATGCGCCTAAAATTCTACCTTGGACTAGGTGACCTAACCCGGGAATAAAGAAGTTACAAATTGCGGCAATTACATTACCGCCCGATCCTTGACCTGCCATATCAACATCCTCGCATTTATGACTATAATATGATTAGCTAGCACGTAATGACACTTGTTCTATAGTATAGACTTAGCGTTAATCGCTTATTTAACAAGCAAAAGCAGCGTTGAAGCAGTCAGCACGCAAACGTTTGTATAACAATAAACTAAACTAAAACAGGCACTCACACAACGCGCAGAAACAAAATGAAACGACTTTACCCCGATGTTACCTACTATGAAAATGGATTTATCGAAGTGGGAAGTGGGCATTCGCTTTACTTCGAGCAAAGTGGTAATCCAAACGGCATCCCCGTCCTTTTCATTCACGGCGGGCCTGGCGCGGGTTTACCGCCTAATTACAAATGCTTTTTTGATAGCAACAAGTATCGAATAATAGGTTATGAGCAACGCGGCTGTGGCCGTTCCACCCCCGCTGCCGATACACTTAATAACGATACATGGTCCAATGTTGAAGATATTGAAGCGCTTCGAACGCACCTCTCAATACCTAAATTCCTATTGTTTGGCGGTTCGTGGGGGTCAACACTCGCACTGCTTTACGCGTTAAAGTACACGCCGCGAGTGACAGGACTCATTCTACGTGGCGTATTTTTAGCTCGACAGGAAGACAGGGATTGGTTTCTATCGCCAAATGGCTGTGCAGCTCAGTTATTTCCCGAGTACTACCGTAAATTCACTAAGGATGTGCCAACACCAATCACTTCCAGCGCAGTCTGCAGTTTTTATAGCGCAATGGTACGTTCGAGCAACGATGTATTACGTCACGCAGCGTTAAAACGCTGGTACCAGTGGGAAGAGCGGTTATCCCGTGTTACTTTACCGCCAGGCGTTGGAGACTCTACAACTAATTATCCTATGCAGCTAGTCACTTGCCTTGCAACCCTAGAGTGTCATTTTTTGTCTAACCAATGTTTTTTAGATGAAAACTATATTCTTGATAACATTGAAAAAATAAGCCATATTCCGGGCACTATCATCCACGGTCGCTACGATATGATTTGTAAAACTGAAGCCGCTGAAACCCTTCACAAAGCATGGCCTCAGAGTCAGTTGCAAATTATACCCGATGCTGGGCATAGTACATCTGAACCCAGCATAGGTTATGCGCTTTGCCGTGCCACTCGCGACATGTCACGTTTTATTCAGGAGTCATCTAAGTGATAGGACTTATCCAACGAGTATCAGAAGCCAATGTCACCGTTGACGGCAATATTATTGGCGAAATTGGTCAAGGCATGCTGGTACTTTTAGGTGTTGAGAAAAAAGACAGTGAAGCGGAAATAGAAAAACTGGCGAATAAACTCTGTCGGTATCGTATGTTTAGCGATAAAGATGGAAAAATGAATTTAAATATTGAACAAGTCGATGGAGAGATATTGGTGGTTTCCCAGTTCACTCTAGTCGCAGATACCCAAAAAGGTAATCGTCCCGGGTTCTCTCGCGGCGCATCGCCAGAGCATGGCCAAGCTATTTATGAAAAGTTTGTGCAAGCACTAAAAAATAAAGGTATGAAAGTAGCCACAGGTGAGTTCGGTGCCGACATGCAAGTTGGCCTAATCAATGACGGCCCCGTTACCTTTCAATTTAGTGTTTAGCGGGGAAATCGTACGCTTAGTCAGCATTCCAAACTTGCTTACATAATTAAGCTTGTGCCTCATGTGTTCTTACGTTTAAATACTTGTTCATTCATTTAAGAAGGCTGGTTTATTGTGTACAAGGTAGTTACGCCAAAAAGCGACGCCGAATTTGAAGCCTATTTCCATTTTAGATGGGAGCACTTACGTCAGCCATGGAATTTTCCTCCCGGCTCTGAAAAAGACGAATATGAGCAAGTCGCAGAGCACCGTATTATCACCAACCGAAATGGCGAAATTGTAGCTTGTGGCCGTGTGCATTTGAACACCGCGGAAGAAGCACAAATTCGGCATATTGCCGTGCATCCGGGGCACCAGCGTAAAGGTTTAGGCCAAATGATCATGGCCGCACTTGAAAACGTAGCCAAAGACTTGGGTGCCGAGCGCGCCGTAACCAACAGTCGCGAAATATCTATCGACTTTTTTAGCGCATGTGGCTTTGAAGTTGAGCGTGAAGCTCCTAACGAGCTTGGTATGCTCAAGCGTCAGCAAATGGTTAAGAAGTTTACTGATAGCAATACCTTAGTGCTACACCCTAAATGGTGCAAATCGCTACAGGAAACATGGTCTGAGACCATTCCCATCACCGAGCATATGGGGATTAAGCTTTACCAATACACAGGGCGCACACTAGAGACACGTGCTTCTTTGAATAAGAATATTAATATTCACGGCACTATGTTTGCGGGCAGTATTTTCTCTTTAGCCACATTAACAGGCTGGGGCATGATTTACCTTCAGCTAAAAGAGCGTGGATTAGACGGTGACATTGTATTGGGCGATGGCGATATTCATTATCATAAGCCCATCACGATGAAGCCAAGGGCAATCTGTAATATTGAAACCTTGTCTGGAAAATTCAAACCGCTAGAAAACGACAACAAAGCGCGTTTTGAATTAAGCGTAGCAATTTTGGATGGCGACACCCCTGTGGCGGAATTTGAAGGTGTATTCTACGTACTTCCCCCTTCTAAAAACGAAGAAGAGTAGCGTTATGGTTTCACGCGTCACCAAAAACAAAAAACACTCATAAAAAAAGCGCCGTTCAGGCGCTTTTAGCAAAGTGAAGCTGGTTATAAGCTATATACTTGGTGCACTAAGCGACCATAGCTGCTTGAAGCTTTTTCATCGCGTTCTTTTCAATTTGACGAACACGTTCAGCAGATACTTGATACTTATCCGCTAAGTCTTGCAGCGTGATCTTGTTGTCTGCTAACCAACGAGTTTCGATGATATCTTGGCTACGCTCGTCTAGCGTTTTTATCGCTGAGTATAAGCGCTTGCTAGCAGCTGTATCCCAGTCATTATTAATTACGTCAGTTTCAACGTCTGAAGATTTGTCTTCCAGATAGTGAACTGGCGCAAAATTGCCTGTTTCATCTTCGTCAGCAGTTAAATCAAACGCCTGGTCTTGAGAGCTCATGCGCGCTTCCATTTGAAGCACTTCTTTTGTACTCACACCCAGTTCGTTCGCTACAGTTTGTACTTCATCGTGCGTGAACCAACCAAGACGCTTTTTCGCCTTACGTAGGTTAAAGAACAGTTTACGCTGCGCTTTGGTAGTCGCAACTTTTACTATTCTCCAGTTTTTAAGTACAAACTCATGAATTTCTGCTTTGATCCAATGTACCGCGAAAGAAACCAAACGTACGCCCACCGTTGGGTCGAAACGCTTAACGGCTTTCATCAGACCAATGTTACCTTCTTGAATTAAGTCGGCTTGTGGTAAGCCATAACCTGAGTAAGATTTTGCAATGTGCACTACAAAACGAAGGTGTGACATTACTAGCTTACGAGCGGCTTGTAAGTCTTCGTCTTCGCGAAGGCGCACTGCCAACTCGCGCTCTTCCTCAGCGCTAAGCATATCAATGCTGCTTACAGCTTGGATGTAGCCTTCAATGCTACCGCTGTGTGGCACTGACAGGGCCATAGATTGCAAATTGTTGCTCATTGTTCACCTCATTTATTGCCGCTTCATATTAGCAAAGTAACCGAAGCTGCGCGAGACCTAATTAAGATATGAAGTCTAACCGATATGTAGGTATAGTGACTATTTCTACAATATCAAGACCCAAATTAAGAAAAAAAGTTCAACTTTACTAATTAAGCGTCGTTTACGTTTGCTAGGTAATGTATTAGGTCAGCCAAATCGAATGCTTGTGCTATTCGCTTCACCTACCAGTCCGCTAAACATCATTGTAGCCTGACAACCATTACAAGCTTTTGGTCAGTCATTCAACCACGAAAGCATTATACTTTAATTACATGCCTGAGTGGGAAAGCTAATCTCACTGAGATGAATTTAAACGAATATTGTTCGTTCGCTACCATTCAATAATGGAGGGTTAGTGCCTTCCCAATTTCAACATTATTTGATACTTCAACGGCTATTAACGGCGCGAAAAAAGAAGTCTTATTTTATACCTTGCTTTTCTCTCTGGAAATTGAAAATATTAGATTGAATTAATCGATTTTGCACTACGACCGCTGCATAGCATTTTCCAGACAAGAACAATTAAAGACTGGAAGGGAAATTCTTAAGGAAAGGAGTAAGGCAAGTAAAGCAAAGAGGAACTTCATGTTTGCTTACGTCGCTAGACAGCCCATATTTGATGTAAACCGAGAAGTTTACGCTTACGAGTTACTTTTTCGCGTTGGCGAGGAGAACTGTTTCCCTAATATTCCTCCTGATGAAGCAACCTCGAAAATACTGACATCTACTCACCTAAGCTTGGGTATCGAGGAAATTACTGGGGATAAAAAAGCTTTTATCAATTTTCATCGTGATACCCTGATGTTCCGCTTTCCTACTTCATTAGATGCTGACAAAGTGGTTATTGAGATTGTTGAGACGGTAGATGTAGATGACGCTCTAGTTGCGGCGTGCAAGCATATTCGCGGCCTTGGATACCCAATAGCGCTAGACGACTACGACATGAAAGGGAAATGGGAAGCCTTTATTCCTTTTACCAGCGTAGTAAAAATTGATATTACCGAAATTCCTCACGATAAGATCCCTGCTTTAATTGAGCGATTTAAATCATATAAAATTAAGCTGGTTGCTGAAAAAATTGAAACCTATGATGAATTTAATAAATTCAAAGATATGGGCTTCGACTACTTCCAAGGTTACTTCCTTGCTAAACCGGAAATTGTAAGGCATAGGAAATTAGGCCCAAGCAGCTTAACCATGATGGAACTGCTTACTTTAAGTAGCCAAGCAAAACTGAATTTCGATGAGGTCAACAGAATCATTGAAAGAGACCCTTCGCTAACCTACTTACTGCTGCGTTTTATTAACAACCCTATGGTTAATAAGCGCCATAAGATAACGTCATTAAAACATGCTTTAACCTTTATGGGTGAAATAGAGGTGAAGAAATTTATTTCTTTACTTGCTTTGGCCAATTTAAGCGACGGGCAGCCTAGTGAGCTAATGCAAATGGCGCTGGTTCGTGCAAAGTTTTGTGAACTGGTATTTACTCAACTTAAAGGCTCAGATAACCCACTAAAAGGCTTTCTTACTGGGCTACTGTCTCTGCTCGATGCAATGATGGAGCAGCGCATCGACGATTTGGTGAGTAAAGTGCCTATCAGTGATGATGTAAAGAACGCACTTTGTGGCACACCGGGCATGTTGCGTAATTGTCTAACGCTTGTTCAATATTTTGAGCGAGCAAAATGGGCTGGTATTCAACAGTTTGCTAATAAATACGATATAAAGCAAAGCATATTGCACAGCTATTATAACGAAGCTATTAAGTGGGCAAAACACATTCATAGCTCGACAATGAAAGATGAATAGCCAATGCATCAACCCTGCATCTTGGTAAATTTATCATTGAATTCTTGTTAGGTAACGCCTACATATCATAGACTAGGGTTTAGGCTTATTATTACCTAAGCCCATCAAATACCAATAAAAACGTTGTTAAACCATGTTGCCTCAGGAATAGATTATGTTCGCGTTCATAGCTCGTCAGCCTATTTTAGACAAAAGCAAAAGTGTATTTGCCTATGAACTGTTATTTCGAGACGGTAAGTCTGGCGCCTACCCAGAGCACAGTGAAGAAAAAGCGAAATATATTTCTGAACATTTCCATCCATTAGGATTAGATGATATCAGCGGGGAGAAAACATCGTTTATTACGTTCTCTTCCGACACAATTATTTCTCGTTTCCCAACGTCACTTAACCCTGAGTCGGTTGTGGTTGAACTAGCTGACCCAACGGATAATATGAGCGGTCTATTCGAAGCCTGTCAGCACATAAAACAACTTGGGTTTAAGCTCGCTATTGACGATCCTATGATGGTGGGTTCAAAACACGATATATTCCCGCTTATCGACATCGTAAAAGTAGACGTCACCAAAACACGCTTTGAAACAATCGAAAAGCATATTCCTCGCTATCACGATGCAAATGTTCAGCTAGTTGCCGAACAGGTTGATACGCAAGACAACTTCACTACTTGTGTAGACCTAGGGTTTGACTTCTTCCAGGGTTATTTCTTTTCCCAGCCTGAAGCGCGAATACTGAAGCAGCTTCCTGCCTCTAAAATGAATATTGTAGATTTGATGGGTGAAAGCTCTAGTAGTGATTTTAACATTGAGCGCATTAGCCAAATTATCGAACGCGATGCTACGCTGAGCTTCTTGTTATTAAAATTCATAAACAACCCCACAATCAATAAACGCTACAAGATCACGTCACTTAAGCACGCACTCAATTACATGGGTGAAGTAGAGATTAAGAAATTTATCGCGCTGTTGAGTTTAACCAACTTAGGCGACGAGAAACCTCTTGAAATCATTCATATGTCGCTTGTACGCGCTAAGTTCTTTGATTTACTTGCCGAGCGAAGAGGCATCAAAAACAACCCGCCAATATCATTTTTAGTAGGGCTGTTCTCGTTACTTGAAGGGTTACTTGACCAATCTATGACTGACATAGTGAAACAACTGCCGCTGTCCGATGAAGTTAATGACGCATTACTAGGCAAAAACCTGGAAATGAACAACTATATGACCCTTGTCCGCGCGTTCGAAAGTGCACTGTGGATGAACGTGATAAAACAAGCCAAGATGCTAGATATTGACCAAAAACAACTGCATATGCTGTACAACCAAGCGATTACATGGGGTAACGGCGTACGCAGCGCTATTTCATCACACTACCCGCGCGCTATCGCTTAACCGCTGGCACGTGTAATGCGAGCTTTGGGCTTGCGATACTTATTGAGGCTCTATCTCTCTCACGTGACGCTGCACAGAAATAAGCGAGCCGAGTAATCCAAGCAAAACAGACAGCCCAAGCATAATGAGTAATGCCGAACCGGTTAGCCCAGTAATATTGAAATCTTTTTGATACATAGCGGCGAACGTCGTTATGCTGCTATCCATCCCCCAAAGAATGATGATTACGGCAAACCACGCCATTAAACCACCCAATAAACCATACCAGAAGCCTGTATATAGGAAAGGGCGATGAATAAATGCATCGGTAGCCCCTACCAACTTCATTACCACAATTTCATCGTACTTATTGAGAATGTTTAAGCGGATAGTGTTTCCGATAATGAGTACCACAGCAATAAACAAAAGTAGGCCAATTAAGGTGACTAGATCCCTCGCGATATCAATAACCGCATACAAGCGCTCTAACCATTCGATATCAAGTTTGCCAACGTCAACCTCTCGTTGCTGGCGCAGCTTGTCTAACAGCGCTTTCGCGGCTGTCGGTGACGCATGCTTTTCATTTGGCGTTACTAGCACCACATCAGGCAGTGGGTTTTTCTCTAGATAAGCAATAGCATCTCCAAGTCCAGACAAGTGTTGAAACTCTTTAAGTGCATCGTCGGCAGGAATGTAAACTACGCTATCTATCTCAGACCATGTATTTAATCTAGCCACCAGCTGCTGAGAGCTTGCCGCATTAATATTAGGCTTTAAAAAAAGGGAAATCTCCGATGCCTGATCCCAACCAGCAGTAATTTTCTCCGTATTTTTTACCATGATATAAAGTGTGCTCGGCAAAGTTATGCTTAAACCCAGTACACCAATTGTCATTAACGAGGCTAAAGGCTGTCGCCATAGTTCTCCAAGGCTAGACAAGGCTTGTCGCACATGGCTAACGAAAAACATGATAACCGATTGTACCATGCCTACTTTTGCTGAAGATGCCCCTTGGGCGCGACCTTTAAATAAAATGCTCACGACCACTCTCCTTCACCATCAATTGAACCCGCGCTGCCCATATCGTCGGTTAAACCATCAGTAATCATTTGCCCGTTTTTAAGAGTGAGCGTGCGATAGCGCATACGAGCAATCAAGCCCAAGTCGTGAGTTGCTATAAGCACCGATACTCCCGCCTGATTGAAATCTTCGAACAAGCGAATAATTTCCATTGAGAGTTTAGGGTCGAGGTTACCCGTTGGCTCGTCCGCTAGCAGTAACGGGGGTTTATTCACGACCGCTCGCGCAATACCCACTCGTTGTTGTTCCCCACCAGAGAGCGTAATAGGCAGGCAACGAGCTTTGTCTCTAAGGCCTACCATTTCAAGAGCGGCGTCTACACGCTTGCGAATTTCTTTATGGGTGTACCCTTCAATGACAAGAGGTAAAGCCACGTTGTCAAAAACCGATTTATCCATTAACAGCTGGTGACTTTGGAAGATCATCCCGATATCGCGGCGAATGTAGGCAATATCTCGTCGGGTAATAGCGTTAAGGTCGTGGCCATTAATAAGAACGCGCCCTACTGTAGGGCGCTCCATTAGGCTGATAAGTTTAAGTAGCGTACTTTTTCCTGCACCTGAGTGCCCTGTTAAAAAGGCCATTTCACCCGGGGCGATATGAAAATTAACCTTACTTAGCGCGCGTTGCCCGCCTGGATAGGTTTTGCTTACCTGCTCAAACTTTATCATTATTGTTCCCTACCGCTTTGCTGGTTTTAGCTTTCAGGTGTGTCCATTTCGCTAAACAACGCATCAATAAATTCTTGTCCGTCGAACTGGCGTAAGTCATCAATACTTTCGCCGACACCTATGTACCTTATAGGAATTTTAAACTTATCGGCAATAGAGAATATAACACCGCCTTTTGCTGTGCCGTCTAACTTGGTTAGCGTGATTCCTGTTAAGCCCACGGCTTCATTAAACAACTTAGCTTGGCTAATCGCGTTTTGCCCAGTCCCTGCGTCTAATGTAAGCATAACTTCGTGAGGCGCGTTCGGATTGATTTTCTTCATTACGCGAACCACTTTCTTAAGCTCTTCCATCAAGTTGTTCTTATTCTGCAAACGCCCTGCGGTATCAGCAATAAGGATGTCTGTGCCACGCGACTTCGCGGCTTCTAGCGCATCATAAAGAACCGACGCACTGTCAGCACCCGTGTGCTGAGCGATAACCGGAATATCGTTGCGCTCGCCCCACACTTGAAGCTGTTCAACTGCTGCAGCTCTAAATGTATCACCCGCAGCAAGCATCACTTTCTTGCCTTCCTGCTGGAACTGCTTTGCCAGCTTACCAATAGTCGTGGTTTTACCTACACCATTTACGCCGACCATTAAGATAACGAACGGGCCTTCACTGGAATCATGTGCTTTCATGACTTCAGAAAGAGGCTGATTCACTTGAGACAACATGCCCGACATTTGCTGCTTCATGATGTCCAGCAAGGCCTCTGCATCTTTAAGGTCTTTACGAGAAGCGCTATCAGTTAGATGATCGATGATTTTTTGCGTGGTATCCATGCCCACATCAGCGACTAAAAGCTGTGTTTCAAGGTCTTCATACAGCTCGTCATCAATGGTTTTGCCTTTAAACAGGCTAACAATACCGCTGCCTAGGTTCTCTTTTGTACGAGATAGGCTTTCTTTCAAACGCGCAAATAGCGACTTTTTCTCTTTCGGCTTTTCTTCAGCCTTTGCCTTAGCGCGGGCTTCTTCTTCCGCTTGGGCTTTTGCCTGTGCTTCAGCCTCTGCCTTTGCGCGTGCTTCTTCTTCCGCTTGGGCTTTCGCCTGCGCTTCAGCCTCTGCCTTAGCGCGCGCTACTTCTTCCGCTTGGGCCTTCGCCTGTGCTTCAGCCTCTGCCTTTGCACGAGCTTCTTCTTCCGCTTGGGCTTTCGCCTGTGCTTCAGCCTCTGCCTTTGCGCGTGCTTCTTCTTCCGCTTGGGCTTTCGCCTGCGCTTCAGCCTCTGCCTTTAAGCGAGCTTCTTCCGCTTGGGCCTTCGCCTGTGCTTCAGCCTCTGCCTTTAAGCGAGCCTCTTCTTCCGCTTGTGCCTTCGCCTGTGCTTCAGCCTCTGCCTTTAAGCGAGCTTCTTCCGCTTGGGCCTTCGCCTGTGTTTCAGCTTCTGCCTTTGAGCGAGCCTCTTCTTCCGCTTGTGCCTTCGCCTGTGCTTCAGCCTCTGCCTTTAGGCGGGCTTCTTCTTCCGCTTGGGCTTTTTGTTTCTCTGCTTTCTTGTTCTTATTGAACCAGCCAAAAAGTTTCGACATCGTTAGGACAAATCCTTATAAATTCTTAGCAAATTCGGCTACACTTGCCGCCTAATGTATGAACGCATGATACCATTGTCAGCCACTATGAAGCGAGTTTCTCGCCCTACTCGGGCACCATCTTCTGCAAAAAAACGTCTTTCAACGAAAAATGAGAAAATAAAAGGCGTAAATAGCCCTGGGCAAATACGCATTATTGGTGGTCAATGGCGTGGTAGAAAGTTACCCGTACTTAATGCAGAAGGGTTACGGCCAACCACAGATAGAAATAAAGAAACCTTATTTAATTGGTTGATGCCTTTTATCAACGATGCACGCTGCTTAGATGTTTTTGCGGGTTCTGGTGGGTTGGGCTTAGAAGCATTGTCTCGCTATGCCGCACATTGCGATTTTATAGAACTCGATAAACAAGCGGCAAGTCAACTTCAGAGCAATCTTACATTGCTAAAAGCAAACGATCAGGCATCGGCTGCTGTCCATCAAGGTGATGCACTCGGTATTTTAAGCGGTATTAGCACAACACCTTACGACATTGTTTTTGTCGACCCGCCATTTGCAAAATCATTAGTCGCGCCTACGCTTGCAGCGTTAGAGGACAACAAACTTGTTCAAAGCGGTAGCGTGGTGTATTTAGAGCACGAAAGTGCGCTAACAACGCCCGCTCTTCCCGGCCATTGGCAGGTTATTAAAGACAAGCAAACGAGTGCGCTGCGCTATATGTTAATTGAGGTAAGCTGATTGACGTAGCGCAGTTGAGCTTGAATTCGCTGTGAGTTTTGGCTAAACACTCGGCATGCAAAACAAAAGGCGCCAGAGAAAAAGGCGCATGAACTACACATGTACATGCACGAAGCCTAGCAATAGTTTTAGCTAGGCTAATCTCACATCGTTAATTTATTGAAGTTCGAGACCAATATTTGAGATACCAGCTTCCAAGGCAAGGGCTTTCATCTCATCTGCCGCTTTCGCTGGGTACTTAGCTTGCTCAACATAATCAAGCAGTTCGTTTTGTACCTCAACTTCAAACGCCATCAACGGGTGCTCTTTTACGGTCTCGTCGTCCGCCTCTTCACTTTCTAGTAAATAGGCTTCAACACTGCCTTGAGACAATTTACTGATCACCACCGCACCTTGTGGATCGTCTCCCGCCATCAAGTTAAGAAGCCCGGCTAACCCAATCGCCGCATCTATGGCCGGATAAACGCCGTAATTGTCGTGTTCGCTGGTGTCGGGCGTAGCAACTTCCACTTTCTCTAGCTGTACAGCAATATTAAATTTACTTTTAGGAGACTTCAGCGTTTCCCACACTAAGTTTAAACAGTTGCGCAGTGCACTTGCGTCGCCGCTTTCTGTCAATTCGCAAAAAAGCGTGTAGTTGGGCAACATTCGCTCTAGTAAGGCCGCTCCGAATGCAACGGCTTTCCAGCCTTCCAAGGCGCGAACACGCCCAAAGGTATTAAGTTTTTGCTTTGCCATTTATAGGGCTCCAGTGGCATGCATGAAATATTTGGTAACGCCATCAAGAAGCATTTGAATGGCGATCATAACAAGGATCATACCCATTAATCGCTCCATCGCAACTAGGCCACGTTCCCCTAAAATTTTATGGAATACATTTGAGAATAATAAGATCACTGCGCTAATAGACCACGACGCAGCCAGCGCAATCGACCAGTCCACCATTCTGTCTGGCGCTTGATTAGCTAGCAGAATTAATGCTGCTAGCGTTGAAGGGCCAGCAATCATAGGAATAGCAAGAGGCACTAAAAAAGGCTCTTCCCCCACCGCGAGTCCACTTGGATTACCAGACGACGGAAATATCATCTTAAGCGCGATAAGAAATAAAATTATGCCTCCGGCAATGCTCACGGTTTCCTGCTCCACATTTAAAAAGTTGAGCACTGATTGGCCGCTAAATAGAAATAAAAATAAGATACCAAGGGCGAATAACAACTCACGGATGAGAATAAATTGGCGTCGTTTCGGCTCAATCGATTTAAGCACCGACATGAAAACCGGCAGGTTACCGAGAGGATCCATGATCAGAAAGAGCATAACGGCAGCGGACCAAGTATCCATTTATTTTCTGTCTCCGATGAAGAGCGTGAACTCAGTTTAAGCATAAACCCAAGAGTATAACTCAAGATGCATGCTGAAAGATGGTTTTGGCGCGCAATGGTAAACCAAGCGATGAGAGTTAAAAACACCTTTTAACATTCTGTGGCTATTCTTTATCGCGGTTATACCAGTCCGTATAGGTAGTTACCCACTTAGCGTGATTTTAAATATTTATGATTGCGGCGTGTTACCGCAGCTATAGTAGCGCTATATCTAGGTGACATAACAAAAGAATCGCTAAAAAGACTCGAAAAAAAGAAAAAATAAGCTTAACTAAAACAATAGAGAGCAGCATTAGGTAGTTGCAGGAAATAGTTACACCCGCGATGTTTCTTGTAGACGTTACACAAGGCGCAACATTCTATCATAACCAGTTGCTTGGAATTTTGTTCGCCTTTTAGGTAATGTCATAGGAACAGCGCTTCTGATGTAATGATAAAAGATGTTCAGCTTTGTCCAAAGCAGAGGCCTTGTTAATACAAAACAATAACTATAACAATCAGAATAGGAAAAATTGCAATGAGTTTGATGACAGTTAAAGAAGTGGCTGCATTTTTAGGGGTTCAAGAGGTACGCGTAGAACGTCTTGAGCGCGAAAGCCTTTTGGTTTCGAAAGATAAAGACACCGACGGTAATCCACTTTTCGATAGCGGCGATGTTGAACGCTATAAAACCTTGGCCGAGCGCTTAGGCGGCATCTAATTTACATAAGAAAGGCGTGATTTTTTTGCAAAATCACGCCTTTTTATCCCTAGCGCAGAACTACGTGAGTTCGAGTAACGCTACTCGCTTTTAAGCTGCGCAATCACGTTGTATAAAACGCGAGTTGGGAATGTCGTAAAAGTTGAAGTCAAAAACAAGCAGCGTTCGACGGCCATTCACACCGCCGAGAGCTGCTCTTTTATGCGCTAAAGTCTTTTAGCATTCTCGCGATTGAGCGAATGCCTTTCGCTGTAGCCCCTACCGGCATTTCAGAGGTAGCCCCGCCATGGTAAGCCGCAGCTAAATCTAAATGTACCCAGCCTTCTGGCTTAACAAAGCGAGATAAGAAGCCCGCAGCGTTTGACGCACCGCCACCGCCGCCACCTTTCATCGGGCGACTATTTGCTGTATCGGCAAACGCAGACGGACAGCGCTCTGCGTGAAAATCTTCAAGAGGTAGTGGCCAAAAACGTTCGTTTTCTGCCTTTGCTGCTTTTAGCATTTGTTCGCGTGCATTATCATCTAACGAGAATACGCCATGATAGTCAGAACCCAGTGCAACCACTGCTGCACCGGTTAACGTTGCCGCATCAATAATTAGCGGTGCGCCCGTCTCAGTTGCCGCCATTAGGCCGTCTGCCAATACTAAACGTCCTTCTGCATCGGTATTAACCACTTCAACGGTTACCCCGTTTTTGTAGGTAAGCACATCACCCAACTTATATGCGTGACCGCTGATAAGGTTTTCTGCACAGCACAAAATAAGCTGAATACGCTTTTCACTGCCTTGAGAAATAGATAGCCCTAATGCCCCAGTAACAGTCGCTGCGCCGCCCATGTCACACTTCATATCTAACATACCTTCGCTAGATTTAATGCTGTAGCCACCGCTGTCGAACGTGATGCCTTTTCCAACTAGCACAGCATCAACGGGCGCATCTGCGTTACCTGTTGGGTTGTAATCAAGTACCAGCATTGCAGGCGGACGTTCACTTCCTCGGCCTACATTGTAAATGCCAATCCAGCCCTGCTCTTTCAGGTCTTCACCTACCGTCATTGAGTAAGTGACCTTGTCACCACCTAGTGACTTAAGCCACTGTGCTGCTCGTGTTGCTAAGGTTTCAGGGCTTAAGTCTTCTGGCGTTTCGTTTACCAGCTGGCGGGTAAATAGTAACGCCGCATATTCTTGCTCTAGCGCTTCTTTGTCAGCCGTCTCGGCCCATTTTATTGATGCTGGTTTGCGTGCGCGCGTGAAGCTAAGTGCAAAGGCCCACTGCTGCTCTTTGTGCCAATCACCGCTTAGCGTGACTGCTGGCAGGCTTAAGCCATCTAGCTTTCTTGCCGCTTGCTGAATTAAACGTTCATTAAGCTTGTCGTCAGGCAGGTGAATAACTGCACCTGATCCAGTGAAAGAAAGCTTAGCACTTTCGCCCCACACTGCTTCAGCCCTGTTTACTGAAAGGCTAACGGTAAATTCTGCCATCGCGTTTTATTCCTTATTACATCGTTATATTATTGCTAAGCGCTTTTTGCGCTTGCATAAATGTTTGTTACTCTTTGGCGCCTTATATAATGCGCGTGTAGTACGCTCACCGCATACGCTTTGTTCGCCAAGTGCATACGCTATAAATGCTCGTTCATAAGCACAAATATAATTCATGTGAAATACACCAGTGTGTTTCACCTACATTCAGAAAAAAGGCGATACATGAAGTTTTCACCTTCCTTATTACGCGGCACCCTAATAAAAAGGTACAAGCGATTTCTTGCCGATGTTGAGTTAGACGACGGTACCATTGTAACCGCACACTGCCCTAATACCGGTGCTATGACTGGCTGTGCTGTGCCGGGTTACACCGTTTTTTTAAGTGAGTCTACCAACCCTAATCGAAAGCTTAAGTATACATGGGAGCTAGCCCAAACCTTCGACGGTCACTTTATCGGCATTAATACGCACAATGCTAATAAACTGGTGGCGGAAGCGCTAGATAACAAGGTGCTGAGTGAATTTTCAGATATAACTAATTGGAAAGCAGAAGTAACACCTCCAACCGCCAATAGCCGATTCGACTTTGCGTTAACACGTAAAAATTTTGAACATCAGAGTGTTACTGAGTATATGGAAGTTAAATCCGTCACCTTAGCTGACAAGAATAAAGGGTTCTTTCCCGATGCAGTCACTCAACGCGGCGCGAAGCACTGCTTGGAGCTTGCTCGGTTAGCGCAAAGCGGCATAAAAACAAGCTTGTTATTTTGCGTTCAGCATACCGCAATAGAAAGCGTTCAAGTGGCTGGGCATATTGATCCAACTTATGCAGAAAGCGTAAAGATTGCCGCTAACGCTGGTGTAAGGGTTTTAGCGGCAAGCTGTATAATAGACGAACAAAAAATCCTATTAAATCAAACACTCCCTTTGATTTCGTAAAAAATAGGTTGATTTTTTTCATTTCGGCTTCATATTTGCGCCTTGTTTTAGTGGGAGAACGCACTAATGCGTTTGCTGGTAGCCAGCGGTTTAAATGAAAAACACCTGGCTATTTTATGAATGCAATACACCAGCATAATAATTACATAGACACGATTGATTGCCTGAAGTTGTCGAGTCTGATATAGATATCGGTCCAATCAGGACAAGATGGATGTCGTAGTGTAGGAGATGTGGCAGATGCCAACAGGAAAAGAAACAAAATCCCTAGGACTATTAGCGCTGGCAGGTCTACAGCCGTATGAGCCTAAAGCTGACGAAGAGTACATGGGCGAGCCCCAAATGGAGCACTTCCGTCTATTGCTTAAAGCATGGCGCAACCAGCTTCGTGAAGAAGTTGACCGTACAGTAACGCACATGAAGGATGAAGCAGCAAACTTCCCTGATCCTGTAGACCGTGCAGCTCAAGAAGAAGAGTTCAGCCTTGAGTTACGTACACGTGATCGTGAGCGTAAGCTAATAAAGAAAATTGAAAAAACGCTTAAGCGAATTGAAGAAGATGATTTCGGCTTCTGCGATTCATGCGGTATCGAAATTGGTATTCGTCGCTTAGAAGCGCGTCCTACAGCAGATTTATGTATCGACTGTAAGACCATGGCTGAAATTAAAGAAAAACAACTTCAAGGTTAAGTTACACACCTCGATTACGTTGATATAGAAAGCCTCATCCCGAAAAGATGGGGCTTTTTGTTAAGCCTTTATTATGCATAATCACTATGTAGGGCGTTTTGCTCCCTCTCCATCAGGCCAACTCCATTTCGGTTCGTTAGTTACCGCTGTTGCCAGCTACCTGGATGCTAAGAGCCATAGCGGAAAATGGCTGCTTCGCATGGAAGATATAGACGAGCCGCGCTGTATTAAAGGTGTAGATAAAGACATACTCACTACCCTAGAAGCCCACGGCCTGTATTGGGACGGCGACGTCATCTATCAAAGCCAACAACACGCCCGCTATCAAGCGGTTCTCGATGACTTGCTTTCACAAGAAAAAGCCTATTTTTGTACCTGCACACGTAAGCAAATTAAAGCCATGGGCGGTGTTTATAACGGCCACTGTCGAACTGAGCCAGTGCACTCCACCACACAGGATTGTGCAGTTCGTTTAAAAGTAGATACGCAACTTGAAGCCTTTGATGATGTGCTTATGGGCAAAGTTATGCCCTCTAATTCAAGTACTGATTTAATAGCGGAAGACGTAGTGCTGAAACGACGAGATGGCTTATTTTCGTATAACCTTGTCGTGATTTTAGATGACGTATTTCAGCAAGTTAACCATGTCATTAGAGGGTGTGATTTAATTGATGTCACGCCATTACAGCGCGCAGTATACCGCACGCTGGGTTACACTCCCCCTGAATACGGTCACGTGCCGGTCGCTGCCGTGGCGCCAGGCAGAAAACTAAGTAAACAAAACCGTGCAGCGCCGGTTAAAAACGAAACAGCTTTAGATAATCTCGTGCGTGTGATGCACTTTTTAGGCTTTTCCTTTCCAAATGCGTCAGAATTTGGTGATATTGATTCGGCGCTTAAGACGGCTATTTCAATGTGGGATAGGAAAAAAGTAGTGAAAACACCCGAAATTATTGTTCCACAGCATGAATCCACTTATTATAGCGAACCTTTATAGTCTGCGGAGATACCATCATCATTCATCGTGTTTTTAAATCTGTTAAGCGCGCTTTTTCAAAAGAGAGTTCGTCTCCTAACGCTTTGAAGCCAAGGACTATGACCCGTGGAGAACACGGTATATCTCGCGAAGACGTAAGCGCAAATGCATTGAAAGTAATGTATCGCCTTAATGGAGCTGGCTTCGAATCCTATTTGGTAGGGGGCTGTGTACGCGACATTTTGATGGGTCACGAACCAAAAGACTTCGATGTGGTGACGAACGCCACACCTGAACAAATTAAAGGCTTATTCAGAAATTGCCGCCTTATAGGCAGGCGCTTTCGCTTAGCTCACATTGTTTTTGGTCGAGAAATTATTGAAGTTGCTACTTTTCGTGGGCATCACCAAGAGTCCGACGAAGACGAAGATCTGCCTAAGGGCAAAGCTATAGCAAAGCGTGACGCACATGGTCAGTTAGTACGCGATAACGTATTTGGCTCTATCGAAGAAGATGCTGAACGCCGTGACTTTACCTTTAACGCCATGTATTACAGTGTGGCCGACTTTACGGTGAAAGACTTCGCGAATGGCCTAGCCGCTATAGAAAAACGAGAAGTTGAGCTTATTGGCGACCCAGAAACTCGCTACCGTGAAGATCCAGTACGCATGCTGCGTGCGGTGCGCTTTGCCGTTAAGCTTGGCATGCGCATAGAAGCGAAAACCGCTGCGCCAATTAAATCTCTGGCCAACCTTTTACAGAACATTCCACCTGCGCGCTTGTTTGAAGAAACCCTTAAACTGTTTTTATCGGGTAAGGGAGAAGAAACTTTCTTAATGCTGCACGAATACGGCTTAATAGAGCCATTATTCCCTCAGCTTACGCCGTTTTTAAAAGATGAAAGCAGCCGAGAAATGCAGTTTGTACGTCGCGTACTTGCCAATACCGATGAACGCATTAACAACGATCAGCGTGTCACACCAGCTTTCCTATATGCAGCCTTGTTGTGGTATCCGGTCGAAGAGCAGTCTCAACGCTTGCAAAGCGAGTCTGGCTTAAACGCTCACGATGCATTTAACATTGCATCAGGCGAGGTAATCGCACGTCAAACACAACGTATTATGATCCCTAAACGCTTCTCTACCGTGGTTCGGGACATCTGGATTTTACAGCAACGTCTACCTAAACGCTTTGGCCGTCGCGCTTTCCAATTGCTTACGCACCCTAAATTTAGAGCAGGCTATGACTTTTTGCTTGCCCGAGGCCAAATTGAAGGTGGCGATCTATTAGAGCTAGCTCAGTGGTGGACGCACTTCCAGCACGCTGACAACGGTAAGCAGAAAGGCATGCTTAACGCCCTTCGAAAAAACGAAGGCGGAGCAAAAGGTGCCCCGCGTAAGCGCAAGCGTAAACCAGCGAAGCGAGGTCCTGATGCATAAAGAACATGTGTACATTGGTGTAGGTAGCAACCTCGGCGATAGCCAAGGAAAAGCTCAGCGCGCGTTTGATGCGATAGGTCAAATCGAAGACACCCGCGTACTTAAAACCTCTTCACTTTATTCTAGTAAACCGATGGGGCCGCAAGACCAACCTGACTATATTAACGCGGTATGCTTAATAGAGACCTCGTTGAAGCCACACGGATTACTGAAGCAGCTGCAACGCATAGAGCTAGAGGAAGGTCGCGAGCGCAAAGGTGAGCGCTGGGGTCCGCGCACCTTGGATTTGGATATTTTATTGTACGGCAGCGAAACCATCGACACCGCAGACTTAATCATTCCCCATTACGGCATGGCAGAACGCGAGTTCGTAATGGTGCCGTTGTTTGAAATTGCGCCCACTATGGTTATGCACGACGGCAAACCTATATCAGCGTGGGTCGCTAACTGCTCCTTAGACGGACTTAGTCGACTGCGCGACTTCCAATTAGCGGCAAAATCCGTATAGTTCGCCACACGATATCAACAATATCAATCTGAGACATGTCATGAAGAAAGTAACTGTATCTGGCTTGCTTAAGAAAAAGCAGTCCGGGGAAAAGATCACCTCTTTAACCGCTTACGACGCCAGCTTCGCCAAAATGTTCGACGAACAAGGCGTGGACGCCCTGCTTATCGGCGACTCTTTAGGCATGGTTCTTCAAGGTGAAGACGACACCCTACCGGTAACCATAGATGACATTGCTTACCACACGAAAAGTGTGCGTCGCGGCACTGAACGCGCCTTCGTATTAGCCGATATGCCGTTTATGTCTTATGCCACTCCTGAGCAAACCTACGCCAATGCAGCAAAACTCATGGCTGCCGGTGCAAGCATGGTTAAGATGGAAGGTGGAAGCTGGTTGTGCGACACCATTAAAGGCTTAAATCTGCGCGGCGTACCTGTGTGCGGCCACTTAGGCTTAACGCCTCAGTCAGTGCACGTATTCGGTGGGTTTAAAGTGCAAGGCCGCGAAGCGAGCCAGGCTGAAAAACTGCTAAGCGAAGCAAAAGCACTGGAAGAGGCGGGTATTCAGTTATTAGTGCTTGAGTGCGTGCCTTCATCACTAGGCAAAGCGGTTAGCGAAGCGCTAACCATACCGGTAATCGGTATTGGGGCAGGCAAAGATACCGACGGTCAAATTTTGGTGATGCACGACATGTTTGGCATCAGCGCGAACTACATGCCGAAGTTCTCAAAGAACTACCTTATAGAGACCGGCGATATGCGCAAAGCCGTATCAAAATATATTGAAGATGTGCAAAGCGGTGCGTTTCCATCGGCAGAACACAGCTTCGAGTAACGAGGTAAATTATGAAGGTGGTTGATAGTATTTCGGCATTGCGCGACATCGTAACTACGTGGCGACGCAATGGTGAAACCGTAGGTTTTGTTCCGACTATGGGCAACCTGCATGATGGTCATCTTAAACTAGTAAAAAAAGCGAAAGCGCACAACGACAAAGTGGTAGTTAGCATTTTTGTTAATCCCATGCAGTTTGGTGCGAACGAAGATTTAGACGCTTATCCACGCACCATTGAAGAAGACAAAGCTAAGCTTATTTCCGTGGGTGCAGATGCCGTGTTTCTTCCTAGCGTGGCAGAAATGTATCCAGCAGGTCTAGATGCGCAGACATTCGTTGAAGTACCCGGTATTTCCGACTCTCATTGTGGCGCCAGTCGTCCAGGCCATTTTCGCGGTGTCGCTACCGTAGTCACCAAGCTTTTCAACATGGTTCAACCAGACGATGCGTTTTTTGGTGAAAAAGACTTCCAACAGCTACAGGTTATTCGCGCGTTAGCTCGCGATTTGTCGATGGCAGTGAAGGTTCACGGTGTGCCTACTGAGCGCGAAACGTCAGGCCTGGCAATGAGCTCTAGAAATGGCTACCTCACAGACGCAGAAAAAGCGACGGCGAGTGCTATTTTTGCAGAAATGCAGCGTATAAAAGCGGGTATAGAAGGCGGTAACACCAACTTTGTTGAGCTTGAAAACATTATGGTCAGTAATCTTGAAGCGAAAGGCTTTAAGAAGGACTACTGTCAGGTAGTTAACGCCGCCACCTTTGAACCGGCTAGCGACAGCGACAAAAAGTTAGTTTTACTGGTTGCTATGTTTATGGGTAAGACGCGCTTAATTGATAATATGCAAATTACGCGAGATTAAGTGTAATACCAATCCTCGCGGATAATTTCGAACTACAAAAGA
This sequence comes from Alteromonas sp. 5NW40-0090, assembly GCF_057552975.1. NCBI lineage: Bacteria > Pseudomonadati > Pseudomonadota > Gammaproteobacteria > Alteromonadales > Alteromonadaceae > Alteromonas > Alteromonas sp. 5NW40-0090. The sequence continues at coordinate 165,723 of NZ_BAAJLT010000014.1, forward strand.
AAACGCCCGATGCATTACTCCTAAACAGAGCCTGTATCGGGCGTTTTTTTGTGTGTTGCTGTTAACGTCAGCTGTTAACGTCAGCTATTAGAGTCCGCTGTTAAGAAGCAACGGTTTCTGTTTCGCGCACAAAATCCATTAGCTCTTTCCATGCCTGCGTTTCTTTCGCAATTAAGTGTTGCTCAGCCAAAATCGCGGCCAAATCATTATGGCTTGTAAGCGGATTCGCTAACACCACGCGAAACACAGTAATACACTGGGAGGGGTAATCAGGGGCTTCCAGGCGAGTACGAGATACAAATGACTTACCAGCCTCACGTTGCTGCTTTTGTACCGCAACAACAAGGGCGTCAACTTTCTGGTTAATCGCATTGCGCGTTTGGGCGTTAGCGTGCTTTAACTTTTCTTGTACCTCTTCAGGGCACACTCGATACGTTAATAGCGATAACGTCGGCGTAGTAGTTAATTCAAAGTCACTCGCCTTATCTATCATTTGTGAAAAGTCTTTGGCTTTATCGATACTGCGATCAATAAGTAGCTCGTAACCTTTGCGACCGAATATATGCAGCGCAGAATACACCATCATGGCCATACCGTTACGAGAGCCTTCCAGCGTGGTAGCCCCTAAGTCTTTAGAGCCTGCACGTAAAATATATTGGGCATGATGCCTTACCGCATTGGCATTTTGTGGGTCTTTGAAAAGCGCCATACCCGCGCCCATGGGCACATACATTTGTTTATGCGCATCAATAGTCACTGAGTCTGCGCGCTCTATTCCCTTTAGTCTGTCGCGATAACGTGCTGAGAATAGCGTTGCGCCGCCCCAAGCTGCATCCACGTGGAACCAGCACCCCAACTCTTCGGCTACGTCAGCAAGCTCGTCTAGCGGGTCTACGTGCCCTGTTTCGGTGGTACCGCCCACGCCGACGATAGCAAGAAGCTTATTGCCTTCATCTTGATAGCGTTTACCAATGCGAAGGGCTTTCGCTGGGTCGAGGGTTTGTTTCGGTGCAGGCACAGTTAACAGTTGCTCGCGACCTAATCCCAATACATCCACAGCCTTTGAAAGCGAGTAATGGCCGCGCTTGCTACACATCACCCCTAAATTGTTAATGCCGTAGTGGCGATAGGCAGCAGCAAGACCGGCTTTAGCCACGCCAGAAAACCCTTTTTGTGGACCAAGTAGTTTATTGCGAGCCACCCATAACGCGGTAATATTGGCAATGGTACCACCAGAGCAAAATGCCCCTAATGAATGGGCCGCACTGTGTAAATGATCGTCATAAAATCCCTGAGGCTGGTCGTACACAAGGTTGTGCATCATTCCCAGTACTTGACGTTCTAGTGGCGTGAAAGCTTTAGATGTTTCAATCTTAACCAGGTTTTGATTAAGGCCTACCATCAACTTAGAAAGCGGCAGGTGAAAATAAGGCAGCGCAGAGGTCATGTGACCGATAAACGTTGGCGAGTAAGTATTTACAGAGTGCGCAACGAGCTTATCGAGCAAGCTCTCAGCATGAGTAGACACAAACTCAGGTGACTCAGGCACTTTGGAGTCTGAAAAGTCTTTTTCAATTTCTTCTAACGACGTCTTCTTTGTCACGACATGCTGCGACAAAAAATCTAAGATATTGTCAGATAAATGCTGCTCTATTTGAGCCAGCTTTGAGTCTTTGTGTTCAGGTTTGGTAAAGACCCTAAACAGGTGCTCTAAACTAACTTGCGCTTCACCCACTCAACACACCTCATACTTAAAACAATCACACATTTCGCTTACGTTTATTGGGCGAAATCAACAGGCGGTTTAGTAGGACACCGGCCTGACACTTACTTTTCCTTTTAGCCAATTAGCATGCAACACATCTATCTTACGATATTGAGTGGGGCTGTTTGACCGATATACCTAATACTAGTTAACGATATATCGGCAGGGCTATTGCGCGTTGACGCGGTCCATTCGTTGCCAAACCTGAAAACTTATCACAATACTTTCAGGGTGTCGCACTTTACATCAGATTGTAATGCTCGCCAAGAGGTAGAAACAGCCAATTCAGTGACTTGTGCAAAACATTCAGACTAGTTAGTCAATTTTTAAGAATTATGGGGTTATGCAAAAAGCCTATTTACTCTGTGTCACAAGCATTAACACCAAACCATACTTCTTTTGAATTAGTACCGCAAAACTTTGCACTCTCAACTATATTTAATTTATGAATAGTGTCGATGTGTCCCCTTCTATACCTATCAAGTGTAGGTGCAGAAAGCGTTTCGGTCACTATTAGATACACAATTGCAAGGAGGTCGGTTTATGCCCATACGCGAAATATCCGAGGATTTCTCCATAGAAGATATTGTTCCTTACTTTCAACCCATTGTAGATTTAAACAGCCACGGTGTATGGCGGTACGAGTGCTTGGCGCGTCTTATTACTCGAGGGGATAAAACGTTTCTTCCCAGCGAGTTTCTTTATCTTATTGAGCGAGAGCAGCATGTAAACACGCTTGCGGCGAGTATGTTTGTGCAATGTGCTAGCTATTTTCACGACGTCAATATTCCTTGGAACATCAATATAACTGCCAATGACCTACACAATGTTGAGCTTACCAATACCCTTATCACCCACTTAGCTAGCTATCCCACGCCGGAGCGTGTAAGCATTGAAGTGAGCGCTTCTACTGCCCTATCCAATCCGAAAAGCCTCACTGCGTTTATCGAAAAAAGTATGCATGTGGGACTGGGCGTTTTCATCGACAACGTTGGATCGTGTCCGGGCAATATACGTGCGCTAATGAACTTGCCGGTTCGAGGGATTAAGCTTGCAGGCGGGCTAATTAAACACTACGACGAGCAAGAGGCAGTGAAGGAATATGTAGACTATCTTCTGTCGCTATGTGAAAGACATGGCGTTAGCACTATTGCCGAGCACGTTGAAGATGAGGCGCATTTAGAAAGAGTGAAGCGACTGCCTATACGTTATGCTCAGGGTTATGTGTTCAGCCCGCCTATGGCAAACGTACGTCGTACCACTGCGCGCCATTAATAGGCGAATTATACAAATTTGAATAACAAAAGGGGCGAGATTTTCATCTCACCCCGCTTTTATCGGCTTTCAATATTTCTTGCTGCTATAGCAGACTCAGCCTTCCTCGCTACGGCAGTTAAGCTGCCAGCACGATTGACCGCTCCCTCGGTACTTTCGCTCAAACGGCGTCATGTGATCATCGCCAGTGACTTCAGACAAATCTGATACCATGCCGTAATGTTTAGCCGCTTGCGCAAATTCCATTAGATAAATAAGCCAGTTGCTACGCACTTCAATATTTGGGGTGATCGCCATCAGGTCTACCATCGCTGCACTACCATGCCAGCGCTTTTGAACTTGGGTCTTTTTGGGGTACGGATTGGGATACAGCAAAAAGTGCTGAGTCACGTTCCAATTAGACTGCTTTACTAAGCGCCAAAAGTCGTTCACATCGGCACGAATAACCCGATAGTTATCTTGCTGTGCACTGTAATATTCATGTTTATCCACCCGCAGCGCCGACTTATCAATGCCGATAACGCGCGCATTAGGGTTTGCTCTTGCAATATTCGCCGTACTTTCGCCAACGCCACAGCATGAATCTAAAATGATCTCGCCGCTAAAGCCATCAAGCCACGCGCTGACATCGTCAAAAGCGGCTTGTGTATGGTCGCTAATCGGCCGCTTATTTTCACTCGCTTGGTACTTTTTCACTAAGTCGTCTAACTTATCGTGAATTCCTACCTGTGATGTTGTGATTTCTCTAGAATTACCGCTGGCCATTAGCTACGAATACCTTTACCGGTTTTAAGCAAATAGTACGCAACACTGAATAACAGCGCGTTAAAGCCTACTAATAATGTCAGCGATAAGGTTACATTTACGTCAGAGACTCCCAAGAAACCATAACGAAACCCGTTAACCATATACACAACAGGGTTTGCTTTACTTACCCATTGCCAAAATTCAGGCAGTAGCGATAGGGAATAAAAAACGCCACCCAAGTAGGTTAAAGGCGTTAGTACAAACGTGGGCACTACGCTGATATCATCAAAGGTTTTCGCAAACACTGCATTAATTAAGCCTGCCGTTGCGAACAAGGTAGAGGTAAGCAGCAAAGTGAGCGCAATAATACCCAAGTTATGTATTTGCACATCAACGAAAAACAGTGACACCAAGGTAACGATAATACCTATAAGAATAGCCCGGGCTACGCCGCCGCCAACATACCCAAGAATGATGACCGAGGTGGGTACTGGTGACACCAACAGCTCTTCAATATTGCGCTGAAATTTAGCACTAAAAAATGAAGACGACACGTTTGCGTAGGAGTTTGTGATCACCGACATCATAATAAGGCCAGGCACAATAAACTCCATGTAAGTAAAACCGCCCATTTCGCCAATACGGTTGCCGATGAGGCTACCGAATATAACGAAGTACAAACTCATTGTAATAGCTGGCGGCACAAGGGTTTGTACCCATATGCGCAAAAAGCGCGTACATTCTTTTATCCAAATAGTGGTTAGCGCCACATAGTTTTGCTTAAACCAACCCACGTTTTCTTCTGTGTTCATTTGTGTACTTTCAGTTTTCATGTTCTTCACCTTTACCTGCTATGGGTTTAGCCAGCTTGCTTCGCTGATTCAACTAAACGCACAAATAGCTCTTCAAGGCGATTCGATTTATTGCGCATGCTCATTACTTGAATACCCTTTTCACTTAGCTGTGTGAAAACCGGGTTCAACCCTTCCGTTTTCTCAACATCAACTTCAAGCGTGTGATTGTCAATCAAACGGTGCTCAAAGCCCGTTAGCAGGTTATCCGTATTCGACACACCATCTGGAATTTTGATATCCAATACAAAGGTTTCTAGGCTTAATTTAGACAATAAAGCTTTCATGCTGGTGTTCTCGACAATGGTGCCCTTGTTAATAATGGCGATATTGCGACACAGCATTTCTGCCTCTTCAAGATAGTGGGTAGTGAGTATAATCGTGATCCCTTGACGGTTAATCTCTTCTAAGAAACCCCACATAGAGCGGCGAATTTCAATATCTACGCCCGCGGTTGGCTCATCTAAAATAAGCAACTTCGGCTCATGCATAAGTGCTCGAGCAATCATCAGTCTTCGCTTCATACCACCAGATAGCTCACGCGCGCGGGCATCCCGTTTTTCCCACAGGTCTAATTGGGCAAGGTATTTTTTAGCGCGCTCTTTTGCAATACTGCGCGGCACACCGTAGTAACCCGCCTGATTCAATACAATTTGCAGTACGGTTTCAAACTGGTTGAAATTGAACTCTTGTGGCACCAGACCAATGCAGGCTTTTGCTTGCTCTTTTTGCGTTGTAAGGTCGTAACCAAACACTGAAACGCTGCCGTTGGTTTGGTTGACGAGTGAGCTGATAATACCAATAGTGGTAGATTTACCCGCCCCATTTGGGCCAAGTAATGCAAAGAAGTCTCCTTCTTGTACTGTGAGGTCGACGCCTTTTAATGCCTGTACGCCACCTTTGTAGGTTTTGGTTAACCCTTTAATGTCCAACGCTTTCATGATTTGCCCATAGTGAGAGTGTGATCACCAAGACGTATTGACCTTTGATGCAAACCAAAGGTCAGTACGCCCTAATTAACTTTAGTGAGATGCAGTTATCTGTCGCTAACAACGTACAACCAACGAAGTGTAACCTAGTTCATGCTATTAAATGAATACACTCGCGTTTAGTGGTTACTTTAAAAAGTTTAACCATAACTACGCTAAGACCAAGTGCTCTTTACTGTATATCAAAGAGTAACCTTTACGTGATAAATGAGAGCGAAAACGCCTTTTTTCAACCGCAATAAAAAAGCGCCGCGTACCGTTGGGGTAGCACGCAGCGCAAAGGGTAGTTTAATACCAGTCCGCATAGACCAATAGAGACTTTTACGTAGAAGCTCAGCCTTACCGCTTCCACGGCACTGTTTTCCCTCTCCTAGTCTCTGAAGAGGCATCTACAGTGCAATCCGCCTCGCTTACTTAGCACTTAAAAAAAAGCAGTGCGCTAAACTCGACGGACAAATACTATTAAACCCGTTATTCATGGCAAAAAAAGCGCGTAATTGTGGAAATGTGGTGGTGATTTAAAATGCCTGTACAATCAGCATGTAGAGCAGTGCGCAGAGCCCTATTCAAAGTCGCGTTTCTCAATGCTCTACCAGCTGAAATTTCACGATGCCCACTCTCAAATATGGCGTAAATGAGGCAGGCTTGAGGATTTTATGCCGAACTTAGGCAACAGCTGTCATTCATAGGTATAGTGTGCGCTCTATCAGAATTATATTTGCGGGTTAATGTATGCCAAAGACAATTGCATTAGTGGAAGATGACGCGGCCATTCGCGAAAATTACATTGTGGCGCTCAAAGCGCAGGGCTATAGCGTGAATGCCTATGAGGACAGACCGTCAGCTGCTGAAGCGTTTAACCACACCCTACCTGACTTAGCCATTATCGATATTGGTTTGAAAGACGAAATAGAAGGTGGCTTTATGCTGTGCCAGCAACTGCGAGGCCTATCCCAAACCCTTCCTATTATCTTTTTTACTGCACGAGATAACGACGTAGATACTATCAGCGGCCTTAGGATGGGCGCCGACGACTACCTGACTAAAGATATCAGCATGGCCCACTTGCTTGCGCGCATTGCAGCCTTGTTCAGGCGTACGGATTTACTTGCTGCCCCCTCAGAGCAAAAAGACGAACTAAAAGTGGGCGACTTAAAAGTAGACGTTTCGAGAATGACGGTAAGCTGGCAAAACCAGCCCGTTTTGTTGACGGTGACAGAGTTTTGGATGCTGCATGCGCTCATTAAGCGCCCTGGCCATGTGAAAAGCCGCCAACAGCTAATGGATGAGTCCAGAATGGTGGTAGATGACACCACTATTACTTCTCATATCAAACGTATGCGCAAGAAGTTTGTACAGCTTGACTCAAACTTCGACCATATCGACACCGTGTACGGCATGGGGTATCGCTGGCAGCTGTAAAGTACTTGCGTTTAAAGCTGTGTATCACCAAAAAAAATAGAGGCAACCGACTACACTCATGGGATTTCGCTTTTCTATCCGTCTGCAGCTTATGGTGCTGTCGTTGTTCCTATTCACCATTCCCTACTTAGGTTATAACTATGTGTGGGAGCTTGAGCAATATCTGCGAAACGGTCAAGAACAGACCATGATTGGCACGGCGCGAGCCGTTGCTACCGCACTTCATGAGCGTCCCGCATTATTTGATAGCCAATCGGCGTATCTTCAAGACGTACGCCCTGGAACCGATCTTTACGCGCCTCCTATCCCTTCCCCCATTAGACTTGATGGCGAACTTAACGACTGGCAGCAAGTCAGCGAGTTAATGAGTGAGTATGGCAGTGGCGAAGTTATTGAGTATTACAATGGCTATGCGGGTGAACCTACCAGCTTATCGTTCAAGCATATGGTGGGGCGCTACGGTCAATTTCTGTATGCCATGTTTGAAGTCAGTGATGACGTGCTGCTTTGGCGGCAACCCAATAGTTTAAGTGTGGAGACAGGCGACCACTTACTTGTAGGTATGGAAACTCCACAGGGAGAATTAGCAAGGTATGTTGTTGCCCCTTATGAAAGTGGCTGGGTAAATGCCTACAAGCTCGCAGACAACACAACGACCACACGGGCGGTAGAGAACGCGCTTTCTATTCAGGGCCGATGGCAAGAGACTGCCACGGGCTACAACATTGAACTGCGCTTTCCGCTATCTATGACCACAGGCGGCTTAGCATTTACACTTGTCGATGTAGACAACAATGAACGTCGATTGAAGCAGTACGCGTTAGGTACGGCTAATACAAAAGAGCTCGCTGAATTAGGTACTGTTATCACTCCTTCCCCTGAAATTGAGCGCATACTGTCCGGGTTAAAATATGCTGATTCACGAGTATGGGTAGTAGACAAGCACAAACGCGTACTCGCTCGGGCCGGTGATATTCAATCGGCCACGGGCATTGAAGTAGATGAAAAAGAAACCTCTACAAATGCAGTTTGGCATTGGATAGAAAGTGAGTGGTTACTTCCACTTTATTATCAAATTCTTACGCGACCACCTGCCGACTTTATTGACGAGCTAGACGATGCCTATGCATTGGTTGGGCAGGATTTAGGTACTGCGCTTAACGGCCAACCCGACTCGCTATGGCGTTTGTCACCCGATAACAAAGCCATAGTGCTTTCCGCTGCCTATCCAATTTTTATTGAAGGCAACGTAATGGGGGCGGTTATTGTAGAGCAAACCACCAATGGCATTCGCACCTTGCGAAACCGGGCATTAGAGCAGCTTTTTCACGTAATTTTGGCAGTGATGACTATAGGTACATTAGGATTACTGCTGTTCGCTACGCGAATTTCAAACCGCATTCGCTCCCTTCGCGATAACACCGAAGCCGTGATAGATGATAATGGCAAAATCATTGGAACCCTGCCGGTATCAAGTCAGCGTGATGAAATTGGTGATTTATCCCGTTCATTTGCGGATGTGCTTTCGCGGTTGCAGCAGTACAACTCCTATTTAGAAAATATGGCGTCCCGCTTGTCTCACGAGCTTAGAACACCCATCGCCGTGGTGAAGTCGTCATTAGATATGCTAACTCAGGTTACCAACGCCGACCAACAAGCAGTCTTTGTTGAAAGGGCTCAATCCGGCGTGAACCGCCTAAGCACAATATTAAACAGTATGAGCGAAGCCACGCGATTAGAGCAGGCAATTGAGCAAGAAGACTTAGTCACCTTCAATCTAGTGAAAGTCATTGAAGGATGTGTCGAGGGCTATCAGCACACTTACTCGCAAAGAAAATGGACATTCATATCAACGGACAATAGTTTACTGATTGATGGCGCTCCTGAGCTCGTTGCCCAACTGTTTGATAAAATTGTGTCAAACGCCGTCGACTTCAGCAAAGACAATGATGAAATAACCATTAAGCTGGAGAAGCATGACAAATCAGTTGCATTGTCCGTAAGTAATCCAGGGCCGTTGCTTCCTAAAGGGATGAAGAGCCAGCTTACCCAGTCAATGGTGTCGGTAAGAAAAGAAAACGACGTGCAAAACACTGCACAATCTCCACATTTAGGTCTAGGGCTATACATTGCCAATATTATCGCCCAATTCCACAAAGGCCGGCTATCGCTGAACGATAGAGAAGATGCATCTGGTGTGGTTGTGCTGGTTACATTTCCCATATCCCCAACATAAAGCATTAAGCATTAAGCATTAAGCAATTCTTAAAACACTTTAAAAACAAATCAAATGAGAATGTTTATCATTTATGTTTACATATCTATTTATATTAAATAGACTTCGTCCTCCTTACACACACTCAAGGGAAACAGGATGAAAAACACTAAATTAACTATGGGCGCCCAGACCATTGCCGCAGCTTTGGCATTCGGTAGTGGCGCGGTAATGGCCCAGGAAGAAATAGACACGTGTAGCGATGCAACGTCTGCTGAATGTGAAGCCGTATCTGATGAAGCAATTGAACTGATTAAAATTCACGGCGTACAGCAATCTATCTACCGCTACAATAAATCTGGCGATCCTCGTCGCCTAGCAGATCTTGTTGACACACCACAAACCATTAGCGTTCTTACCCAAGACCAAATTCAAGAAAGTGGTAGAACGGATCTTAAAGACATTCTACAGGCACAAGCTGGTGTGACTTTAGGTACGGGTGAGAATGGTAATGCTTTTGGTGACCGCTATATTATTCGTGGCCACGAAGCGCGCAGTGATGTATTCGTTGATGGTCTTCGCGACCCAGGTATGACAACCCGTGAAAGCTTCGCAACCGAACGCGTTGAAATTACCAAAGGTCCTAGCTCAACCTTTGCTGGTCGTGGATCTTCAGGTGGTGCGGTTAACTCTATCACCAAAAAAGCGTCTACCGCTTACAACTTTGGCCGTGTTGATGCCGCAGTTGGTACTGATGAGCACACGCGTTTAACCGTGGATTTGAACAAAACCCTCACTGAGACCAGCGCGGTGCGCTTGAACGGCCTGTACTCATCAGAAGATAAGCCTGGGCGCGAAGGTATTGAGCGTGACCGTGAAGGGGTTCAGCTTTCTTATGTAAATCAACCTACCGATCGCTTGTCATTTACTGGGGATATTTATTACCTAAACGCTGAAGACATTCCTGACTTAGGTAGCTATTACGACAGGGATGCAGGCTACCCGCTTGAAGATATTCCCGTATATGCACAAGACGAAGACTTTCAAAACTCGGAAGTGACCACATTCACCTTGCGTACTGAGTATGACATTAGTGATAACGTGCGTTTTTATAACGCTACTCGTGTGGGTAAGACAGAGAACGAATATATTACCACCGGTATGCGTGGCACTAACCGTGACGCCACCGATCCTACAGCACCAGGTGCTTATACACTATCGTTAAGCAACCACCAAGGTTGGCAGGAAGTTGACTATGTAACTACCCAGTTTAACCTATTCTGGGATACGGCTTTTGCAGGTATTGATCACCGTTTCGTGTTCGGTTTTGAATACACCGACGAGTCAGTAGATAACGGCGTGTTCAATATGGATTACACTAATCCATCAAACTGCTTAACCGGCGGTCGTCGCGGTGTATCTGAAAGTTACTGCCTATTAGATGGCAGTGGCAATGAAGTTGATAACATTAGTTCGTTGATGGGCAAAGCTTTCACCCGTGGCGACGTGGATGCACTATTCGACATTGAAACTTACTCACTATACGTTATGGACACCTTTGAGCTGACCGATAACTTAAATGTTTTCGCAGGCTTGCGTGTAGATAGCTATGACTATAGCAACCAAACTTCTAGTGACCTTTACGAATTCTCAGACGAATTGTACAACGGTCATTTAGGGTTGGTTTACGATGTAACTGAAAACGGCAACATTTATGCGTCGTATAGCACGGCGACCAATATAAACGGCGGTGAGTCTGATCTTGGCGCAAACTGTGGTTATGGCGGCATTTGTGGCACGCCAGAGCAAGCTTCTCAAGCTGATCCAGAGCAGGTAGAAAATATCGAAATTGGTACTAAATGGTCACTATTTAACGAAAAACTTGTAGCAAACGCAGCACTATTTCGCATCACTAAGAGCGACGTACACGAAAGTGTAGGTGATGCTTACTCAACGATAGGTACATTAAATACAGGTGAAAACCGCGTAGAAGGTATTGAGTTCGGCTTAAGCGGTGATATTACCGATAAGCTTAGCGTTCAGGCTTCTGCTGCATTTATGGATTCTGAAGTTCTTGAGTCTTACAGCGACGACAATATCGGTCTTGCTCTAAGCAACTTCGCAGACGAAAGCTTCTACATTCAAATGCGCTATCAGCCTAATGAGAAGTTTGCCTTTGGTGGGGATTACAGCTACCAGTCAGAAATGTACGGTGGTCAACCAGATACTGCGGCTGGCTATAGCGCTGAGACCGGTGAGTACTCCATCGTAGTTCCTGATTATCAAGTGGTTAACCTATTCGCTAACTACTATCACTCAGAGTCACTAACTTTCCGTGTTAACATTGGAAACTTGTTTGACGAAGAATACTGGACGGCAGCCTATCGTTCTGGCGCCTTCATGTATATCGGTGATGGTCGCAACATTACAGGTACCGTTAGCTACGAATTTTAATGCTAGCATAACCTAGGCAGGCAACTGCCTAGGTCTTTTTCTACCAAAAACACACTAAAAAGCGTTGAGAAAATGATTATTATTGATGACTTATTGACGAAGAATGAAGTTGCTCAGTTTCGTCAGCAGCTTTCTAACGTTCCTTTTGTTGATGGCAAGAACACGGCAATGGGAATGGCTGCAGGTGTCAAAAATAACGGTCAGGCGGATGCCCAAGACAAGCGTGTTCAACAGCTTGCTAACCTATTGTTGAGTAAGTTGGGCAATCATCCCAAAGTTATCTCTGCTGCCCTACCCCAACGTATTTTTCCACCTTGCTTTAATCGCTACAGTGAGTCACAAACTTACGGCTATCATGTAGACGCTGCAATTATGCGTATTCCAAATACGCCCGATGTTTTACGTAGCGATATGTCGATGACGATTTTTCTTACCGATAAAGATGAATACGAAGGGGGTGAACTAGTTATTCAAACAGGTTTTGGCGAGCAAAAAGTTAAATGCGATGCGGGAAGCGCCATACTCTACCCATCATCAAGTCTCCATAAAGTCACGCCAGTCACTAAAGGCGAGCGTATTGCCGCTATCACCTGGCTGCAAAGTATGGTGAGCGACCAACAAATGCGTGAAACCCTTTTCCAGCTTGACCAAAGTATTCAGTCGCTAGTTAACGCCGGCACCGCAGAGCGAGAACAACTTGATGGACTTCATCATGTTTACCATAATTTGGTAAGAAAGTTCTCTCAGGTTTAATCGCTGTCAAACACAAGCACTAGCGCGAAAGTTTTCTTAAAAGCGAAATAAAGTCGAAGTCAATAAGGTCTCATATTAAAGGTGTAACGCAGTTGTATATTACTGGGTTTATTCTATGGTTAAGTCAACAGACGTCTTCTTTGAATACTTTGTGCCGTGGTACTTGAATGAAACACAAAACAATTTTTAGCGCCCTTCTTATTATGGCTTGTTCAAGTATGGCATTAGGACAAAATGAGCGCACCGCAAAGTTTTCTATAACGCTGAATAATAGCGATGGCACCCCCGTCGACAACGGCGTGTTTCTTTTTGAGCCTCAGTTCGAGGTCGAGGCGCATCAGATGCCGCATCAAGAACCAGCAATAATGAATCAAATAGACAAACAGTTTGTTCCACACGTGCTTGTAGTAAAAGCGGGTACTGAAGTGACCTTTCCTAATGCAGATAACTTGTTTCATCATGTCTATTCATTTTCTCCCACAAAGCAATTCGAACTAAAGCTTTATAAAGAATTTACCGCAGAGCCTTTACGCTTTGAAAATGCTGGTATTGTCGATATTGGTTGTAATATTCACGATTGGATGCTGGGCTACATTGTTGTTGCGGACACTCCTTATTATGGAAAGACCGATATTCAGGGGCAGGGTTTAGTTTCGCTACCTCATGGTGAATACACTGTACGTTTTTGGCACCCACAAGTAGAAGGTGAAAAGGCTTTCCCTCCACAGTCCATTTCTGTGTCTGCCGATACTCAAGTAACCTGGATGCTTAATACAAATATAACCAGTGATGAGGGATTCGATTCTGGTTTCGGCGACTATTGATGCGGTTTGGTACTCAAATATTAACGCTATTTTCACTAGCGTTTTCGTTAGCTAGTTACGCAGAAACGGATTTTTTATTGCGTGGAACGTGGGCGCTAAAAGAAAATACGCAAAGCTTCCAAGACTTTGGCCAAAACCACCAGCGATTCGAAGATGATGGCTTACACCTCTCTCAAGCCGTTATCTCAACCAACCTGCGTTTGTTTGATGATTGGACATTATCTGGTGTTTTAAATGCTTACAGCGACGGCGAAGAGCGGCTCAACTTTTCTCAGCTATATCTCAAGTATCGGCCACTTAGTGCTTCCTCGATAAAACCTGAAGTAAAAGTGGGTGCCTTTTACCCTGCTATATCTGCTGAAAACACAGATTTTGGCTGGCTATCTCCTCACTTCCTCACTAACTCAGCCATAAACAGCTGGATCGGTGAAGAACTCAGAATCGGAGGCATTGAAGTTAGCTTTAGACAAAATGGCAGACAAGTACGAAGCAACTGGTCGTGGAAAGTATTGGGCAGTGTATTTAAAGGTAACGATACTACAGGTACGCTACTTTCTTGGCGGGGCTTTGCGCTTCACGACAGACAATCGCTTTACAAAGATAGGCTGAATTTTCTGCCTATACCAGGTGTTATCGATGAGGATAGATTGGGTGCCCCTGCATGGACCGAACCCTTTAGAGAAATAGACAACCACTTCGGCTACTATTTTGGCGCGCATGTGGCGTACAAGCGTATGGCTGAAATGCGCTACTATTATTACGATAACAACGCAGATGCCAATGTCGTCGAGTCTGACCGCATCTACGCATGGCATACACGCTTTCATTCGTTAACGCTGCGCTACATGTATAACACTAACTTCAGGGTATTTTCTCAGTTTCTGGTGGGCGACACGCTAATGGGTGAAAGTATTGTAGATAACGATTTTAAAAGTGGTTTTGTTGCTGCTGTATACAGCATGACTCCATACACGATTGCTGCACGTGCTGACTGGTATCAAGTAAATGATGATGACAATTACGCGCTAGATCCTAATGGCAGTTTAGGGCGTGCGCTTACCATCAGCGCTGAGCGCAACATTAGCGAATACTTCTCAATTACCGCCGAATGGCAAATAAACTCAGGCACTCAGCAAAACCTTCGCTTTTTTCAAGACAGCGAGCACTTTACCGAGCACTTGTTCCAGTTGGCATTTACGGTCGCTTTCTAATTAAGCGACTTTTCATTGATAAAAGTTATTTGCGGGTTTAATCGACTTACACTCGATATTCGTTTCTAAAGTAAACGCTTAGCGCACTCTGGTAGACGTTTAAAGTCATATCCCATGTTTTTCAGATTGTTACTTGTCAGTATCAGACTTCCGAAATTACGGTATTCAAGAAGCAAGCTTTTTTCAAATTGATGCTTTGCCACTTTTGGAAACGTTTTTTCCTCAATAGCTGAAAGATACTTCTCTTCTCTTTTTTGGTTCAAGTGTTGTTTAAATTGCGCTTTTGCTAAATTCACACCTTCTACTTCCTTTTCAGAGAGTACTGCTTCTACATCTAGACCATAACTTCCATTTTCGTATCGCTGAACAAAATACAAATAACTGCGAAGGGCGGATACATCAAGCTGTTCAAGCCCATAGCTAACATACGTTAAACTATTCACTACGTGTGCTTTTACTTGTTCATTGATTTGCCCTTCTATTTCGTAAATATGGTGGGCTCGTGTGAGTTCTATAACAACTAAATGTGACAATGCAATCGAGGTATTTCCCATTACCGTTAAATGACGAGCAGCATTATTTCGATATTTCATAGGAACATCTTTGCGCTGCATAATAGTCAACAATGCGAACAAATCGTCGTTTTTTGCGTGTGCAATGAGATCTTGCAAGTCCAATTCCGCATAAGGCGCTAGCAAAATAGTATTTGGGGATTCAAACACTGAATCTTTGGCGGCTAACAAAATATTGCCCCTGTCGATATCCCACTCTATAGATTCTTTGTTTACTCTTACACTATCTGAATACTCAATATCTGTTTTTGTGGAACACCATCGACTTGCGCTGTGGTTTTCTAACAAAGAAACGTTAAGGTCGCTTTCAGACTCCTTTTGCGTAAAGTGAGATTCTGGCACAACAGCTGTTGTGCCTGTTATCTCTTGGTCTACCTTTTGGCTTGATTGTGCTGTGTTAGGTTCACTTCCAGATGAATGGCCAAGTAAGTAATAAAGTAAAAGGATGACGACAGCAAGTGCAGCTATACGCAGCTTAAGGTTCATATGGTTAAACCCTTATATCCAGTTTTAGCTCGTCTTAACGAAACTATCAACTCTCAGCTACTTCAATAAGATCGAATGTGGTGGCACTGTCACCTTTCACCATAACCTGACATTGCCCCCAGCTTTGTGGAATATGCCAAATGTGAGCCTCGGCCACGGTAAACTTTTCTCGGTGAGAGTCACAGCGAACTTCTACAGTATCAAGTTCGCCCTGTATGTTATTAAAAGCAAACTTGTTTCTCACCAGCGTGTGGAACCAACGTCCGTTGTCTCCCATGCTTACGGGTACCTGAAGATTTTTCTCAGACGCAATAGATGTTTTAATCTGATCTACTATTGCGGCAACTTCCTCAATACGCGGTTGTTGCTCTTCCATTTCTTGAAGCCTACTGTACGACTTTAGGGCTTCGGCGTAATATCCACGCTGCGCATCAAGAAGTATTTTCCTCTGAAGTACGTAAGCCACATAATCGTCATCAAAAACGGCATTGTTATAACGCTTTTGTCCATTACTGGAAAGTAATCGCGTTAGGCTTTTCGCTTCTCTTTCAATGTCGCTTTGTTCTCTTGCAATCTGTGACTCCAAGTTGAGCAACCACGCATTCTCGTACCGATTTAACGTGTCCCAACTCAATAGCTCTTTAAGAGCTTCGTCTGCCGCTTCAATATTACCTGCTTTGAATATTTCATCTACGTTTTTATACGCTTTAATAAATTTGCGAGTGGCGCCAGTTTTTCCGTCAATAGCAAAATCCAATTGAACCGCTTGATGGCATTGTTGAGTAGGTTCGCCATCTTTTAATGCAGGGTTATACTGCCACTTTTTAACTGCTGATAGTGCGCTGCGCTTGAAAGACGGGCTTCCGAAGAAATCTTCAACGACAGGATCTTTAACGCGACCTTCTTCATCGATAACGTAGCTTAATCTAACCCATCCTTCACGGCCTTTTCTCACGGCTGTAGTCGGGTATCTTGGATTCACTCGCTCAAGAGGAGTAGCAGGTGTGAATGCGGTTATTCGCTCAACTTCATCGGCTTTCGCCTCTGCAAGAGCTTTTTGTTCAGCTTCATCACAAGGAATGCTAAGTTCTTGCGCAGCTATACTTGAGGTACAAGCCGAAAAAAGTAACACCGCGAGTATAAACGGGTTCCGCTCAGCTATGTGGGCGCGCCATGAAAGATGTGTGCTGGCGCTTTTTTTAAAAAACGAACGTTTAGTTGTCACGGCCCAAACCATGTCTATCATCCTTAATAGTTGTTTTAACGGTTAACGCATTCTAGTTTTAAAATGCTATTTCTTATTTGCCGACTTTTCAAGCGATGCATCAGGTACATTCTTGATCATCATCTGCTCTTTACGCTTGGTCATCATTTTAGCAAGCCTACGCATGCTTACTGTGGTGTCTTTTTCATCTACGATATCGACACCTAACAAGCGCTCTAGGAGGTCTTCTAGCGTAAGCACCCCTTCTAAACCACCGTACTCGTCGACTACCAGCAACATATGTACGTGCTTATTGATAAAGTGCTCGAATGTGACTGACAGCGGCATAGTGTTTAACACGGTAACCATGTCTTTTGCATATTCTGAAAGTGGCTTATCCGTGTTTCCTCTGGCTTGTGCCACCAATAAATCAGAACGCATAACAAACCCGGTAATGTTTTCTGAGTCGCTGTCTTCAAATACGGGGATACGGGAGAATTCGATATTGGCGTGCTTGTGGAAAAAGCCTTCTACCGTCATCGACTCAGATACTTTAAACAGCGCCGTGCGGTGGGTAATTGCGTCTTTCACTTTCAACTCGTGCAAGCTTAACAAGCTTTGTAGAAACGCCGCTTCGTGATTAGCTAGTTGACCTTCTTGCCCCGACAACTCTGCCATGGCGTGTAGCTCACTACGGCTTAACCCGCGAAGTGGGCTGTCTTCTTTAAAGCCTTTCGTCATTAGCTCAGACATTTTAACGAACGGCATAAGTACAATTGAAAGGTATTTAAGAAAATATGCGGTTACTGGCGCTAGTGTTCGCCAATAGGTTGCGCCAAGTGTTTTAGGGATAATCTCAGAAAAAATAAGAATAAGGAGTGTAAGGACTGCTGAAATAACGCCTAGATAGGCGTCACCAAATACTGCTGCCGCTTGCGCACCTGCCCCGGCAGCTCCCATAGTATGAGCGATAGTGTTCAGCGTTAATATTGCAGATAAAGGCGTATTTATATTATCGGTTTGCTTACGTAGTAGCGCACCACTGGCTTTGCCCTCTTTCTCTAACACAGAGATATAAGCAGACGAAACACTCAGAATCACAGCCTCTGCAATGGAGCACAAAAAAGAAAAGCCCAGTGCAATGAAGACGTACACAATAAGTAAAAGCATGTAGTTATTCCAAGCGTCCTTGTAGGTTTAAACGCGTTTTAATTTTAATAAGTTGAACGACTATTATGGATAATAGAGCGGGATATACAAGCGCTCAATGGATATCATTTGAGCGCTTAATTATGAAAGGCATCCGCTGGGCTACTGTTAGCCGCAGCACGCCGAATGTTGTTCTTGGTTATGACGGTGTTGCTGCAGCTTTTTCAGACCCAGCCTTAACATTAACCCCGCCAATAAAATCGCGCATAGCCCATAAATCACCTGAACGTCTGCACCGTGCTCATGAACATGGCTTTGCGTTTTGAGCATAGAGGCTAAAGAAAACGAAGATACTAGGTAGTTCAGTGCGTAGCCAAAACCAATACTCGCAGAGATAACACTGAAAAGGTAAAGCGCTAATGTTCGCGTGCCCATTTCTTGTTTGATCATGCCCATGGTTGATACGTTAGTGGCAGGCCCTGCCATTAAAAACACTAAAACAGCGCCGGGCGATAACCCAGCCGCAAGAAACCCCACCGCGAGTGGCGTTGACGCTGTAGCACATATGTACATAGGAATACCGATTAGCGCCATAACTAGCATGGCGACCACGCCATCACCCCATTGCGTTAAAAAGTCGGTGGGTACCCACGTTTTAATTGCCGCGGCAAGTGCTAAACCAATTAATAACCATAACACAATGTCTTCAAGTAACTTGCCACTGGCATATGAAAGCACGCTTGTGATTTTCGAAGGCGAAGACTCGGGTAGAGGCGTGTCTGTGCTTTCGTGGTTATGAGCATGTATTTTTTCGCTTGCACAACAGGACGTGCTGGCCTGTATTTGCGACTCTAGTTTAGGTGCTTGCTTTGACCCACAGCACGATGACTCCGTCACCTTAGACTGTCGTTGTTGATTTTCTTCTGCTTCTGCGAAAAAACGTACCATCAAACCAGCATAAATGGCGCTTGTAATGGCCGCGATGGGTCTAACAATGGCATATAGAGGTCCGAGTAATGCGTATGACACAGAGACACTGTCTACGCCAGTTTCGGGCGTAGACACCAAAAAAGATATCGTTGAAGACTTAGAAGCTCCACTTCGGCGCAAACCGAGCGCAGCAGGAATAACGCCACATGAACAAAGTGGCAAAGGCGCGCCGATAATAGCTGCTTTGCTAATAGAGCCAAATGATGCACTGCCCATATGCTTTTCAAGAAAAGACACAGGTACTAGCTCATGCATCACTCCTGCGACCAGTAAACCCAATAGCAGCCATGGCGCTGATTCCATGAACAGCGCTAGAAAGTTTTGCCCTAGTAAAATGATATCTGACACATAGCCTCTCTTGTAACCTAGCCTTAAGCTTCAATGCGCAAAGACATGCTCTGCTTGAAGACAAAGTTACGTTGTCTTAAACACTACAGATAGTAACAGATATAGGGTGTGACAGAAAATCAACAAAACTGATTAGGTTGATTGTAGAAGAATAAAAATGGCCAGTACAAAAGTACTGGCCGAATGTTGACTGTCTCGTGAGTGTGCTTTTTAAACTCAGAGGTCAACCATGAAAAATCGAATCATTGTTCAGTTAATCATTAAGCTGCTTATTCTTGTGTGGCCTTGTGTTGCTTCTTTTTTTAAGCTTAGACACTACAGAGAAAGCTTCGAGCATTACGAGTACTGAAACTACCAACACTACTGCGTCTAAGAAAACCAACAAGTAGTTTCCTTCTACGTAGTACTCTTTAAGCTTTATCAGCCCAGCAAAGAAAGCCATAATCAACACAAAAACCATGGGTATAAGCGTATACTTTGCAGGTCGACCTAGCTTTATCAACATAACCGATATAACCAATAGAGTAAGGCTAGCTAAGATTTGGTTAGTCGAACCAAATAGGGGCCAGATGATCATACCTCCACTGCCTGATGCACCGCCTGCACCAAACGCGAGTAGCAAACAGCAGCCAACCGCCACAAGGGTCGCTATAACGCCGTTTTTCAATGCACTAATAGAATAGATATCACCCCACTCTTGTATGATGTAGCGCTGTAAGCGTACACCTGAATCCATCGTAGTGCCTGCAAATAGAACAACCATTACAGCAAGGATCGTTGAAGAAAAATCTACTGGCAATCCCCAGCCTTGCTGAATAAGGTTTGCTCCACCAGTGATAAACGCGCCAACACTGCCAGCGCCCAGGTGACTGTATACTTCATGCCACTCTTCAGGTGATGCAGCAAACGCAACGCCACTTACTGCGACAATGGTAATAAGTGCCAATGAACCTTCACCGATAGCGCCCAAGTAACCAACAAAGCGCGCATCAGTCTCTTTGTCTAGCTGCTTAGAGCTAGTGCCTGAAGATACAATGCCGTGGAAACCAGAAACCGCACCACACGCAATGGTAACGAACAGCAATGGAATGAGACTTGGTGAATCTACTGCAGTTTGCGTGTTAAATGCTGGCGCAGTGATATCTGGCATAGCAAAGAATACCGCACCGTAAAGCAAGAATAAGCCAACAAGCAGCTGCATACCGTTAATGAAATCACGAGGCTGTAGCAACATCCAAACCGGCAGTAGGGAGGCAATAGCTGCGTAAACAAAGAGAATGATGATCCAATTTGCTTTGTCGGCTAGACCAAACATAGTTTCTGGCAAACTCAGTGGGATATAGCTACCTGCATATACCGAAGCGTAGAGCACAATAATGCCAACAATACACAAAGGAATAAGGCTGAAGTTACGCTTTAACAACTGACCGATAATCAATGCAACTGCAATCGCCATCCACGCAGGGAAAACCGCATTGGGCTGAGAAACAAAAGAATTAGCGATAACAACACCGAACACGGCGTTAACCATAAGAAGGACTAGGAATATTACT
This sequence comes from Alteromonas sp. 5NW40-0090, assembly GCF_057552975.1. Taxonomy (NCBI): domain Bacteria; kingdom Pseudomonadati; phylum Pseudomonadota; class Gammaproteobacteria; order Alteromonadales; family Alteromonadaceae; genus Alteromonas; species Alteromonas sp. 5NW40-0090. Next base: position 186,531 of record NZ_BAAJLT010000014.1, read on the forward strand.
ATCATGAAAAGCGCACGGGAGCGTTTACCGATAACGCTCTCAGAGAGCGCTCCCATGGATTTGCCTTTGTGACGAGCGCTTGCCCATAGCGCGCCCATATCGTGGACGCCGGCAAACAAGATCGTGCCGAAGACAACCCATAGTACGGCAGGAACCCAGCCCCAATAAACTGCGATCGCTGGCCCTACTATGGGTGCTGCGCCTGCTACTGAGGTAAAATGATGGCCCCATAACACTACTTTATTGGTAGGAACAAAGTCGACACCATCTTGCATGGTATGGGCTGGGGTTACAAAACTATCATCCAATTTGAATATGCGGCTCGCAATAAATTTTGAATAGACGAACCAACCGAGCAACATTCCAATGATGCCCAGTATCACTATGGCAATAGACTGCATTTTATTATCCTAATATTGTTTTTCTAAGGCCTTTGAAGTTTTAGCATGTAACAACGCTTAAAAGGCCTAAGTCTGTCTTTTAACATTAAACCATTTGTCTCCATGGTTTAACGCCATTGTAAGACTAAAGTCTAACTCTGACGTAGTTTTTTCCAACTCTTCATACCACTTGGTTGATTTTTACGACTCTCATTCGCACAAGCTTGAGCCAAAACGGTTACTTAACGTAAATTTTGGTCAAATAAGAAATCAGCACTTTAAATAAGATGTATTCTCGTTTATAACTACGCTCTTTTTTTGGGGCGGATAAAAATATGGCATCACCTAAATTTCACATGGCTTTTCGCAAATATCACCGTTGGCTTGGTTTTTTTCTCGCAGGAATAATGGGTGTATACGCTATCAGCGGCATTCTTTTAATTTTTCGCCCTACCGATATATTAAAGTACGAACAAGTCCAGACTAGGCAATTCGAAGCAAACCTATCAGGTGAAGAATTGCTGCCTTTGCTTAAAATGAGAGGCAGTAAAGTCACCAGTGAAAATGTAGACGAAGTCGTACTTAATGTAGGCCAGTACAATAAAGCTACGGGTGAAGCCACTATCACCAAAAAAGACTATCCTATCGTCCTGTCTAAAATGGTGAAGCTGCACAAAGCAACAAATAATAGTCCTCTCTTTTGGCTTAATATTAGCTTTGGCATAGGCCTGCTGTTTTTTGTGATTTCCGCGTTTTTGATGTTTGTTCCCAAACTACCCATGTACAAGAACGGGCTTAAAATTGCCGGTATTGGAGCTATCGTTACCGTAATAACAGTAATCTTTGGCTCGTAAATTTTGCTTCGTAGTGTTTATTTCGTAGTGGTGGCTTCGAAGTATTCGTTTAGTTAAGCCTGTGTAATGGCGCGCTTAGTACGCATGCTGAAAGGTATGCGTACTGGCTAATTAGAATCAGTTAGCAGAAAGAAAAAAGGATTTCATCGTGCTATAAGTCGTTTCAGACTCTGGCGTTTTGTAGAAAATCAAATATTCGGCATGAGATAGCCCTTCAAAAATTTCTATTTGCGCAACACCTCCGCTATCACGTATTGCACGACTCACCCTTACCGTATCGCTTAGAAACATGTCTCGCGTCCCTGTCACTAACAAAGTTGGTGGGAAGGCTTCAAACGAACCGTAAAGTGGCGATATAGCCGAGTCTGTTAGTGCTCTTTTGCCAGCATATAGGTTGGCGGCAGCTTCAAGTGTTCCATCGTAGGTCACTAACACACCGTCTACACTCTCGTTTATATAAAGACTATCGCTGGTTTTGGTAAGGTCGGCCCATGGCGTTCCTGCATATACAGCTTTCGGTAGAGGACTTTTACTTGTGATAAGAGACTGAACTAGTGAAAGGACCAGACTACCTCCTGCAGATGTTCCACCCACAAATACATTTCCCTTACCAGCTTGGTCGAGTAAAGCATTGTAAACTGCAACTACGTCATTCAGTGCAGCTGGAAAAGGAAACGTTGGTGGCATCCTATAGTCAACGCTGTACACCACAATGCCCAACCTTTCAGCGACAAGCAGCCCTTCTTCAATGCTCGGTAAACCACCAAAAAGGACAAACGCCCCACCATGAATATCTAAATAAACTTTATCTTCAAATTCAGGCGTAATCATTTTAGGTGTCAACTTGCGCACTACTACATCATTTATATTCATTAGCTCAACATCTACGTTAAGCTCTTTCTTCATCTTTTTGATTTTTTTCTTCTGCTCGCTATTTCTAGCGTGAACATAGTCTCTCCACTCTTCATTATTACGAGGCGTACTCGCTATTACTTCTTCTTTGGTGAAGTGGGGAAATGCTGAGATGCTTTCTATCAGCGCCTCACTGGCTGCTTGGGGTAATGGGGGCTTATTATTGTGCATAGGTCTTGTAGTAGCTAATGTAGTAGGAGTAAACAAGAGTATAAGTACGTACATCATTAGGTATGTGAATTTCATAATGAATAAACGCCTGACGTAAATCAGTAGCTTTCTAAAAGCGTTAAGGTTTGTGAACAAAGCTTTAATACCATATATGGACCCTCTCCGATTGCAAGACACCGTTATAATTAATTGCCCACTCAGAAGGCGCTGACAAGTGACCTAGCAAAGCGAAGGAATGCAGTAATGGCTATTTCCCTTTCAAATTCCCAGAATGCCGCTAGGATACATACCAGACCTTCCCGAGATCGAGACGCGTTTTTTCTAGGTAGTTTGAAAAACTGCTCTAAGTACAGGTTATATCTAGATTGCATTTTGTTATGCTAGCTTATAGTTTACTCACTACCGTTGAAATGATTACGACTTTTTTAAAAGCGAAGGGATACTAGATCGCACGCTTTAACTAATAATAAGTACATAACCTTAGGGATGAAGATGAAAAGCTTTTCTATACACAAACTCCTGTTCTCATTAGGGCTCGCTGTATCTACTGTAACATCTGCTATAGCCGACACTGAAAGCCAAACGTCCGTTTGGAAAGTGTCTAATGGTGAGGATGCCGTATATGTAGGTGGCACTATCCATATTTTACCCATTTCTGAATTCCCGCTGCCGAGTGAATTTACCGACGTTTATGAACAAGCAGACACATTAGTGTTTGAAGTCAAAATGCCAGACCCTACGGATATCGAAGGTCAGCAAAAAATGATGGCAGGGCTCGCGTATGCAGAAGGCAAATCGCTTAAAGATGATGTTTCAGAAAAAACCTATCAGGCCCTTAATGCTTATTTAGCTAACTTCGGCGCTAATGCAGATCAGTTAGCTCAATTTAAGCCTGGTATGGTTGCATCAATGTTAGTTGCTATGGAAGCACAACGCTCTCAGATGGCCGGGCAAGGGGTAGATGCCTATTTTATGCAGTTAGCGGCACGTGACGGTAAAACAAGCGAATACTTAGAATCACTAGATTTTCAAATCAACATGCTGGCCAACATGGGCGCAGGCGAAGAAGACCGTCTTATCTCTGAAACATTAGAAACCTTACCAGAGCTAAAAGAAATGCTACAAAGCACCATTAAGGCATGGAGACACGGTGATACTGAACAAATTGATGAGTTGGTGGTAGATACATTCAAACGTGAATCTCCTACCTCTTATGATGATGTGTTTACCAAGCGTAACCAAAACTGGCTACCTCAAATCGAAGCTATGTTCGGCGACGAAGACCAAGAGTTTGTTTTAGTTGGTGCAGGACATTTAGTTGGCGATGACAGCGTTATCGCGCTATTAGAGGCGAAGGGCTACAAAATCGAGCAAATGTAGGTCAGTATAAGCCTATAACCATTATAATTAAGCTAGGTATTATCCTAGCTTTTTTATACCTAAGCTCCCTCAAAATAGACCTTAACTTAAGTCTATTTTAAGATGCTTTTTCAATGATATACACTTTACTTACACACTTAACGAGTTAGGGCACGATAGGTCTATAAGGTATGCAGGGTAAAACGAAAGGCTTCACTCTCATTGAGTTAATTATAGTAATTGTTGTTGTCGGCATACTTGCTGTCACCGCTGCGCCTAAACTTTTAAATATTCAAAAAGACGCGCAGGCAGGCGTACTCAAGGGCTTAAAGTCAGCTTTAGTCGCTTCTTCAGATATTGTCTATGCTAAATCACTCCTTGAGGGTGTTGAAGGCCGCGCTGATACCACCCTATCTTCAGGTATTCGCGTACGCTACGGCTATCCTTACGCAACACAAACGAATTTAAAGCTTGTAGCAGACTTCACCGAAGACGATTGGAAATTAACAGGCTCAGCCCCTGAAGTTATTTTCACTCTAGAAAGGCAAACTAGCGGCTTTAGCAATGACGAGATTGAAGAAGATGAAGTATGTAAGCTTACCTATCGTCACCCTAATCGAGGTGAGAAGCCCACTATAACGGTCAATAACTGTAACGCATAACGCGACCTTCCCGCAGTAACAATAGAACCGTCTCGCGCATTTCTACAGTCCTCACAAGCTTAATAGTTGCCAAAGTGGAGTACTTGTTCAATCTAGAACTTTTGGCTGCACGGAAGCAGGTGCTCAGACCCCAATATAAAAGCAACGGTGGGTCAACAACCTGTTACTTCTTCTCCCCCTCAAACTTTTTGATATGGTTGAAGCAGCGAGTGATTGTTGTGCCCTCTGAAACCCTACACCGCAGGGATGCGGTGTAGGAGCCCCCACGGACGGGTTCACGGCGTGTTACTCCTCTCCTCCTCAAAGCTTTTTGTTATGCAGATTGCGAAGGGAGTGAAGCCCCATCAAAAACTGATCGCAGCAGGGACGCTGCTGCGAAGCCGCCATGGATGGCTTTACGGCGTGTTTTTGATGGGGCTTCACTCCAGAAGTTCTAAATTACAGGCATAAAAAAAGCGCACCTAAGTGCGC